>JAPLLG010000013.1:0-300000 GCA_026387665.1 Nitrospirota bacterium
CTCTATAGTGCAGCGATTCCAGGGACTTGGCGAGCGGCGTTCTCATGCCGCGTTATTAGCGTGTTCAGGCGAGTCATGGCAGCGTCGAGCGTCTCCGCCTTGATCGTGCGATAGCGGAGAAACATTTCCACAGAGGAATGGCCGACGATCTTCATGATCGTTCGGTATCGACCCCTGAGTCTGCGAGGTTCGTCACGGCACAGTGCCGGAGGTCATGGAACACAAAGTCTTCAATCTTCTGCTCCTTGCACAGCCGCCGCACTTCTCGATAGGTATGACTCAGTTCCCCCCCGTTCTTGTGAAAGACGAGCCCCTGAATGCGTGTCACACCATCCAGCGCCCGTAGCCGCTGAATTTCCCACCGTAGGGTTGGCGTGATCGGGACAAGCCGCTATTGCCCTGTCTTGGTGAGATGGCCTGGAATAAAGATCCGACCCTTCTCCAAGTCCACACGATCCCACGTCAAGGTGAGAATCTCTTCCAGCCGCATGCCCGTATGGTAGCCCATCAGCACAAAAAGTCAGCAATTGACCTGCTGATAGTACGTAGTTATAATTTCTCTGTCGCTGAAAGATAACGCCAGCCTTGCAGTGCCTATTTCAAGTTCCACAAAGAAGGAGGAGCAATGAGCCCTACTCCGGAGGAAGCCGTCTCCACAATTCTTACGCATCTCGGATGGACCGATTTAAGCGTTGCCGTGTTACTTGTTGCCGCACTGCAATTCCTGTCTACTTTGTGGATCAAGGCGCGCCTTGAAGCGTCAATAAAGTACGAGCACGACAAAACTCTTGAGGGCTTCAAGTCTGCAATCGCAACACGGTCAAGCTTCCGTCAGAAATGGGCCGACGAGTTCTTTGGGACATGCCAGGAGTTCATGAAATCCTTCGAACGCTATCTGGCGCTACTGAATCAACTCACGATCCTGAAGGACCCAAATTCAGAGGTGGGCGTCAAATACCAGCAAGAGCTTACCGCCCTCAATGCCTCCCTTTCTGAGCTCGAACTTCGAATACGCAGAATGGTGGTCTTCGCCGAGCTCGCAAGAGCGGATGTTTGCTCAACAGCGGCTAAAGTACTTACTTCGCTGACTGAGATGGTCACTCCCGATAAAATATCCGGAAGAATGCAGGGTAGCTTTGACGAGCAATTCAAAAACATGGACGCCTTTAATAAGGCAACAAAAAATGCGCATGCAGAAATGCTTAGCGTCCAGATGGATTTCAATTAGGGCTTTGACGGGGTAGGCGAAAATTCCAGCGTCGGCACTGGTTGGCCCAAGCGTTTCAAAAGCAAACTCCCAGATTATATCCATTTGACGAACGCTACCCAGCGTAATCTTGCCTCACACCTCACTGAGAATTCATGCCACTTATATCCTCAAACATCACGACTACTTGCGCTGCATTGGGCCTACTCCAATGCGTTTACTATACGGTCCATCGTGAAGACGGCCAGATATTTCGAAAAAACAAAAGGGGCCTGGAGTCTTTTTCTGCCGCTTAGCTTTCGCCATGGAAGCATCCTCAAGTTGCACGCGACAGGCGCAACCCATCACATTGTCGAGGTACTGGCCGGTCACACGACAGGAACGGTACGCGAGCAAGTGTATTCCCATCGGGACAAGCTGCCGATGAAACTCCTATTGGACGAATTGGCGAAGCTGCGGTATGTGGGGGTAGAGAAGAGCCTACGGGATAAGTTGGATTTCGGAGTGATCTAGGGAGAAAGGGCTCGAATATAATGACAGATTAGATCCCCACGATCTCTTTCATGATTGCGGGGGCTTTTCGTTGAATCTCGGATATAGACTGCAGAAGCTTTTCATGGTGTGGTTTTATTTCCTGCGAGACAGCCTCAAAAACAGCCGTTCGTCTAGCAGAATCGTTGCCAGCCTCCAGCAGTCTCCCCTGAGACTGCAGCACCCAAATGTTATAGCAGTGGTAGGCCTCCGATAGAACTTTGACCTCATCGCACAGATCAGGGAAGTATAGGCTAGCGATAATATCGACCTTCCAGAAAGGGGATAATTCTGACTCCCTCGACTGATTATAATTATACAATCGGCCACTTAATTCCTTGTCGAGCCAGTATTGAACTGCGTAAACCGCACCGAGCAGCTCTTCCAGCTTGACGCGGCGAAGAGTCTTCCACTCTTTGTTTGTCCAATCGGAGTGCGCTATTTCAGTCCTAACCTCTTCGGCTGCAGTAGTCGTAGCGCGTAGTTGGGAAATTAACTGCTCAAAATCTGCCTTGGTCGCATAGGTCTCCCCGCGCTTTTGGATATACGAGCCCACGAATGCAGTTGTGACGGAGCTGAGAAATAACAATGCCAACAAAACGAGGTAGAAAATTCCATTATGAAGCAATTGCTCCTGAACGATTTGTTGGGAAATTTCACGGATAAGGTCTTCGGGCGTCATTGGCGGCAAGTGTACCTCGAAAGGTTCGTAGGTATCCACCCACTCTTCTGCACCTATTGACCTTTAGCCCAACGGCTACGCCATCTTCGCTCCCCACTCCCACTCAGCTTCCGTTTGACACTGAATAACCTGCCCCGGTAGTGTCGTCCTTAAAGGGAGGGATCTACCATGACTTCAGGAATCTTCTCAGCGGCATTTACCTCAAGCCTGCAAATAGCGGGCTGCGGTATTGCCATTTTTAGAGACAACACGATACACGGCGGGGATGCCTCACATTACTACCGAGGAAAATACAGGTTCGATGAGAAGAATCAGATTTCAGGAACAATAGATGTTGTCAAATACTCCGACCTTCAGAATTCGGTCTTTGGTCCTCTTACTCCATTTCGGCTTATACTCAGCGGCCATATAATCACAAATGATAGAGCCTTTGAGCTGTCAGGTCACGTTGAGGAACAGCCGCAGTTGAAAATTAGAATCGCGTTGAACAAGATGGAGGAGTTAATAGAAGCCTAGGCGCCTTCGCGGAGGGGATTCGTATGACACAACAACTCTTCCTGATACTGCTCCTGGTTTTTGGTAATAAACCAGCGTATGCGGAATAGGTGGATATTGGCGCACCCAACGATGCAACGTTATACGTCAATCCAGACACCATTCATCACAAAGGGAATCTAGTGAAGATGTGGCAATTAGAAGATTACAAGACCAATAGAGCCACTTCGAGCAAGTCGGTCATGTCCGTCGAGATCCAGATGGAGCTCGACAAGTCTAACGGTTTTCACGCCTACCCTTCCTCCACTCCCACGGCGGCATAGGCTGCGGGTCAGCTCACAATCCTCTTCTTGCCTCTCGCGCTTCCGTCTCTAGCCCTTCCGGCACCGTATCCCCTGGCGCATACTTCCGATACCACCAGCACCCGCCTTGCTTGACGAGCTCCTGATTGAGGTTCATCCCATCGGGCAGTAATATTACCAAGAACAGCCCCGGCTCACTTCTTCCCCTGCGAACCTGTCCCTGGCTGTGGGAGCGACGCATCGCGGCTGTTATGTTTGCCGTAGAGGCCTTGGTAGCTCCACTCGCTGGCTTTGCCGTTTTTATCGAACGTGTAAAAGACGCGATGCTGGCTCGAATCGGTTATGCCCCCACTGCTCATGCCCCCGTCATACCACCCGCAGACCTCTCCCCCTGCCGGAGGTTTATTACATTGGAACGGCTCACCGAACGTGGCGCTCTCCTCTGCCTTCGTTTTCCCGAGTCCCCCATCGAGCCGCTTATGAACGATCTCCTCATTCCCGCTGAACAATGACCAGACGCTAAATCCGACTGGCGTATCCCTCATCGTATTGGCTTGGGCCGCTCTCGCCTGACCTTCGGCATCGGTCACTCCCGCTCCCGTACAGGCCCCCAACGTGCCAGCCAGAAACAACAGCACGAAAAATTGCACCATGTCGATTCACTCCTCTCTTCCACTGCGCCATCGCATTCAGGATTGCAGACCAAGGACCACCGGCCAAACAATCCATCAAGTATAGCAAACGGCTTCAGGCTCTTTTGCGCACGATCATACTGATTGCCGCCCACCGAAGGCTTTGGAGCCAGCGCCCCATTTACCTTTTAGGCGAACAAACGTTCATGGGCGCGTGAGTTCTTTATTACGATCGCGAGGCCCGCATGTTGGCGGAAAGAAGCATCAGCAGGCGTCTATGGAGGGCGGTGAGATCATCGAGCAATTCAATCTTGGTTTCACGAAGCAGATCTCCGATGGCACAGGCGCCTTGGCCCCCGACCGCCACGGCCCAGCGCGCCGACAGGGGTGCGAGCTCTTTGAGGAGCTGACGAGCCTCGGTATCTGATTTGATTTCGGTCAGCGAGAGCAGCACGAGATCCGGATGTATCCGATCGCAAAAATCCACCAGAGCAGCAACGGGAAGGTTCGGGCCAAGGTAATAGACGTGGCACCCTCTGGTCGCGGCTAGGTAGGCCACGGCCTGGGCTCCGATCTCATGCGTTTCACCTTCCGGACAGGCAATCAGAACTCGTGGTCCGAATTCATTCACCGGAAGCTGGTTCATGACCGAAAACAATTTCTGCTGGGCGATCTTCGTCACATAATGTTCGACGGCAACAGTGATTCGGCCCTGGTGCCAGAGCTCCCCGATGCGCCGTTGCAATGGGAGCAGAATCCGCTGGACGGCCTCTTCAAACGGAATGACGGCCACTGCTCCGTTCAGTTTGCGCTCGAATCCTGCCTTATCGAGCGGGTCGAGCAAGCCAACCAAATCATCTAGCAGACGCTCATGGGGCTTCTGTTCCTCCGCCGACACAGGAGTCGCGACGTGCATCCGTGCGACCAGCGACTCACGCCCCTCTTCCGCCAGTGCACCGATCGTCGCGCCTTGCTCCATCTGCGCCTTCAGAAAGCGGAGGAGCGCCACTTCCTCGTCACTATATTCGCGATAGCGATTGGAGCTTCTGGAGGGTACGACAAGCCCGTATCGCCTCTCCCAGATGCGAATGACATCCTTCGAGAGGCCTGTAAGCTTTGCAACCCTATGAATTCTATGAGTATTCATATTTACTGGCCCATTGTATTATCATGTCCAATGTTTGTCAAATATTTTTCGTTGTAACACTTGACACATTGGACATAATGCTTTATACGTTAGACATACTTGCTTCAAACATTGGACATAAAGCCTAGGAGGCAACATGGCAAGAGCATTATCGGAGCAAACAAGAGCTGAGAAGCTCGGGAGTCACTCGATCTCTTCTACAGTCCAACATAAATCGATCTGCGCCAGGTGCGGCGGACTCATGGTGAATGACTTCTGTCTGGATTTACTAAACAGCACCGGCGAATTGGAGTTTGCCGCAATACGTTGCGTGCAATGTGGCGAGCTCGTTGACCCCGTCATTCTGCAGAATCGCCAACTCCGGCAGAGTTCGATGCCGAGTCGGTGGGCCGAAAGAATGACGGGAGGTCACTAGCAGTGCGTTCAACCAACCAGGGTCGTCCTGGCATTCTCAAACCAAGGAGGTTTCCCATGCGGAGTCAAATAATATTCCAGGTCGGATTGGGGGTAGCGTTGATGGCGGGAGCCATCTCAGTCGCGACTGCGGCGGACATGCCGGGCAGCGACAAGGACATGGTGCCCATCCCGAAGGGTGAGTTCACCATGGGGAGCAACGAACATTCGGATGAAGCCAGGCACCAGGTCGTGCTCGATGCCTATCTGATCGACAAGTACGAGGCGTCGAATGCTCGGTATAAAGAGTTTATGAAAGGCACCGGTCATCCGGCCCCAGCTTATTGGGATGACCCGCGGCTCAGCAAGGCCAATCAGCCAGTCGTCGGCGTAAGCTGGACTGACGCGAGCGCCTTCTGCAAATGGGACGGCAAGCGCCTTCCGACGGAAGCAGAATGGGAGCGAGCGGCCAAAGGTCCGGAAGGCGACAACCATTATCCGTGGGGCCATACCCTTGATTCCAAGAAAGCTAACTACGGGCAGAATGTCGGCCATACCACGCCAGTGGATTCCTACCCGGAGGGTGTCAGCGGGTTTGGCGTCTACAACATGGCGGGCAATGTCTTTGAATGGGTCGAGGATTGGTATGACCCGAAGTTTTATAAGGAGAGCATTGCCCTGAATCCGCGTGGCGCCGAGAAGGGCTACAACTTCGCCAATCAAGGCCCGGTCAGGGTACTGCGCGGTGGCTCCTGGCTCGCGCCGGAAAGCTCCCTCCACACAAGCCATCGGTTCTGGAATCAGCCGGACAATAACTCCTATGGGGTCGGCCTCGGGTTCCGTTGCGCGAAGTCGGCGCAGACGGTGTCCGATGAAGCGATGCAGGCAGGCCGCGATGCCTTCATACAGGCATTAATCGCGATGGGTGTCGAGAAGAACGCCGAGGCGCTGGCTTCCATCGAACAGGCGCTGGCTTCGGAGCCGGGCAACAAGGAATACCTGGCGACCCGCGATTTGATAAAGAAGAGCATGAAGAAGAAATAGCTGCAGGACTGATGGGGGGGGCGGCCTCGCCGTCCCCCTCTGAGGACAGACATCCTGACTAGTGGCCTGAAATGAATAATTCCAGAACCATGATGAAACGGCCGTGAGGGAATGTTGAAGCGGTTCTTCTCAATGGTTTGATCGTGACGGAGGCGGACCTATGATACACGACAAGATTCTTCTTCTAGGGCTCGTTCTCATCGCGCTCCTCGGGGCCTCGCCCCTCCAGGCTGGTCCCATTGATCCGGCCCGGCATTCGCACCCGGAGAGCGCACAGGCGGTACATGAGGCCGAGCATGATGTGGACCACGCGTGGGAGGTCTATCATCGCGCCGCGTTAGGGGGAACGGTCGCGTCCCCTGCCCTGCAGGCGGACATCGAAGAACACCTGCACGAAGCCAGAACCCTCATTACCCAGGCGCAAGAAGCAGCCGCGCAGGGAGACAGCCGTGAGGTGAAACGTCTCGTGAGCCAAGTGAAAGTCCATACCACGAAAGCCATCGAAGGGAGTAAGGAGCAGAAGAAATGACACAAGGTCTGAGAAGAAGAGGAACCAGCTGGCGCACTACCGTTGCGATGATGGCCCTAGCCTCTGCTGCCGCCTTCGCGCCTGTCATGGCAGCGCCGCCGGCGCCCAAGGAACTCGACCAAGTCCCCATGGTGACGATTCCGGCTGGACCATTTCTGATGGGGAATCCGGAAGGCAAAGGCCGGACTGATGAGTGGCCGCAGCGGTCTGTAGACCTCGACGAGTTTGCGATCGATCAAGTCGAAGTGACGAATGAACGGTATCTGGTGTTCGTTGCGACCACAGGCCACCGAAGCCCTCCGAATCCCTATGGCACCGGCCCGCTCTTATCCATGAAGGGAATCGAACAGCTTCCGGTCGTGCAGGCCACCTGGTACGACGCCAAGGCCTATTGTAGCTGGGCGAAGAAGCGGCTCCCGACGGAAGCGGAATGGGAGAAAGCCGCTCGTGGCACCGATGGTCGGCTGTTTCCCTGGGGCAACGAACCAGCGACAGCGAAGCGGGCGAACTTCGACCGTGAGTGGGATGAAGAGAAAACCTTACATCCGGTCGGGTCCTTGCCAGGCGGCGACTCACCCTACGGCGTGAAGGACATGTCGGGCAATGCTCGAGAGTGGGTGCAGGATTGGTATGACGCTGAGTACTACAAACATGCGCCGGATCGGAATCCCCAGGGTCCTGACAAGAAAGGCGTGGTCCGATCGATTCGCGGCGGGTCTTGGCATAGCCCGATGTCGGACATCACGACGACGGCTCGCGGGCGTGGCGGATTCGCGCTGCAGACCCACGGGACGGGCTTTCGCTGTGTCCGGGGTCTCGAAGACCAGATTCAGCAGAAGTAGACAATTAGACGTGGCGATGCGATGAGACCAGATGACCCCAGCAGAGATACGACAGCCGGCTTCTTTTCCCCGTTAGGGTGGCGCCGCGACTCCGCACGGCGCCTCCCGCTGAGGCAGACAGGTCCCTCCCGATGGAGGGGCCTGTCGTCTTGATCCGCAAGAGAAGCTGGGTGTAAGAAAGCAGAAGAGGAACTGTCGGCGCCACGCGAAAGGAGGTGAACCATGCACATTATTGTGACCGGCGGAACGGGCTTCATCGGTCGGCCCTTATGTGCATCCTTAAGTCAGGAGGGGCATCGGGTGACTCTCCTCACGAGAAGGAAGGAAGAGGCGCAACGATCCTGTGGCTCCACCGTCACGGCCGTCGAGTGGAATGGCAAAGAGGCGGGAGTTTGGGAGCATTGTCTCGAAGGTGCCGATGCTGTCATCAATCTTGCCGGTGCGCCCATTGCTGATGCCCGCTGGAGCGATGCCCGCAAGCGACTCCTCACAGAAAGCCGGGTCCTCACCACTCGTCTGCTGGTAGAAGCCCTGTCCCGCCGGTCCTCGAAACCGCGCATTCTGATTAGTGCCTCCGGTATCGGCTACTACGGGGCCAGCGACGATCGCCTGCTGGATGAGGGCGCCGCGCGCGGCCAAGGATTTCTGGCCGATCTCTGTCTCGCATGGGAAGCGGAGGCACTTCGGGCTGCGGAGTTCGGTGTGCGAGTCGTCACGTTACGGACCGGAATGGTGCTCGAACGAGACGGCGGGGCCTTGCCGAAGATGCTGTTGCCGTTTCGGCTCTTCGTTGGCGGGCCGATCATGCCGGGGACTCAGTGGGTGTCGTGGATCCATCGGCGTGACCACATCGGTCTGATCCAGTGGCTGCTCGCAATGCCGAGCGTCTCTGGCCCCGTCAATGCTGTGGCTCCCGAGGCTGTAACGATGAACCGGTTCTGCAAGGTGCTCGGGCAAGTCCTCCACCGGCCGTCCTGGCTTCCCCTGCCTGGCTTCGCGCTACACATGGCGATGGGTGAACTCGGGACGCTCATGACCACGGGCCAACGGGTCAATCCGGCGAAGGCGCTCTCCGGGGGCTACGTCTTTCGCTACCCGACGCTGGAACCGGCCTTGCGGGCGATCCTCGCGAAAGGATGAATGGGCATCGTTTATGATCTCGTCAATGGGATACCTTCATGCACGTGCCGTCGCCTTTGCCATCGGCAAGGTTGTGTTCTTGCCCTTCGTCGCAGCGCTGTCGATCCGAACCTTCAAGCTGCATGGAACGTCTCCCTCAGCGATCGATTTCTCTGAATTCACTCGTGCTGCTCGCAGGACTCTCGGTACTCGGATTCGCACATCAACGGTAGTTCACAAGGAGGCATTCGCATGATGACCAAGAAGATCGGTATCACCAGCTACGTATTGTTGAGCCTGTTAACGGTCGTGCTGTTTCAGATCTCAGGGAAAACGAGCGACGTCAGGGCTGCCGAGGGGCAGGATAAGGCAGGGAGTCAGGCCCAGCGACCGCACGGAGACGAGGCCAACCTGCCGAATGGGGTGATCGGCCTGTCGCTGCATGTCGGGGCGGAACGTATCGGCGATCCTGCTTCGTTGTATGTAGCCCATGTGCATCCGGAGGGCCCTGCCCAGCAAGCAGGCCTGAAGCACGGAGATGAGGTGGTGACGGTGAACGGTGCGGCGGTAGTCGGTAAGACCTATGAACAGGTGGTGAAGATGGTGCGCGGGGAAGCGGGCACAGTGGTGAAACTGGGGGTGAAGGGGGAGGGGTGGGGCTGCGCGAGCTAGTGATCACGAGGATCGCCAGCGAAAAACTCTATAAGGGCGAGATGGGATCCCATGGTGGTCCGGCGCGATAGGGGTGCATCATGATCAACAGCCTGAAACTATTTGCGGCTCTTGGACTCATCGTCATGCTTGGCGGGGGTGCCGCGTTTGGTGAACCGGCAGCCGTTGCGGCTGGCTCACCGCGGACCAGCCTGACGAAAGCGCATATCTATCTGGGGGCCGGCGATTACCGTCGGGCGCTGGAGGTCTGCCAGAGAGAAATCGACGACGAACCCTCCGTCGAAGCCTATATCCATTTGACCTATGTGTTCCATGCGATCGATGCCTACTTAGACCATCTGTCTCGGGAGGAGCGGTGGAACACAGTGGAACAGTTGTATCTGAATTTTGCCTACAAGGATCCGCAAGATTTGATCGATCCTCCTGGTGGGCTGGCCCGCATGGCGAAGGAGATGATTCAGACCGGCGTGCATCAACAATCTGACGTGAGCGCCGCGATGGCCACCCGTCTGAACAAGAGCGAGGCAGATCGGTTGTGGCAGCAACAGACTCAATGGCGTACGGCGAATCCACAGACCTGGTGGACTGGCATCCCGGACGCATGGCGTTGAAGCGAGCGTAGGTTGAACGTTCGGCTTTCGCCCATCGTGGGTCGCCGGCAAGCCCGCGAGGACTATTTAGCCCTCGGCAGACAACAGAGGACGAGATGACAACCGCGCCGCTCCGTCTTGGCATCAGCCGCTGCCTCCTCGGTGACGAGGTCCGTTTTGACGGGGGCCATAGGCGGGACAGTTTTCTCACAGACGTGCTGGGCCGTTATGTGGAATGGGTTCCAGTCTGTCCCGAAGTGGAGGCCGGTCTCGGCACGCCCAGGGACGCGATGAAGCTGGTGGGCGATCCTCTCCATCCCAGGCTCGTAACCATCGAGAGCGGAATCGATCACACGAAGGCGCTCGAAAAGATGAGCGTCCGGCGCATCCGTGAACTACAAAAGCTGGACCTCTCCGGATACGTGTTCAAAAAGAACTCGCCGAGCTGCGGCATCGAACAGGTTCGCATCTATAATGAGCAGGGGAAGCAGAACGGAAACGGGGTCGGGCTGTTTGCTCGGGCCTTCATCGAGCAGTTCCCTCTGATTCCGGTCGAGGACGAAGGGAAGCTCTGCGAGCCAACGATCAGAGAAAATTTCATCGAACGGATCTTTTGTTATCGCCGCTGGCAGGATTTCATGCAGGGCAAAGTCACGAGACAGGCCCTGGTGCAGTTCCACACGATCCACAAATATCTGTTGATGGCCCATAGTCCGCAACAATACCAAGCGCTCGGGCGGCTGGTCGGTCACACTCATCGACAGAGCCCCAAGACACTCGCCAAC
This sequence comes from Nitrospirota bacterium, assembly GCA_026387665.1. Taxonomy (NCBI): domain Bacteria; kingdom Pseudomonadati; phylum Nitrospirota; species Nitrospirota bacterium. Next base: position 10,971 of record JAPLLG010000013.1, read on the forward strand.
TTCTATGGCAAGCTCTTCATGAAGACCTTGGCCATGAAGGCGACGGTGCGCAAACAGGTGAACGTGCTCCAGCACATGCTGGGATACTTCAAAAAGATGCTGAACACTCAGGAAAAGGCAGATCTATTGGGCGCGATTGACGATTATCATCGCGAGCGCACGCCGCTGGTTGTCCCGTTGACGCTGATCAAACACTATGTCCAGGTCTTTGACGTGAGCTATCTGCGGGATCAAATCTATCTTAGGCCTGACCCAAAAGAACTCATGCTGCGCAATCATGCATAAAAGGAGTCCGGTAATGGCGGCTGTACGAGGAGTGATTCTGGTTGGTCATGGCGGGATTCCCAAAGACTGCCCGCAGGAGTTGGTCACGAGGCTAAAACGATTGGAGGCTCAGCGGCGAGCTGCCAAGCTGCCTCGCTCCCAGGAAGAAATCGAGCTGGATGGCAAGATCCGAAGCTGGCCGAGGACTGCTGAGACGGAGCCCTATCAGGCAGGCCTCGAAGCAGTCGCAGCGCGCTTGCGCGCGCAACTGGACGGGGTCCTCTTTGCCGTAGCCTACAACGAATTTTGCGCCCCGACCCTGGAAGAGTCGGTGGAAGGGCTGATCAAGCAGGGCGCGACCCACATTACCGTAACCACGACGATGTTCACGCCAGGCGGCTCGCACTCGGAGGTTGAGATTCCGGAAATCCTCGACCATCTGAAGCCGAAGCATCCAGGCATCGAACTCCGTTACGCCTGGCCCTTCGATCTAAATCTTGTCGCGAACACCTTGGCGGAACAGATCAAACGATTTTCTTGAATAGGATCGCGGGGCGTCTGTGCATGCATGGGCAGGAATTAATTTACAGCGGAGGATTCTTTTTTGCCCTTCGCCGAGTGTACAATGCGAAACTTTGTTTCAGAACATTGTCGAGTCACAGCATGCTGCCCCTGAAAGCTGAATTAGCCAAAGCCTTCCACGACACAAAATCGTTCAAGTGGGACCAGGGTAAAGGGTTCACCCTCGCGTCCGGCTTAACCAGCCCCTTCTACGTCGATTGCCGGTCCCTCATGGCCCATCCAAGCTCGCGCAGACTGGTGGCCAACTTGGCCTGCGAGGCGCTGAAGTCTGTCGAGCTCGATTGCCTCGGCGGACTGGAGATCGGGGCCATTTCCATTGCCACCAGCATCTCTGATTTTGCCTTCGCATCCAAGCCGCCGCGAACCTGGAAAACCTTTGTGGTGCGGAAACAGGCGAAGGACCATGGGCTCGGGAAGCTGATCGAAGGATCGTTTCAGCCGGGGAATCGCGCGGTGATCGTCGATGATGTGCTGACCAGCGGAGGATCGCTCCTCAAAGCCGTCGCTGCCGCCAGAGGCGCAGGACTGATTGTGACCCATGCCTTGGTGATCGTGGACCGGAAGGAACAGGATGGCCGAAAGAAAATTGAAGCGGAAGGGCTGACGCTTCTGAGCCTATTGGATATTGATGATCTGACCAGCGCGCAACCGCACTCCTAGCGACCCCCTACTTACAGCGAAACTCAATCCCCCATCGGCGCTCCTGAATGATTTCTTGAGCCCCTTCGACATGGCCTGCCATACGGGTTCGGCCTTTCGTCTCCCCCTCGCGCACAATGGTATAAAGCCCGCCGCACTTCTCCTGCATGAGGGCGATGGCGTCCTTGCGAGAGGAGGCCAGGATCGCTCCCTGCTCTCCCTTGAAGGGATAGATCACCACCCCTCCATCGGCCCGCTCCTGAACCAGCTTAGCCCCCTCGGCACAGCCGACTAAGGCAAGAGCAACAAGGAGACTAAAACTTGACCCAATCTTCATGCAATCCCTATCATAGCTATCGTAAGGAGGCCCATCATGACCAAGCCCATCGTCAGAACCCTTGTCGGCCTGTTTCTACTATCGACCGTCACGATTAGTGGCGTGTCAGCCGATCATTCGTACCAGCTCAGCGTTCAGCAATTGCGGTCTGGATTGACCAAGGCTCCCTCGATGAACCAGAAGGGGTTCATCTTGATCGATGTCCGTTCCACGGAAGAACATGCGGAAGGATTTATTCCAGGAACAGACCTGAACATCGACTTCCGGGAGATCAAGGCTCGACATCGGGACATCGGCGCCCAGCTGGAGGACCACCTGGTGGTCTATTGCCAGTCCGGCCATCGGAGCAACATTGCGGCGGAAACCTTGGCGGACTTGGGCTACCGTCATGTCTACAACCTCACCGGCAGCATGGATGCGTGGGTTGCGGCAGGATTTCCGTTGGGAAAATAACGCCGCTAGCAGGATGCTGAAAAAGTCCGCCAGCTTCGTTCTCGCTTCGCTCAGACCCTCAACGTACCCTCGGGTACGATTCGGCCCTTCGCTTGCTGCGGCCTTGCTGGACGGCTTTTTTGAGCATCCTGCATGGGCCTCTATCCTCATGCCACGATCTCATCTGCTCTATCTCGTCTTGGCTCCTGCCTGCTCACGTCTCGGACTGATCCCGATCACCGCTGGTAGTCCGATGTGAGTCGTGGTGCTCTCTTCCAGCAAAGGAATCCAGCTGTGAAAGCCTGCCATCTTGGACGTGGCTTGCCGGAGCGACGGGCTGACTGCGACGTCAGAGGACGATCCTCCATCCATCGCCATAACCTGACGAAGCGAAGGAAAGGCGTCCCGCAGACATTCCCCCAGGGCATGGAGGGAGACAACATCCGTGGTCTTGAGGATGAGGAGGTGCCCATCCCCTTGCTCTGCGACGAGGGTCTGGTGCGCGCGCTTCCCTGTTTGGCGGACCCGAATTTTTCCGGTCCGGTCGAGGAGCATCAGGGATTGCGCCACTTCCCGGTAAGGAATCTGCTGTTCATCAAAACTGTCAAAGGTCAGGTCCAGCACCCTCGCGCGGCGTGAGCCTGCCTCTGCCGGTTCTGCCACAAACAATCCCAGCCACGTGCCATGCCGCCTGCTTCCCATCGAGCGGCCCTCTCCATAGAGCAGTCCGAGATAGGCATAGTTCTCGCGGAAGAGCCCGGCATTGAAGACCAGGTCGTGGCCGGTTCGCTCTTGCCATTGGTGGATATCGAGAGGATTCGTCAGGCCATCCTGCTGATAGTAATGCACGGTAAAGCGGTAACGCTCCGGGTCGACGTCAATGGCGACCAAAGGTGGAACATCAGGACATTTCGCTTGAGGGCTCCAGATGGAGATGGAGAGGCCTTCTCCCAGCCGGTCCCCTATAAGGCTTTGGGCCGATGCTGCCGAAGGCCCGCTGGACATGACGATAACGACAGCCAGGAGAAATCCGGCTGAGCGGGTGAGAGGGAACGGCCTGTGGAAACTCTTGTCCTGTGCCATAGGATCTCGAATCGTGGTCCAGCAATCGAGTATAGAGAGGGCCGGCGCGCAGCGTCAATCGTTCACACGGAAGCCCGGCGCTCCGTCCTGCAGCGCCGGGAGCGGAGGCTCACTTATGGATTGATGACGGCAGGAGGAATGGCCGTGAGGGGTAAATCCACCAAGCCTGAAAACATCATCGTGGCAGAGACCACCCAATCGGTGAAGGGCTGCGGATAGATACCGATCGTGAGGGTGCCGGCGAGACAGACGTACAGCACCGCTTTGATCGGACCGGAGACCCTGATGGGTGACGGGTCGTGGGGTTCGCTGATGTACATCTTCTTCACGACGATGAGGTAGTAGTACATGGAAATGACGATGTTGATGAGCCCCACCGTGATGAGCACGTAGAGCCCTTCCTTCATGGCCGCGACAAAGATATAGAGCTTGCCGATGAACCCGGCTAACGGCGGCACACCGGCCAGCGACAGCAAGAAAATCAGCATCGAAAAAGCGAGGAAAGGCGACCGGCGGCCCAGGCCACTGTAGTCGTCGATCTCCTCGCTGCCGATCGCTTCACTCACGGCGATGATGATGGCGAAGGCCCCGAGGTTCGCGAAGAGATAGGTCAGGAGATAGAACAGGATCGCATCGTTGCCCATCTTGGTCCCGGCTGCGAGCCCGATCAGCACGTTGCCGATCTGCGCGATACCGGAATAGGCCAAGAGCCGCTTCATGTTCTTCTGGGCGATGGCCACGATGTTGCCGTAGGTCATCGACAGGACGGATGCGGCCACGAGCAACAGGACCCAGATCGGCTTAAAGGTCGCCAGCGCGACGAAGAACATTCTGAGGAGAATGGCAAAGGCCGCCCCCTTCGGTGCAATCGACAGAAATGCCGTCACCGGCGTCGGCGAGCCATGGTACGTGTCGGGAATCCAGGAGTGGAACGGCACGGCGCCGATCTTGAAACCCAGCGCGCCGAAAATCAGCAGGAACCCGATGGCCAGCCCCGGTGTGACCTGGGTCAACTTCATGTCGGAAAAGACCAGTTGGCCCGTTTCCCCGTAGACCAGGCTGATGCCATAGGCGAGGAGGCCTGCGGCAAACACGCCCAGGATGAAAAACTTGATACCCGCTTCATTCGACGCCATGTCCTCGCGGAGATAAGCGACAAGCACGTAGAACCCGAATGTGGAGAATTCCAGCGTGACGAACACCGATAAGAGGTCGTTGGCGGAGGCCATGAACATCATCCCGAGGGCCGACATCACGACCAGGAAATAATATTCCCCGCGGAAGAACTTGAATCGATGGACATAGTCGATCGAGGCCAGAATGACCAAAATGGTCGAGCCGACGATGAACATCTTGAAGAACAGGGCCATCCGGTCGAGCACGAACATGTTCGCGAAGAGGGTTCCGGTCACGCCGCCGACGTTGAACCAGGCCAGGCAGCCGAGGGTGGCACCGAGCCCGGCGATGCTGAGATAGGCCAATTGCTCGTTGGGCAAGCGGGGGAACGAAAAATCGACGATCAGGATCAGGCAGAGCCAAGCCGTAAGGATGATTTCCGGCAACAGCAACAGCAGATCGGATGGAGACATGGTGAGCGAAAAATTCATGGCTGGCCTCCGCTCACAGGAGCCGCGTCTACGGGCTCAGGGCTCAGGACGAGAGACGCGCTCCCGGCACCTGGGGCCTCCAGCTTCACGGCCGGAGATTCCGCAACCAACGGCACGACGCGGGTGATCTTCGCGATCAAGGGGTCCACGCCGGATCGCACCACGTTATAGAGATGCATGGGGAAGAAAAAGAATCCGATGCTGACGGTGATCATGATCAGGAGCGGCAAACGATCCACCGCAGACACGGCGTCGTGCGCGTGACTGTACTTCTGGTCCATCGGTCCGTAGAAGAGCCCCCGCATCATCTTGAACAGATAGGCCAGAGTCAACACGATCCCGACCACGGCGACGATGACTTGGAAGGGATACTTCTCCCAACTGCCGACGATGATCATGACCTCGGCGATAAAGTTGATCGTGCCCGGCACGCCGATCGAGGCCATGCAGCCGATCACGAAGCAGCCGGAAATGAACGGCATGCGGTTCGCGAGCCCCCCGAGCGAGGGAATGTCGCGGGTATGGGTCTGGTCGTACACCCAGCCGGCCATCGCGAAGAGCATCCCCGTCGCCATGGCATGGGCGAACATATACATCACCGCGCCGGTCAAACTGATGTAGTCCAGTGCCGCCATGCCGAGGAACACATAGCCCATGTGGCTCGAACTGGAATAGCCGATGACATATTTCGTGTCTTTGGCGTAATAGGCCACGAAACCGCCATAGACGATGCTGAACATGCAGAGCACGGCCGCGATGGGCATGAGCTCCCTGGTCGTCTCCGGCAGGATTTCGAACGCCACGCGGATGATGGAGAAGTGGCCGAGCTTCATCAGCACGCCCGCGTGCAACATGCTCGTGGCGGCCGGAGCGGCGGCGTGGCCCACGGGCGACCAGGAATGCAGCGGCCAGAGCGGAGCGATCGAGGCGAACCCGAAGAAGATCAGCAGCCAGATGATCTTGTCCAGCGTCGTGCCCAGAACCGGGATATGCATCAAATTGGCATGTTCGCGCAGAACCAGAATGTCGAAGGTGTTGAGCCCCGAATACTTATAGATCAATAAAATACCCATCAGGGCTGCGACGGCAAAGGCCGAGAGGAAGAGCACCAGCTTCATCGCGGCATATTCTTTACTGTTGGAACCGAAGTTGTAGATAAATCCGACCGAGTCCCGCAACTTCAACCCTTCCGGGTCCGTCATCTCGTTGTACTTCTTCGTATGGCTGCCCCACATGCCCAATAAGAGATACATGGGGATCACGGACATCTCGTAGAAGAAGTAGAGGAAGAACAGATCCAGCGACATGAAGACGCCGATCGTGGCGGCGGCGAGGATGAGCAACCAGATATAGAATTCTTTCGTCCGGTCTTTGACGTGCCAGGAGACGAAAATGCCGGCGAACAATAAGATCCCCGAGGCCAGCACCAGCGGCGTGCCGATGCCGTCCACCCCGAGGTGGAGCGAAATCCCCAGCTGACGCGACCATTCGAACTTCTGAACGAACTGGAAGCCGCCCTTCACATAATCGTAAGAGTAGAACAGATAGAGCGAGGATAGCAGACAGACGAAGGCCGATCCCGCCGCGATGCCCCGCACGAGCATCGGCTGCCGGTTGGAGACGAAGATCAGCGCGATGGCTCCCAGGAAGGGAGCGAAGAGAATATAGAGCAGTGCGTAATCACCCATACGATCAATCCACCCTTATCTGCGGCTTGGACTCGAGTGACGGCATGGCGCCCCGGTCCACTCGATCGACTAACGCCTGCACCGACCCGTTCATCATTCTCAAAAAGGGAGCGGGATAGAGTCCAATCCAAAGAATCATGACCGACAGGGCCGAGGCAATGATCATTTCGCGTGGATGCAGGTCGCGAAGGGAATCCTTCACCGCCTTCCCGACCGGTCCCAGCATCGCCCGCTCGTAGTACCAGAGAAAATAGGCCGCGCCAAAGATCACGCCGGTGACCGCGATCCCGCCGTACAGCCAATTGGCCTTGAAGGTGCCCAGGAGGATCAGGAATTCTCCGACGAAGCCATTGGTGCCAGGCAGACCGATCGAGGCCAGTCCGATCAATAAGAAAAAGCTGGCGAGCAAAGGAGTCTGTTTGGCCATGCCACCGAAGGCACTCAGTTCGGTGCTCTGCTGCCGCGAATAGAGAAAGCCCGCGATAAAGAACAGGCCTGCCGTGCTGAACCCCAAGTTGATCATGGTGAGCAGGCTGCCCTGGAGCCCCTGATAGTTCAGAGCGAACAGGCCGATCACGACGAACCCGAGGTGGCTGATGCTACTGAAAGCCAGGAGCCGGCGGAAATCCGACTGGATCAGCGCCATGATGGCCCCGTACAGAATAGCCAACAAGCCCAGGACCATGATGACTGTGACCACGGTCTGACTCTTCGAAGCATCCGGCAGCAAGGGAATGCTGAAGCGGATGAAGCCGAACGTCCCGAGCTTCAGCCCTGCCAGCACCACCGCCATGCCGATCGGTCCTTCCAGGAGGGCGTCCGGGAGCCAGGTATGGAACGGAAACAGCGGGGCCTTGAACGCAAAGCCGAGGAACAGGAGCCAGAAAATGAGGATCTGCTGGCTGAGCGGAATCGGCACGGCAAGCAGTTCCAACAGATCGAACGAATAGGTCGGATCCATATGGTGCAGCGTCGCCCACTGGTGGTAATTGAGGTCCAGGAGGGCAATGCCGACCAGCATGAAGACGCTGCCGAGCAGGGTATAGAGCACATATTTCAACGCCGCGTAATGCCGCTCCGCCCCTCCGCCCCAGAGCTTGATCAGGAAGTAACTGGGAATGAGCATCAACTCCCAGAAGACGAAGAAGAGGATCAAATCGATGGAGAGGAAGACCCCCATCGTCGTCGTTTCGAGCGCGAGCAGAGCCATCATATAGAGCTTCACTTGATGGCGGACTGTGTCCCAGGAATAGATGACGATCAGGACCGTGAGGAAGGCCGTCAGCCCGACGAACAGTACACTGATCCCGTCGACCGCAAGGTGATAGCTCACCCCGAGGGCGGGAATCCACGGCACATGTTCCGTAAACTGCATCGCGGCGGAATCAGGAAGAAACCGGAGCAGCACGAACACAGAGAGAGCCAACTCCACCAGCGCGATCGTCAAGGCAGAGGTCCGCACCATGTCCTCGTCCTCGACCAGCCACAGGACCACGGCCCCGACGAGGGGGAGGAAGAGGATGCAGGTCAGAATGGGAAATGTTGAGGCCAGTTCTTCTAACATACAGTGTGCTTATAGTTGCATGATGAGCTGAATAATCACCGCCAACAGGAACAGGCCCGCCACCAGGATCGCGGCATAATGATGCACCATGCCGCTTTGCAGCTGCCGCCACTGTCTGGCGATGAGATGGTTGCCGTATCCGATCACGTTGAGGCCGCTGTAGACCACATACTTCTCCATCCAGGTCGAGCCGGCCGCGCCCAATTCTGCCATCTGGGCCACTCCACGGACGAGGCCATCGATCACGGTGCGGTCGAACCAATCGAGCAGCTCCCCCAACTTTTTGGTCGGCTCCACAAAGAGCCGATCATAGAGCTCATCGACGTAGTACTTGTCGAGCAGCGTCTGATAGGCCGCCTGAAACTTGGCCGCCAGCCGGTCCGGCGCCGAGAGGTTCACACTGTAGAAATAATGCGCGACGCCCCAGCCGAGCAACGCGATCCCTGTGGCCACCATCATGAGCGTCAGCACCAGGCCGGTGCTCGCGGTATGTTCGGCTCCCGCTCCCGCAACCGGCGCCAGGAATCCATGGAGCCAGCCATGCTCGGGAGGAAAGCCCAGAAGCCCGCCGAAAATGGACAGCACGCCCAACGCCATCAAGGGGCCGACCATCACCATCGGCGATTCATGGACATGTTCCGCCGTATGGTGATCCATGCGGGACGTGCCGTAAAACGTCAGATAGGTCAGGCGGAACATATAGAAGGACGTCAGCAATGCGCCGATGGCGGCCATGCCATACAAGAGATAATGCTCATGCGTGAAGGCATGGGCCAGAATTTCATCTTTGCTCCAGAACCCCGCCAAGGGAGGAATGCCTGCGATGGCGATGGTGCCGATCAGGAACAGACGATAGGTCCAGGGGATCTTCGAGCTGAGGCCGCCCATCTTTCTGATGTCCTGCTCGCCCGAGAGCGCGTGGATCACCGATCCGGCCGAGAGGAACAAAAGAGCCTTGAAGAAGGCATGGGTCATGAGGTGGAACACGGCGGCCGTATAGGCCCCGATCCCGCACCCCAGGAACATATAGCCGAGCTGGCTCACCGTCGAATAGGCCAGGACGCGTTTGATATCCGTTTGCACCAGGCCGATGGTCGCGGCAAAGAGGGCCGTGAGACCGCCGATGACGCCGACGATCGTCATGGCCGTGGGCGACAGATCGAAGATGGCATGGTTCCGCACGATCATGTAGACCCCGGCCGTCACCATCGTCGCAGCATGGATGAGGGCGCTGACAGGGGTCGGGCCCTCCATCGCATCGGGGAGCCAGGTATAGAGGGGCAGCTGCGCGGACTTGCCGACTGCGCCGACAAGGAGACAGAGCGCGATCGCCGTCGCCATGTCCGGAGAAAGCTGCCCGACCTGGGCGAAGACCTTCGTATAGTCGAGCGTCTTGAAATTGATGAAGATCAGGAAGATGGCCAATAGAAAGCCCGCATCGCCGATGCGGTTCACGACGAAGGCTTTCGAGGCGGCCTTTGCGGCTGAGACCTTGTCGTAATAGTAGCCGATCAGGAGATAGGAGCAGAGCCCGACCCCTTCCCACCCGATGAAGAGGACGAGATAGTTGTTCCCCATGACGAGGAGCAGCATGGAGACCATGAAGAGGTTCATGTAGGTGAAGAAGCGGGTGAACCCCGCTTCTCCATGCATGTAGCCGACGGAGTAGATATGGATCAGGAAACCGACGCCCGTCACCACCAGCAACATGATGCAGGTGAGCGGATCGACGAGGTAGGCCAGATTGATCGTCAGATCGCCGCCGAAAATCCATTGATAGGCGACGACTTCATGCGCGGTGCCGGTCTGGACGACGTCGACAAAGACGCCGAGCGTGCAGAGAAAGGACAGGCCCACCGATCCCCAGGCCAGGCGATGGGCGATCTCATGGGAATAGCGCTTGCCCGCGAGCCCGTTCAGGAGCACGGCCAGCAAAGGGAACACCGGAATCAGCTTGATCAATAAATCTGTCACGTTACCACTTCAAAAGATTCATCTCGTCCACGTTCGTGGAAATCTTTCCACGGAACACGACGATGATAATGGCCAGCCCGATCGCCGCTTCCCCTGCTGCAATGGCAATGATAAAGAGGGCCACCAGTTGGCCTGCCATCGATTCCAGGTAGTAGGAAAAGGCGACGAGGTTGATATTGGCCGCGTTCAACATGATCTCGACGGACATCAACACGATGATGAAATTCCGCCGGATCAACACGCCGAGCAGGCCGGTGAGAAAGAGGACGGCGCTGACGGCGACATATGCGCTTAAAGGAACCATAGGCCTCGTGGACTGAACAGGGTGAACCCCTTACCTATCACGTTTGTCGACGATCGGCTTCGGCGTTTTCGCCAGCACGATCGCTCCGATGATGGCGCCCAACAGGAACACCCCGACAATTTCAAACTGCAACAGATAATCGCTGAACATCTTGATGCCGACTGCGTAGGTATCGCCGTCCTGGAGGACCGCCACCGTGGGGGCATCGCCCTTCGCACCCTTGAAAGGTGAGCGCATCAGCAGAAACAGGACATAGGCCGATCCGATGGCAGCAGGCGCCAGGAAATACCGGTAGGAGGAATGGAAATACCGGTCGTCGGTTTTCAGATTCAAGAGCATCAGCACGAAGAGGTAGAGGACAAGGATCGCGCCGGCATAGACAATGACCTGCACGGCCCAGAGGAACTCGGCGTTGAGGAGGATGAAGAGTCCGGAGACATGGAGCAACAGGGCCAGGAGCGCCAGACCACAATGGACCGGGTGCTTGAGCGCAACCGTCATCACGCCTGCCACGATGCTGGCCAATGCGAAATAAGTAAAAAAGACCACAACCATGAATCGACTCAGCCCAAATGCTTCGGTGGTGGTTGAGTCGGCTTCAGCACCGATTGCGGGAAGTAATACCGATACTCCCGGCTTTCCTCAACGTTCTTTTCCTGATTATGCGCGTACAAGTATTTTTTTGCATCGTCGAGATGGCGCTCGCCGATGTCGTATAGCCGCTTCTTGTCGAACAGCAGGGTGCGTTTGTCGTGCGTCGAAAACTCATACATCTTCGTCATGGCCAGGGCGTTGACGGGACAGGCCTCGACGCAATAGCCGCAAAACACACATTTCGTAATGTCGATATAGAACTCGCTGGCGAACCGCTGCAGCGGGCGCTTCACATCTTCCGCGCTGACAACCTTGATGCAGCGGGAGGGGCAGGCGGCTTCGCAGAGGTCGCAGCCGACACAGCGCTCCTGATGATCGTCGTAGCGCAACAGGGCCAGCGCCCCCCGGTGCGTATCGGGGAGGACCCGCTGCTCCCGCGGATACTGGAAGGTGATGGGCTTGTGGAACATATGCTTGAACGTGACCTTCATCGCGTCCCAGATCTCGTAGAACAGGGCGGCCTGGAGAATTTTTTTGATCAGTACGGTGATACGCATGTGCGCTTCCTGTTTCCCCTTACGCCTTGTCGATCGTCACGCGGGTCTGCTTGAACGAGGGCACGCCGGTCGTCGGATCGATCTGGACCGCCATCAGGTCTTTCACCGGAGGCTCATTGAAATGCTCCGGGAAGAAACAGGTCTGCGGCGTGACGAACTGATCGGCCTGGACCGCCAATTGGAGCGAACCGCTATCCGACGTGAGGCGCACCCTCGCCCCCTCACTCACTCCGAGCCGCTTCATATCTTGCGGATTCATCTTGAGCCGGCCGGTATTGGGCGCGATCTTGATGAGACCGGGCGCTGCCGTGGACATCTTGCCTGAGTGATAGAGGACCTGCCCCATCAGCAGCGTGAAGGGTCGCTGGTCCTTAGGGGCTGGAGCAGAAGCCTGATAGCGCGCCGAGACTTCGGAGGCATAGCCGCTGGACAGATAACGGTCCACCGTCGGCACGACCTTGCGGGGCTGCCCAAGGTTGTAGTACCCGGGGAGCAATTTCATGATTTCGGCTTGAATATCGTTCGAGGATTCATAGGCCCACTCACAACCCAGCGCGTTGGCCAGCGCCGTCATGATATGCCAATCCGGCAAACTTTCCCCGATCGGATCCATGGCCTCACGGACACGCAGGACGCGACCTTCCAGATTGGTGAAGGTGCCGTCCTTTTCCGCCGAGGTGCAAGCAGGCAGCACCGCATGGGCCATCCGAGCCGTGTCGGTCAGAAAGGGATCCTGGACGACGAGCAACTCCAACCGATCCAGCGCAGCACGAACCCCCATCGACGCGGGCAAGGTTGCCAGGGGATTTTCGCCGACCACATAGAGGGCGCGAATCTCGCCGCTCTTGCAGCGATTGAGAATCTCGACAAGGTTCGCGCCGGAGCTGGCTGCCGGGAGCGGCATATTCCAGGCCTTGCCGAAACGGTCACGCGCGGCTTGATCGTTGAATGAGGCTTGCCCGGGAAGGAATTCCGGCGCGACGCCCATGTCCACGGCGCCCTGCTCGTTCGGCTCTTCCGTCACGGTATTCACCCCGCAACCTGGCTGGCCCAGCTTGCCGGTGATCCAGGCGAGGTCGATCAGCTTCAACACGTTCTGACAGCCATTGGCTTGGCGGACGATGCCCTCGGCGCAGAGGATGATGGAGCGGGGCGCTTCGGCGAAGATCGCCACGGTGCTCCTCAAGGAATCGACCGACATGCCGGTCTGCGCCTCGATCCGCTCCAATGAAATATGAGCCACGGCGGCCTTCAGGGCCTCGAAGGCCCGCGGGTACTTTTTGACGCTTGCCTCGTCGATCAAGTCCAATTCCAACGCGGCCTTGATGAGTCCATCGATCACGAGCCCTTCCGTTCCCGGATTGATCAGGACGGGATGGGACGCGAGCCGGGCCATGTTCGTCACGGTGGAGTCGATCACGACCACTTGCGCCTGATACACGCGCAGCGCTTCCTTGATCCGCACGGCCGTAAGGGGATTCGTCTCCGTAATATTGGAGCCGATCACGATGATCGCCTGGGCCTTCGTCAGGTCTTCCCAGTCGTTCGGGCTCCGCCCGATCCCCAAGGCCTGCCGGGAGGCATGCACGAAATTGAGATGGCCGTAGCGCGCGCTGCTGTCGAGATGGTTGGTCTTGAATCCGGTGCGCATGAGCTTCTGGAACAGATACAGCTCTTCGTTGGTGCAGCGGGCGGTAATCAAGCCGGCAATCGCGCCCGGTCCATGCTTGCGCTGGATCTCGGCGAATCGCTCAGACACAAAGTGCATGGCTTCGAGCCAGGGAGTCGGCACGAGCTGATTGCCCTTGCGGAGAAGCGGCTGCTTCAGCCGGGCCTGGCTATCGATGTACTCGAACCCGAAGCGCCCGCGCACGCACAGCCCTCCATGGCCCTTGGCCGTGTCGGCCCGGTCGCCCCATTTATTCTTCCAGGAGAGAGGCGAGGTCACGCGGACGACTTCGGCGTCCTTGGTCTCAAGATGCATCTGGCAGCCGTCCCCGCAGTAGTTGCAGGTCGTGGTGGTCTTTTTCATCTGCCAGGGCTTGTACAGATACTTGGAGAACTTGTTCGTGATGGCGCCGACCGGGCAAACCGCGAGGCAATCGCCGCAGAATTCGCAGGACAACGCCACGTCGCCCTTCGGCACGACTTGATTGAATCCGCCCTTCTTCATGAACTGGAGCACGTCGATCATCAGCACGTCCTTACAGACGTTGATGCATTCCGCGCAGGCGATGCAGCGGTTCATGTTGAAGTCGAGCACCGGGCTGCGGGTATCTTCCGGAATGAATTTTTGTTTCGCGTTGGGCAGGTTTGTGACCCCGTGCTGGAACGCCATGTCTTGCAGTTCACAATGGCCGTCAGCGTCGCAGACCGGGCAATCGAGCGGATGGACCGAGAGATGCTTCTCCACCGCTTTCTTCCTGGCCAGGAAGAGGTCCTCGCCCTCGGTTCTGATGATCATGCCAGCTGCCGCCTTGGCGGTGCAGGAACGAACCGGCGCTTTCTTGCCTTCCTGCATGACCAGACACATGCCGCAGGAACCGAAGGGATCGAACGTATAGTGGTAGCACATGGCCGGAATGATCTTGCCCGTGCTGGAGATCACGTCGTACAGCGACACGCCGTCCTTGGCGGTCACGGTTTTTCCATCAATCGACAGTTCGATCGTGGTGGCTTCCACGTCAGGATTGGTTGCTGGCTTTAAACCCATGTTCTCTTCCCCGTGAAACGCAAAACGAAATCGTCGCTCTACCGTTTACTGTTCACTTCTCACGTTTCACGTCTACCGGTCGCACTCACCCATCACAATATCGTAGGTCCCGAAGAGCGTGATCGCGTCGGCGATCATGTAGCCCCTGGACATATAGTCGAACGCGCCCATGTGAATGAAGGAGGGGGCGCGAATCTTCAAGCGGTAGGGTTTCCCGCCGCCTACGCTGACAATGTAAAAGCCCAGTTCGCCCTTATGCGCTTCGGTGCCGCAATAGATCTCTCCCGGAGGCGCATCGAACCCCTGGGAGAAGAGCTTGAAATGCTGGATCATCGATTCCAGATTCGTAAAGACTCGCTCTTTCGGCGGCATGGTAACGCTGGGCACCTCGGCCATGATGGGGCCGTCCTGCATCTGCTCCAGACATTGCCGGATGATCTTCACGCTTTCATAGAGTTCCTGAACGCGAATCCAGTACCGATCGTAAGTGTCGCCGTTCTTGCCGAGCGGCACGCTGAATTCGCATTTTGGGTAAGCCGAATAGGGTTCGGCCTTCCGGAGATCGTAATCGACGCCGGACCCGCGGAGCGTCGGGCCGCTGAGGCCGAAACTCACGGCATCTTCCGCCGAGATCACCGCCACGCCCTTCGTCCGCGCCACCCAAATCCGGTTCTTCTCCAGAAAGACGATGTATTCATCGATTTTCGGCGGGAAGTAGTCCAGGAACTGTTTCAGCTTGTCGAGCAGCGACGCGGTAAAGTCCCGTTCGACGCCGCCGATGCGGTACCAGCTGGTCGTGAGCCGCGCGCCGCAGAGCTCGTCGAACCAATCCAGCAAAATTTCCCGGTCGCGGAAACAATAGAAGAAGACGGTCATGGCGCCGATGTCGAGGGCCTGGGTGCCGAGCCAGAACTGATGGCCGATGATCCGCTGCACCTCCGCCACGATCGTGCGCAAATATTCGGCGCGGTCCGGCACGGTGATGTTCATGAGCTTTTCGACCGCGCGGCAGTACGCGAAGTTGTTGTACATCGCGCAGACATAGTCGAGCCGGTCCGTATGGGGAATGAACTGGTGGTAGGTGCCGTCTTCCGCGAGCTTCTCGACGCCGCGATGGAGGAATCCCAGCACGGGGGTCGATTTAACGAGGCGCTCGCCTTCCAGCTCGAGAATGACTTTCAGCACTCCATGGGTGCTTGGATGCTGAGGCCCCATGTTGAGCAGGAGCTCTTCCGTCCGCAGGGTCGGCAGAGTCTCGCTTTCCGGATGGGCCGGATCGACCTTATAGACGGTTGTACGTTGATCTTCAAAAGCCATCGTCTATCCTACAGGGCCTACCGGGCCGTTTCGTCCAGGAATTCGAAGGTGTCGCGCCAGCCCTTGCCGCGCAGCGGGAAATCTTTTCGCAGCGGATAGCCTTCGGTGTAATCGTCCGGCATGAGGATCCGGCGGAGATCCGGATGGTTCCGGAAACGGATGCCCATCATGTCGTACACCTCGCGCTCCATGAAATCCGCGCCCTTCCAGAGATCCGTCAGAGAATCCACGATGCAATCCGATTCCGGCGTCCTGGTTTTGAGGCGGATGCGCTGGCGCTTCTTGATCGAATAGAACTCATACACGACTTCGAACCGCTCGTCATCATCAGGCCAATCGACCGAACTCACATGCACGATGTAGTCAAAGTCCATGGCCGGGTCGTCATGGAGAAACTGCGCCACCTCATGGAGCCGCTCCCGCGGCACGGTCACCGCAAGCTCGCCGCGCCACTCGACGATTTTCGTCAAGCCGGTGGGGAACGCATCCTGGAGCTGGCTGATCACTTGCTGCAATGACATGGATCGAACCCTATACCTTATAGCCCGGCCTGACCTGCTCCGGCTGTTTCAGGAACACGCGCTTCTGCATGATCCGCTCCTGCAATTTAAGGATGCCGTCGAAGAGCGCCTCCGGCGTCGGAGGACAGCCCGGCACATAGATATCCACCGGCACAAAACGATCGACGCCCTGGACGACGCTGTAACTGTCGTAGATATTTCCCGACGTGGCGCAGGACCCCATCGCAATGACGTATTTCGGCTCAGGCATCTGGTCGTAAATTTTCCGGATGACTGGCGCCATTCGGCGGCAGACGGTCCCGGCCACGATCATCAAATCGGACTGCCGTGGCGAAGCCCGGAAGACGCCGGCCCCATACCGGTCCATATCGTAACGTGACGACACGGCGGCGATCATCTCGATCGCGCAACAGGCCAAACCGAATGTCATCGGCCAGAGCGAGCCCTTGCGAGCCCAATTGACAGCTTTTTCGACCGTGGTGGTCACGATGTCCGGTGTGCCGTCCTTGTCGTGTCGACCGATTTGGATCAGTCCCATTCCAGGGCTCCCTTGCGCCAGGCGTAAATATAGGCGACCAAAAACAACGCGATAAAAATCAGCATTTCGATCAGTCCGATAAACCCGATCTTGGTGAACACCACCGCCCAGGGATAGAGAAAGATCACTTCGATATCGAAAATCACGAAGAGCATGGCGAAGATGTAATACCGGACCGGGAACGGCATGCGCGCATCGGAAAACGGCTCCGATCCGCACTCATAGGTGGTGAGCTTCTCCGGTTCCGGATACTTGGGTTGGACCAAATAACTGAGCAGTAGCGTGACCACGCCGAACGCCAGCGCCACGAAAATAAACAGCAGAATCGGAAAGTATCGGGTTAGGTACTCAAGGAGTAACTCGAAACCGCTCATAGGGCTGACCTTTCAACACCTTGCGTACAAATGAGAGCGGGATCTTAGACTCTGGATTGCGGGGATAGCAAGCGTCCAAAGGACCTATAGCCGAGACCCGAAAGTCCTAGGCACGGCGGCCTTGCGCGTGGCATCCCTCAAAAAGCAGGAGCCGGCCATCCGGCAGAAGACGCGCTACGAAGATTTTTTGGCTTTGTTCGGCGGAGTGGGCGCCATGCGACCTGATGGCATACGCAGATGGGAAGGAGGCACCTGGTCGACTTGATCCCATTCAGGCTCCAAGGACGAAAAGGCCTTGGCCTTCTTCCGGCGGTGAATCTGGGTCTCAATACGAGGAGGAGTCTGGCGTGGGGCCTTGTCGACGGAGGGTCTGTCAGGAGCCATGGACGTTCCCGATCTGTGAGCAATCGATCTTCACACACCTTAGCATCGGGTGAATTGGCGGGTCAACGAGGCAAAGCCTCAATATTCTTGACAATACAGGGCTACTTGCTATGGTTTGAGAGCACTCCTTGTCTTACGGAAGGGCACCCCCATGGCTCACTATTCAATGAAATATGTCGTTTCGTCCATCGCCTGGACCCTGGCCCTGCCGCTCTGTTCTTTGGCCGGGACAGCAGACACTCTCAATGCGATCCGGTCCGGAGAGCAGGCCCTGGCCTATTCGTCCGGCGCCATCCAGCGATCGACTCCCCAAGATGGGTTCGTGAACGTGATTACCGGCGACAATCAGACCACCGGAGATCACATGATCCTGGGCAGCCTGGATATCCTGTATCTTCGACTGGTGAATCCCAGCGCGGCGGCGCCGGGAGATCTCTTCACGATCTACAAGCGAACGCACAAAGTCTTCCATCCGACTACTGGTCAATATCTGGGCCATTTGGTTAACCGGCTTGCTGTGGTCCAAGTGACCCAGACTGACAAGGACCTGACCACCGCTCAGATTGTCCGGGCCTACGCAACGGTATCGCCGGGCGACCCGGTAATGAAGCTCGTCCTCCCGATTCACGAAGGAACGGTCGGCAGCCAGCCCTCCGCCAGTGATGTGGAGGGACGGATCGTGGAGCTTCAGTCCGACATGGGCACCATGAACCTCGTGGCACAGGGGAATGTCGTCTATCTGGACCGGGGACGGGAAGATGGAATCAGGGCAGGGGATCGCCTGGACGTCATCCGGTCAGGAGGGAACCTGCCCCAACGGGTCGTGGGAGAAATAAAGGTCCTGTCCTTGGAGGACCAAACTGCCACGGCGCTGATCACCAAATCGACGTCCCGCATTCTCAAGGGCGATCGTTTCCGCACGAAAACTCATGTGTCTCCCATCGCGCCGATCTCTCGATCTCCCAAACGATCCCCTGGTGTCATGCTTGCGCCGACGGCCAAGTCGATCGAGCAGGACGATACAGACTACCGCCTATCCCTCCTCAGTCCTGGGAAACGCAGCGCTTCGATCACGGCAGTGGACGTAACGAGCCAGGCAGCTCCAACGGATCAGTCCACAGTGGACCCATTATCTGTCCCTGCAACATCGGTCCAGGACGCGATTCCTCCATCAGTCGGCCAAGGCGACTCGGATCAAAGCCCCGAGGTTCCGGCCGTCCCTCTCCCGTAAACTCACAGAACATCGTGCGGAGGGCTGACGTGATCGCGTCAGCCCTCCTTTCTCTCTCGTTGTTCCCACTTTTCTACTGCTGCTACAATGCCGCATGATTTCGACCCAAGCCCCTCCCCGCACGGAGCCTGAGGCTCTGTTCGCAGACGTCATTGTCCCGCGACATCTGGCAGGCCCCTTCACCTATATCGTACCCCTGTCGCTCAAGCCGACGCTGCGCATCGGCCATCGCGTGCTTGTGCCCTTCGGGCGAACCATGCTCCAAGGAGCGGTCGTCGCTCTTTCCCCTCTGCTGCCTTATGGCCTGAACCCGGCGCGCCTCAAAGAAATTCACTCGTTGCTCCCGGAAGGGACCGCAACCGATGTGCCGCCCAACCTGTTCCAACTCTCACAGCAGGTGGCCGAGCAATATGTCGCGCCATGGGGGCAATGTCTCAGGCTGATACTGCCTCCAACCGCCAAGCCACAGAAGCCGATCAGCCACTACCAGCTAACAGAGCAAGGGAGGGCCGCAGTTGCAGCACGAAAACCCTGCTCGGTGAAGGAACGGGCTCTGCTCGTCAAGCTGAGCAAAACACCATCGGGACTTCGCAAGTCCTCCCGCCGCTCCGGCCTTGCCGACTTATTGCAAGATTTCACGGTTCGTGGATGGGTGCGGGAAATTCAGGATCTGCCCGCTGCTTCGACAACGCCGCTCGCCCAACCGTCCACACAATTGAGCCTGGCTCATGCCGACCACGCTGCGCCGCTCCTTCACGATCCAGCCCTCTCGTGGGCTGAGCCGCTCTTTGACACATTGAAAAATCCTGGCCCCTCCCGGGTTCTGGTACAGGCTCCCTGGGCCGATCGATTGAGGCTGTTACAGCAGACTATTCGCCTGATACTCGATCGTGGGCAAACGATCCTCATTCTCGTGGGTGAAGCAGAGCGGGCCCAATGGGTGGCAGACTTGCTCCGTGATAATGAACGGAACATTGCCCCGGCCTGCGTCCATAGCGGACTGTCGGACCAGGCAAAAGCCGAGCTCTGGGATCAGATCCATCGGCAGGTCGTTCGAGTGGTCGTGGGAACCAGATCGGCCATCTTTCTCCCATTGACTGCTATCGGGGCAATTTGGGTCGAGGGAGAAGAAGATGCAGCGCTCAAAGAAGCGCAGGAACCCCGCTACCATGCAAGGGACGTGGCTTGGTTGAGGGCGCAGACTGAGCGAACGGTGCTGATCCTGAGTTCTTCCCATCCTTCCCTCGAAACCAGGGCGGCCGTGAAACAAGGCGGAGTCATCATCCTCAAGTCCGTACCGTCCAATGCGCGGCCTGCCATACAAGTCGTGGATCTCCGCAAGCAGGGATACGGCACGGTGCTGAGCCAGCCGCTCCTTCGGGCCATCCAACAGACGATCAGCCGCAAGGCCGGCGTCCTCCTGTTTCTCAACCGGAAGGGTTATGCCGGCGCCCTCGTCTGTCGCGACTGCGGCCAGGTGCCCCGCTGTCCCGCCTGCCGCGTGGCGCTGATGTATTCTCGACAGGCGGATCGTCTGCTCTGCTCCTATTGCGGAGGCAGATCGTCCATCCCGGAAACCTGTCATTCCTGCTCCGGCCCCCGCATGCAATTGATCGGAGAGGGCACAGAGCGGGTCGAAGAGGATGCCAAGCGAT
The DNA here is from genome assembly GCA_026387665.1 of Nitrospirota bacterium. NCBI lineage: Bacteria > Pseudomonadati > Nitrospirota > Nitrospirota bacterium. Next base: position 31,329 of record JAPLLG010000013.1, read on the forward strand.
TGTTTCCCCACGCAGCCGTGATCCGGCTCGATGGAGATACCATGAAGAAGCCGGCAGAGGCCGAGGCTCTCTGGCGAAAGATCGACCGGGGGGAATGGGATATCATCGTCGGCACACAATTGCTCTTACGGCGCGGACCGCTTCCGGCCATGGGCCTCGTCGGGATGGTGCAGGCGGACGCAGGCCTCAGCGTGCCGGATTTCCGATCAGCCGAACGCACCTATCACACATTGCTCGATGCCGTAGCGCTCGCCGGTCCGGCAGGGGCTGGAGGCCAGGTCATCATGCAAACCTCTCTGACCTCGCACCATGCGATTCAGGCCGTGGCACAGGATGACGAATCCCTCTTCCTCTCGGAGGAACTATCCCATCGCGCAGCGTTGGGCTATCCGCCCTCGGTCCATCTGATCGCCCTCCTCGTCTCGGGGACCGATGGAAACATGGTGCGCGACGCGGCCACAGCCTGGGTGGCTCGACTCACCGCCTACGCAACACCCTCCGTAGCAGGACAAGCGGCCAGGGCAAAGACCCGTCCGATGGCTCCATTGATGGGTAGACCAGGCCCTCTCACAATTCTCGGCCCAGTCCCCTCTCCCGTGGCAAAACTCCGGAGCCGCTATCGGTGGCAAATTCTCGTGAAATCGCTCGAACGGGAAACGGGGCTCGCGGCGGTGCGAACCACGGTCAAGGACATGGAACGAACCCACCATCGCCGGTCCATTAAGTTCGATGTCGACGTCGATCCGATCGAGATGTGGTAGCAACTATCGATTCTTGCGGGAACGCCTCGATTGAGGCGCAGGCAGAGGGTTGCCTGGCGCTTCCGATGAAGGAGCGAGACTTGGCTGACTGGCTCGTTTAAAGAGCCCGTAGGCAAACGTGATCCAAAAGACCGCCGAAAAAATTCCCGTCAGAACGGCTGAAAGGATCGCCCCCATCTGTTCGTCAGTCGGCTCCGCCGTGATCGAGCGAACCTGCACCATCGTCATGATCGGCCAAGCCAAACTCTCCAGGCCCAGCAGCAGAGTGGCCCAGGCCCAGACCAGTCCGATCGTGCGCCCTTGCCAGAGCAGCAGTCCTGCTGCGGCCCCTGCAACGAGTACGATTCCCCAGGGTGAAAACGAGTCCCAGGCCAGCCAGGCACCTGCTGCCACGACGAGACTGCCCAATACAGCATTGAGTTGAGGGTTCCACCAACCGGTAACCATACTGAACGTTCCTCTCCGTGGACGAGGGGCCAGTGTGAATTCTGACGGCGTGGTTGTCAATGGAGGGTGAGGCAAAAGGAAACAGGGCTAGGTCGGTAATTCTGCGTGGACTGCGTCGAGGAGCGCCTTCATCTCAAACGGTTTCTGCAGCGTGCGGTGGGCGCCTAGCATTTTGGCCACGTCCAGAAAATTGAGCGTGCCAACCATCTCGCTGCCGCCGGTGATCGCGATGACTTTCACATCTGGGAATTCCCGTCGCAGCCTGGAGGTAGTCTCCAGACCGTCCTGATCGGGCATGAGAATGTCCATAATGATAAGGTCGGCCGGGGCCCGCCGACATTGCAGAATGGCTTCCTTCCCGTCACGCGCTTCCGCAACCTGATAGCCCGCCTGCTCCAATGTTTCTCGGATCAAGCGGCGGATCTGGTCTTCGTCATCGACAACAAGAATAGATGGCATCGTCCTCGTGGCTTCGGTGAATGACTCCGTGCCTCAAATCCCTGCACGCTGAATCTTCTAGGTAATATTTATGACTGTACCATCTCCCTGGCGAGCAGGCAAACAAACAATGCATTTTCGTCAATAGCCACGGCCCTCTTGCTATCGCGCACAGACGCTGATGCGGACGATGCCATCAGGTCTGACGTTTGACGAAGAGAGCGGCGGCTTGCGACCGTCGCGAGATGTGCAGTTTCTGAAACATGTTAGCAAGATAGTTCTTCACCGTCTTGTCGCTGAGCTTCATCGTGGTGGCGATTTCCTTATTGGTCAATCCTTCCGCCACCAACGCCAAGACCCGTTCCTCCTGAGGGGACAGGGATTGCCCTCGCGCCAGGCCGCCCTGTTCCGGCCCGGCCTTAATCCAATTCCTCGCCTGTTGGGTGAGGGCCGGGTTCAAAATCGACTGACCATTGGACACGGTGCGAATCGATCGAATGAGCAGGCTCGAATCGATATCCTTGAGGACATAGCCGTGCGCGCCGGCCAGCACCGCCGCCAGGACGGATTCCTCATCGGCATAGGAGGTGAGAAAGATGATACGTGTTGCAGGATGATTGGCGAGAATCGTGCGGCAGGCTTCGACCCCGGAGCCATCCGGGAGCCGGACATCCATCAGGACGATATCCGGACGGAAACGCTTGGCCGCTCGCACTGCGGCGGCTTTGGACCCTGCCTCGCCGACGACGGTAATGCCGTGGTGGTTGTGCAAGACGGTCCGAAGGCCGACACGAACCACTTCATGGTCATCGACCAAGAGCAGACGAACCGGCTTGGCCTTAGCGGCGGACATTCAAGACCTCTTTGGGCAGATCGAGCACGACGCGCGTCCCCTTCTTGATTTTCGAGAAGACGGCGCACCGTCCTCCGATCTTCTGCGCACGGTCGGCCATATTGATCAACCCATGCCCTTTGACGGAAGCCGGATTGAATCCACAGCCTTTGTCGCGAATACTCAACCGGACTCCCTGCTTCAACAGCTTCAGCGATACCATAGCCTCTTGCGCGCCACTATGCTGAAGACAATTACTCACCGCTTCCTGGGCGATGTAGATCATATGCGCCGCCTGCTCAGCCGAAACGGCCTGCGCGGCACGGTCCTCGGCCACAAGACGCACACGCAACGCGTGATTTTGCGTCAGTGATTTTAACATGAGACGCAGCGCCGGCAACAAGTCCTTCCCCTGAAGCGGGTCTGGCGCCAGCCCCGCAATGAAACTCCGGACTTCGCGTATGACACGGTTCAACTCGCCGATGGCCTGGTCCAATCGCGAACCGGCCACCTTGCGGCTCCCTGGAGACAGCAGCGCCTGGGACGCTTCCAGGCCCAGGCCCACGGCAAACAACGACTGTAAAATCCCGTCATGTAGATCCTGGCTGATCCGCTCGCGCTCCTCGATCGCGGCGCGCAGATCGTGCTCTCGCTGGCGCAAAGCCTCTTCCATGCGCTTGCGCTCGGTGATATCCCAGTTCGTGCCGATCATACGCAGGGGGTGGCCGGAAACGTCGCGATGCACGGTGGTGAGGGCGCGAATGTTGCGGATCGTGCCGTTCGGCCACAGCACGCGGAATTCGATATCGAGATCTTTTTCACCCCGGAGCGCCCTCTGGACCTCGGCATCGACTTGCTCGACGTCTCCCGGGAGTACGCACGCCTTCCAGGCCTCATAGGTGCACGTGAAACTCTCCCGCGAAACGCCATAGAGAGCAAACATCTGGTCATCCCAGGTCAATACGTTTGACGCAACGTTCCAATCCCAAATACCCACGCCGCCTGCACGCGTGGCCAGCGAGAGACGATCGGCGGTCTGGCGCAATGCCTGCTCCGTCTGCTTGCGCGCGGTAATGTCGCGCCCCGCCACAAGACGGACGTCCCGCCCTTTGTATCGACAAGGCTTGATGATGACTTCCCCGTAGAACGTCGAACCGTCCTTCCGCCGCCCCACAGATTCGTACGGACCTTGCTCGTTATTCCTCATTTTGGCGAGAACCGTCTCGCGGGATTCGTCGGCCACCAGGTCCAGCACATGTTTCCCGAGGAGTTCTCCCGGCCCATAACCGAACATCCGTTCCAGCCCGGGGTTCACCTCTAGGATAATGCCTTGGTCGTGGATGGCGATGCCATCGAAGGTGGCGGCGGTCAGGAGCCGGTATCGTTCCTCGCTCTCACGCAGCGCCTCCTCCACCTGCTTGCGTTCCGTGATATCTCGTACGAATGCACTCAATACAGGCTGGCCATTAACATGAAACAAAGTAATGGCCAACTCTACCGGAAACTCATGGCCGTCTCGATGGAGGGCGGAAAACTCACGACGCCCTTTCGATCCGGGATTTTCTCCGGCTTGAAAGACCCGCGCAATTCCGATGGCATGGGCCTGTCGAAATCGAGCAGGGATAATCGTCTCGCTCAACCCGCGCCCGATTGCTTCGTGAGCGGAATAGCCAAAAATGGCCTCAGCTTGCGCATTCCAGCCGATGATGCGACCTTCTTTATTCGTGGCAATCACCGCATCGAAGGCCGTTTCAATAATCGAACGGCTACGGACTTCACTTTCGCACAAGGCCTCTTCTGCCTGCTTTCGCTCCGTAATGTCGCTGAAGGAGCCGGACATGCGGATCGGGTCGCCGGTCTCATTCCACTGCGCCTGACCTCTGGCCGCAATCCATCGGCATACGCCGTCCTTCCTCACAATCCGATACTCGATATCGTAGGGAATGCGCCGGGTAAGATGCGCATGGACTGCGGCAAAGACCCGCTCACGGTCGTCCGGATGGAGCCGCGTGACCCACGTCCCCAACAGATCCGGCCCATCCTCCCCCTTCACCCCCATGATCTCTTTCATGCGGGGAGAGTAGTAGGTAGGGTTGGCAACATTGAGCGGGTCGTCGGCAGAGAAGTGCAGATCCCAGAGACCATCCCGAGAGCCCTGAACGGCCAAGTCGAATCGCTCGATGCTCAGCTTGAGAGCCTCTTCTGTCCGCTTCTGCTCGGTGATATCTAACTCAAAGCCAGCCATGGGGAGCGCGATCCTTTCGACCTGAAAGACCAAAGGCGTGAACGAACGAATCGACGAGCGGAGGAACGAAAAGAACGACATCGGTGAAGGTGACAACGGGGAACCAGGTTCGTGGGCGCGGATCAGACTGCAGACACCGCATCGGCGCAGGCTCCCGGTTATCCTCAACAGAAATGCCAGGCGTTTGATATTCTCCTACGGATGGAGATCTACTGTCCAGATCAAGGCCCTGGCTTGGTCGGCGTACGATGCGGAGTCACTTGAAGAAGAGGAGCGGCGCTCGACCCCGGCAACTCGATCGTAGAAAAGAGTCGCCGGGATAAGCAAACTTGGATTGGTGCCGAAGGCGGGACTTGAACCCGCACGGCTTGCGCCACACGCCCCTCAAACGTGCGTGTCTGCCATTTCACCACTTCGGCATTGGAGATCACTTCGAAGACGAGGGAGGCGTATTATAGAAGTGGGGCAAAATCCTTGTCAATCAATAGAGTGTCCGGTAGAATCGGGCGGCATATACTCACCGGATCCTCCAACGTTGTGCAGAGCCACCAGATCCTGACTTCTACACTTGATGATGTCGCTGAACGACGGGCCCAAGGGTCCGTCGCGGCATTATTCGACGTCGACAACACGCTTCTGCCAGGAGAGGCCAGCGAAATACGGTTCTTCCGGTTTCTATGGCGGCGCGGTCTGGTGGGATGGGGCGAGTTGAGCCGAACGATGGCCTGGCTGGCCGGGCATGTGCCCCCCTTCTCGCTGCACTCGCTCCGAGAACGAAAAGTCTATCTGACGGGCAAGCGCCCCGCCGACATTGAATCCTATGCAAAGGAGTTCTGTCAGGCGGAGATGATCGACCGGCTATCCCCACAGGGCCGCGCCAAGCTGGACGCCCATCGACAGGCTGGACATCAGCTGATTCTTGTGACTGGCGCGCCGGATTTTTTAATTGTGCCCCTTGCAGCATTCTTGAATGTACCCACAATTTTCGCGGCAAAACCGGAACAGCACAATTCCCTCTATACCGGCGCCTTGATTCCCCCCCTGCCCTATGGCAGTGGCAAGCGCGAGTTGATCCTCGCCCATGCCCAGGAAATGGACCTCGATCTGGCCAGGTCCTACGCCTACGGAGACAGCCCCGGAGACCACGACCTCCTGGAACTAGTCGGGCACCCCCTGGTCGTTAATCCGATCCGGGGCATGAGACGCGTCGCGCGCCGCCGTGGCTGGCCTGTGACGGAATGGACATAACGACGTGACTCCTTGCTCATTCCACCTTTCGCCTTTCACGTCTTAATTTATGCGCATCACCGAGATCTTTTATAGCATTCAAGGCGAGTCGAGCTACGCGGGACAGCCCTGCGTATTTGTCCGGCTGACCGGATGCCCGCTCCGCTGCACCTGGTGCGATACCGACTATGCCTTTTATGGAGGGCGGGACTGCTCGATCGATGAGGTCTTGGCGAAGGTGCAGACCTATGGATGCCGGCTCGTGGAAGTCACAGGAGGGGAACCGCTCGCGCAGACTGAGAGTCTCCCCCTCATGGCGAGGCTCTGCGATGCCGGCTACACCGTCCTTCTGGAAACCAGCGGCACCATCGATATCGCGCCAGTTGATCCCCGAGTCCATGTCATTCTGGATGTGAAATGTCCGGGGAGCGGCATGGCAGAGCGGATGCACTGGCCGAATCTTGCTGCGCTGACCGCCAAGGATGAGGCGAAATTTGTCCTGGCCGATCGGGCCGATTATGATTGGGCTCGCGAGATGCTTGTCCAACATAACTTGGTCGGCCGCTGCTCAATACTCTTCAGTCCGGCCTTCGGCACGCTCGACTTGCGTCAGCTAGCAGAATGGATTCTGGCCGACAAACTTCCGGTGAAGTTCCAGATACAGTTGCATAAATATATATGGGCCCCCGACATGCGTGGAGTGTGAGTTATGGCCATCAGCGGTCCGTTTGAACTGAAAGCTGAATGCTGATGGCTGACAGCTTAAACAAGGAGACGTGAATGAAGATCATGCAGGTCAACGCACAGGTTGGAAAAGCGGAGACGACACCGACAGAGGTGTTGGTGCTCACGCATTGCGAAGGAGAGGGCTTGGCCAAGCAGGATGCGGCCCTGCTCGATCGGGCTCTCGGAGGCTCGCTGCGCAAGCTGCTGCAATCCAAGGAGTTCGAGGGCAAGGCCAACGAAGTCTTGCTCTACCACACGCAGGGCAAGGTGCCGGCCAAGCGGCTGATTCTGGTCGGTTTGGGTAAGAAGAGCACGGTCACGCTGGAGACGATCCGGCAGGCGATGGGCTCGGCCGCGAAACGAGTCCGGCAGGCGAAAGTCGGGTCCTTTACGGTAGCGCTGCCGACAGTGACGCCTAGCGGGATGTCATCGCTCGAGGTGGCGCAAGCGATGGTCGAAGGCGCGATCCTGGGCAGTTATCAGTTCACTGTCTATCGGAGCGAGTCCACCTCGGATCATACCGTCGCGAAGATGAAGGTGCTCATCCCGCAAAAAAGTCAGTTGCGGCAGGTTGCCGAAGGGATCCGGCGCGGCGTGGCTACGGCAGAGGCCACCGTCTTTGTCCGAGACCTCTGCAACCATCCCTCCAACGTCCTGACCCCGACCATGGTGGCCGATGAAGCGAAGGCCATCGCCAAGGCTGAAAAGATCACGATCAAGATTCTCGAACAGAAAGACATGGAGCGCTTGGGAATGGGAGCGCTGCTCGGCGTGGCGCGCGGGAGCCAGGAGCCGCCTAAGTTCATCATTCTGGAATATAACGGCGCCAAGAAAAAAGACGAGCGTCCGGTCGTGCTGGTTGGGAAGACGATCACCTTCGACACGGGCGGAATCTCGCTGAAGCCTGCCGAAAATATGGAACATATGAAGGCCGATATGACGGGCGGGGCCGAAGTCCTCGCCTCGATCAGGGCGGCGGCCCGGCTCAAGCTCCCGTTGCGCCTCATCAGTATCCTGCCAGTGGCGGAAAACATGCCGGGCGGGCGGGCGATGAAGCCCGGCGATATCGTGATGACGCTGGCGGGGAAGACCGTCGAGGTCCAGAACACGGACGCGGAAGGCCGGCTCATCCTGGCCGACGGCCTCGCCTATGCGATGCGCTACAAGCCGGCGGCCTTGATCGACATTGCCACGCTCACAGGCGCCTGCGTGGTAGCGCTCGGCCAATTTGCGATCGGCATGTTCGGAAACGACGTGACCCTTAAAGAACAGGTGCGTCGGTCCGGACAGAAGGCCGGCGAACGAGTCTGGGAAATGCCCCTGTGGGAAGAATATTTCGAACAGCTCAAGAGCGACGTCGCCGACATGCGCAACATCGGCGGCCGGGGCGGCGGCATGATCACCGCCGCGCTCTTCCTGAGCAAGTTCGTGGGGAACTGCCCCTGGGTCCACCTCGATATCGCCAGTACGGATTGGAGCGAGCGGGAACGGGCCTACGTGCCGAAGGGGCCCTCCGCAATTGGAACCAGGCTGTTGCTGCAATACCTGATTGATCGGAGTCTCTAATCGTGGAACCCTATCGCATGACCACACGAGATCAGATCGGACAGCTCTTCATGGTCGGGTTTCTAGGCACGTCGGTGACGCCGGACCTGGCTGCGTTCATCAAGGAATACAAGCCGGGCGGCGTCATTCTGTTCTCACGGAATCTGGAATCCGTCGAACAGATAGTCGAACTGACCAACGACTTACAAGCCTGCAGCCCCCATTCACCGCTTTTGATCTCGATCGATCAAGAAGGCGGTCGAGTCTCCAGGCTCCCGAAGGGTTTTACAATTTTCCCGCCCTGCGATCTCTTGGGCCGCTGCAATTCGACCGAATTGGCCTATGCGGCGGCGGCCACCATCGCCAAAGAATTGAAGGCGGTGGGCGTGAACATGAATATGGCGCCGGTGCTCGACGTCAACAGCAATCCGGCCAATCCGGTCATCGGCGACCGGGCATTCGGGACGACGCCGGATGTGGTCTGTGAACTGGGCTTGGCCACGGCGGCAGGGCTGCAAGACAATAAGGTCGTGGCCTGCGGCAAGCACTTCCCCGGCCACGGCGACACGAGCGTCGATTCCCACAAAGAGCTTCCGGTGGTCGAGGCTTCCCGTGAGCGATTGGAATCCATCGAGTTCCCTCCGTTCCGCCGTGCCGTGACGCAGGGGGTCGCGTCACTGATGACTGCCCATGTCCTGTACCAAGCCCTCGACAACGAATTGCCTGCCACCCTCTCGCCGACCATCATCACCAATTTCTTGCGCCAGGAGCTGCAATACGATGGGGTGGTCTTGACGGACGACTTGGAGATGCATGCGATCATCGACCATTACGGAGTGGAAGACGCTGCAGTCCGTGCGGTGCTGGCGGGATGCGATGTGCTGTTGATTTGCAAAGATCGGGATCGCGAGATCGCTGCCTTCAAGGCCATCGAGCAGGCAGTCTCGGCTGGAACGATTTCTTCCGAGCGATTAAGCCTCTCGGTGGCTCGTATCGCCAGACTCAAAGATAAGTTTGTGGCGCCCTATAAACCAGTGACGATCTCCGACGCGAAACTCATTGCAGGATGCCGAACCCATCAGACCTTGCTGCGCACCATCGAACAGGTCCGGGATCGGTTACCGAAGGTCTCAACACTGTAAAATAAGAACGATTCAACTAGAGCAGGCTGCGGAAAATATATACGCACGCTGACCGTCATTTCGCGTTTTACGTCTCACGTTTCACTGGCTCTGGAAGCGAGGCGAGAACGCCGCTGACGGACTGTTTCAGCAGCCGGCACGGCAGGGAGGGATTGTGGCACTGAAAAAAGGCGATATCCTCGATGAATTCAAGCGGCACTCACAATCTTGCGGCTTGGTCGTCAAAGTCATGGGCGGCGGCGGCGGGTTTGAGAAGATCGTCTGTTGCGACCACGATCTGACGGAAGAGGACCTGGTGCCGGACGCCGAAATCATACGCGGCCGGAAAAAGGGGAGCCTGCCTCCCGCGGTCGTACTCGATGAAAAGAAATTGTATCCTGATTCCTGCGGGCTGCGCGTCATGATCATAGACGGAGGAGCCGGCTTCACAGAGATTCGCTGCTGTGGTCATTCGCTGACGGCCAGCTCGATGCGGGACCTTCAATATGGCAAGATGCGGGGACCGGATCCAGAATCGACAGGACCGGCGGGAACGGCCTAACGGCTTCACACAGGAGGGATCATGCAGCACAGAAAAGAGCTCATGACGCGCTGGTGCGGGGCCATGGAATGGCTGGACCGATTGGGCTATGCCACGGCGGGATTCAGCCTCCTGATCCTCGGCATGTTGATCTTCGTGCATGCCTGGTATGTGTTTGTGGCGGGACAATTCAATCCCAGCAGCCACCAGCAACTCTTGCCGGCAGGGCTGAAGCTGCTAAACGATATTCTGCTCGTCATCATTCTGCTGGAGTTGTTTCGAACCGTCATCCGGTTTCTGCAGACGGAAATCCTCGACCTGGAGCCCTACCTTGCCGTCGGCGTGATCGCCTGCACGAGACGGATTCTCACCGCCAGTGCGGAGCTTTCCCATCTGACCGCCATGACCGACACGCAATTCTATCAGTACCTCATGGACGTCGGCTTGAACGTTACGGTCATCATGGTGCTGACCCTCGGCGTCTTCATGATCCGCAAACGCCCGGCGCAATCCCAGACCACGTCGCCGTAGCCCTCTCTTCCCTCCCTCATTGAAGGGCAAGGAGGCCTGCTCCCTAACTGCGCGCGTCCAACGAGCACAGTTTCATCGTGCGCGTTCTGCGAGCAAAAGGGAGCAACCTCCTTGCCCTCGGCGCACCTCTTATGGCATCATGCCACCCTCTTGGAGGCGGGCATGCCACAGTTACTCGAATACGTCGGCTCGGTACACATCTTCCTCGGCCCCTACCGTGGAAACCCGATCGCCCTCTATTTAAAGCGGATGGAAATGAAGTGCCAGATCGGCCCCAGAGCCTATCCCTGGAATGACGTGGTCGGCAGTGGTGAGACGCCGAATAAAGCAGCGGCTGATTTCGAAGAGAAATGGAAAGCCACAGGTCTCGCGGCGGATATGTATTCCGGCCCCTCATGGGAAGGGGGCATCAAGCCTGAAAGACCTGCTCCTCCCAAGCCACCTGCCGCGCCTAAGCCGGCGGCATCCGCAGCGGCTCCAGCCCCGGCGGCTCAGCCAGCAGACGAATCGAACTAACCCACTCTATTTAACGTGCACGCGGGAGGTGGCCTTCAGGGGAAGGGCCGGCCAGCTTGCTATGCTTCAAGCCATATCCCAGGTAAACCGCAATGCCGATAATGGTCCAGACGACGAATCGGATCCAGGTCACCCAGGGAAGAAAGCTCATGAGGCCAAGGCAGGCCAACATGCCAAGAATGGGCACGACCGGCATGAAGGGAAGACGGAACGGGCGGGGCTGATTCGGTTTCGTATAGCGCAGGATCACGACACCGATACAGACCAGGACAAACGCAAAGAGGGTGCCGATGTTCGTCATGTCCGCCGCGTCGCCGATGGGAATCAAGGCGGCAAGCGTGGCCACGCCGATACCGGTGATAATCGTGGCATAGTGAGGCGTGCCATAGCGCGGATGCACGGTTGATAGCCACGGGCTTAAAAGGTGGTCGCGCGACATGGCAAAGAAGACCCGGATCTGACCCAGCATCATCACGACCAGCACGCTGGTAATTCCTGCCACAGCCCCGATCCCCACAATCGCCGCTCCCCACTTGAACCCTACCCTGTTAAGCGCTTCCGCCACCGGCGCATGGATATCGATTTGTGACGCGGGGACCAAACCGGTCAGGACAGCGGCCACGGCAATGTAGAGGACCGTGCAGATGCTGAGCGAGGCGATGATCGCGATCGGCAGATCCCTCTGAGGGTTTTTGGCCTCCTCGGCGGTCGTGGAGATGGCGTCGAATCCGATATAGGCGAAAAACACTATCGCCGCTGCGGCACCGACGCCTGCGAACCCCTGAGGCATGAAGGGGATCCAGTTGTCCGCATTCACAGCCGGCGTCCCCACGGCAATGAAAAAGAGAATGACCGCGAGCTTCAAACAAACAATGATGCCGGTCGCGCGGGCGCTTTCTTTGATCCCGATAACGAGGATGATCGTGACCAGCAGCACGATAATGGCGGCAGGAAAGTTGGCCACGCCCCCGTCCGGTCCTCCCGGTGGGTGCGTCGCCCAGTGTGGCAATTCGATCCCGGCCAGCCGGAGCAAATTATTGAAATAGCCGGACCAGCCAATGGCCACAGCGACACAGGCCACGCCATATTCAAGGATCAAATTCCACCCGGTGATCCAAGCCAGAAATTCTCCCAGCGTTGCATACGAATAGGTATAGGCGGAACCGGCCACGGGGATCATCGTGGAGAACTCTGCGTAGCAGAGCGCCGCAAAGGCACAGGTCAGGCCGGAGAGCACGAATGACAGAATGATTCCCGGTCCTGCGCCTGGCCGATGGGCATCGCCGACGATGGCGGTGCCGATGAGCACGAAGATGCCGGTGCCGATGATCGCGCCGATGCCAAGCGCCGTCAGATCCCAGGCCGTGAGGGTCTTTTTTAAACGATGATCGGGATGATCGGCGTCCTTGAGAATCTGATCGATCGATTTCGTTCGGAAGAGCCGCCTGATCACCGGACCACCTCGATCCGCTGGGACGCCAAACGACACATCGCGAAATATGCGGCGCGGCTATCAAGCACGAAGCTGGCGATTTTTTTCAACATCCTGCTAAGTGGCCCGGCGACGGGCGGCGCGCAAAAAGGCCTCGAACAATCGCCGATGGAGAGGATGCTGTTCGAACAAAAATTCCGGGTGCCACTGGATGCCGAGAAAAAAACGGTGGGTCGGGGATTCGATCGCCTCGACGATGCCGTCGGGAGCCACCGCGCTGGCGATCAATGACGGAGCAACGGCTTTAACCGATTGATGGTGCGAGCTGTTCACTCGCATCGAGACGGATCGTACGATACGGCGGAGCAAACTGCCCGGGGTGACGGTCACGCTGTGACTGAGATTCGTCGCGTGAGTCCGTTGCCGATGCTGGAGCGGCTTCGTCACTTGGGACGCGATATCCTGGAACAGACTGCCGCCGCAGGCGACGTTCATGGTCTGCATCCCTCCACAGATACCGAGCAGGGGGACATCAGCCCGCCTGGCCAGGTGAACGAGATCCAACTCAAAGCTCGCGCGGCGGTCGCTCACGGTTCCAAACGGATAGCGCTGACGCTCACCGTACAATGACGGGGGAAGGTCCGGCCCGCTTCCGGTAAGGAGAAGTCCGTCGAGTTGCTGCAGCAGCCGCCGCCTCGCGGCCCGGTCTGCGACGAGCGGTAGCACCAGCGGGATGCCGCCCAGTTCTTCGATTGCACGAATATAACGCGCACGCAGGAAGTACGTGGGCTCGCGCCCGCCCCATTCCTTCCGATCACCGGCATTAAAGTCTGGTGTGACGCCGATGATCGGTTTCATCGGCTAGCGGACTGGTTCAGACCCACCGTTCGAATCCGCGACCCCCAGGAACCGCACGGGCCGATTGCCCTGGAGATGGTCCGGCGTAATGAGGTAGGTGCCGTAGAGGCTCGTGGTCCAAATGCTTTTGGCCGCCTGTTCATTCCCGCCTGAAAACGCATAGGCCAGTCCACCGACAATGCCTCCGCCGATGGCAAATGCCGTTTTTAGTGGAAAATAGACGAGCGTGGAAAGGACAGCTGCGGCTTGCAGGCCCGCGCTTGAAGGGTTGCCCCCTTCGGTACTCATACTCGAAGAGGTCGATGTGCCGTCCTGACTCCAAGCCGATGGCACCATCGTGATGGTGCACAAAGCCAGAAGCATACAGGCTGCGACCAGCTTGAAACCGGAAGCCGTACACAGACGAGCAGATAATGCGTATGTATTCACAGGTAATCCTCCTTCTTCGACAGAACAAGCTGAGCGGCGGTGGTTGACCCCAGGACGCTCACCCACATTGCAGGGTAGTGGGGTTATAGCAAATTCGACTCTGATTGCAAAGCCCCTGCGGAGCAGAGGGAACGCGTTGCCTACGAGGCGGCAGACTCTCCCGGCGCGAGGTCCAGCTCGGCGGCAATGTACGATGTGACAAAGCCCCTCCGCCGGATGACCCACTCTCCGACTTCGACGATCCAGCTGTCCTCTGCGAGACATTGGTTCTCTTGCGTGATGCCGGACTGCAAGAGGATGTCCAGCTTGCACCAACAGACCGCCTGGACAAAGAGCTCGCAGGCTCGTTCCTGGCACAATGCACGATCTTCCGCTACGGAATCACTCAAGGCCCGGGCCAACCAGCCGGGGAAATCCATTTCGGCGCTGAGCCTATCGATTTGGCCCTGCGTCATATGGACGGCAACCTGGACCCCGCCCTTCCAACTCCGTTTCTTGACGTTGAACACGCAGGAAGAAAGGCCGGGCCTTCCCTCCACCGGCTGCGGTCCGACAAACAGGGTCACCCGAAACTGAGAGGGCTCTGGTGCATGCTCGACTGCCATGACGCGCATTGTAGCACGACCGCCGCTCTCACCCGCCGTCTCATTGACGGCTTGGTAGCGCGACGATAAGATGCCCCTACGATGACCACAGCCCTCCATCAGCGCGTGAGCGAGATTCAGCAGGCCCTTCGCGAGGCCGAGATCGACGGCTGGCTCTTCTACGACTTCCGCGGAAGCGATCCCCTCGCCTATCGCATCCTCCAGCTCGATCCAACGCTCCATGTAACCAGACGCTGGTACTACTGGATTCCGGCGCAGGGAACTCCGGTCAAGCTATTGCACCGCATCGAGCCACATGTGTTGGATTCATTGCCAGGACAGGCTGACTACTACGTGTCCTGGGAACAGCAGCGGCAGATCCTGGCGCGCCTGTTGGCCGGCAGCCCCCGCGTCGCCATGCAATATTCTCCACTGAATGCTGTGCCCTACGTGTCGCGCGTAGATGGCGGCACGATCGAGTTGATCAGAAGCTACGGCGCCGAGGTGGTCAGTTCAGCGGATTTGATTCAGATATTTGAAGCGCGTTGGACGGACCGGCAACTCGAATCACACCAGTTTGCCGCGGCGGCGCTCCGGCGCATCGTCGACGAAACGTTCAGCCATGTGCGTGACGCAGTCGCACAAGGCCGCGGTCTCACCGAATATGACGTGCAGCAGTTTATTCTGGCTCGCATCGGCGATGCGGGCATGGTCACGTCGAGTGCGCCGATCGCCGCCGTCAATGCCCATAGCGCCGACCCCCATTATGGCCCGACAAAATCCGGCTCAGCCGACGTGACCCGCGACTCATTGCTCCTGATCGATCTCTGGGCCAAACAAGCGGAGACCGGTGCGGTCTACGCCGATATCACCTGGACCGGCTATGTCGGGCAAACTGTGCCGGTGAAACATCGCGCGATCTTCGACTTGGTCCGGCAAGGACGGGACGCAGCCTTGACCTTTGCCAAAACAGAAATTGCGGCAGGCCGCCGCCCCTTCGGCTGGGAAGTCGACCAAGCATGCAGGCAGGTCATCCAACAGGGTGGCTACGGCGACCAATTCGTCCATCGCACAGGCCACTCGATCGGCGAAGAGGTCCATGGCAACGGAGCGAACATCGACAGCCTGGAGACGCAGGACACCCGCCGCCTGATGCCGAGAACCTGCTTTTCGATTGAGCCGGGGATCTACTTGCCGGGCGAGTTCGGGATCAGAAGCGAGCTGGATGTGTACCTCGCAGACCGGGAAGCCCTGGTCTTTGGGTTGCCATTGCAACGAGAAATCGTCTCCATTTTCTAGCCCCTGACCATTCCTTGACAGTGCCTCCTACTGGCCTATACAGTTGATTCGGCTCTCAAAATAGCAGGGCCACGGTCGATTTACCGAACTGAACAAAGGAACGACGCCATGTTTGGTACCATGGGGATCTCAGAACTCATCATTATCCTGGTCATCGTCCTCATCATTTTCGGGGCAGGCAAGCTTCCGCAAATCGGTGAAGGGGTCGGCAAGGCACTCAGAGGATTTAAAAAAGAAGTCAATGAAATCCCCGCGCCGGAGGCGGTGCAGCCGGAAACAACTGAGCCGGCCCCCATGCAAGTCCAAGCAACGGTCCAGGCTGCTCCAGCCACGACAGTCACGCAGGGACAGGCTCCAGCCTCGTTGAAGCCCACCGCTCCTTATACGCCAGGTCCGGAACTGACCCCCGGGACCACCGCCGCCTTGATGTACAACATGGCGGCTCCGCCGCAGCCAGTTCGCGCAGCGACATCCGCTGCGGCCCCGTCAGCGGCGCAGGGCCAGCAGCCCCCCACGATGGAAGAACGAGCGGCGGCTCCCTCACCGATGATGAAAGCGCAGTACCCGCCCCTTCCTCCCGGCGCGCAGGCCAAACCAGTGGCCAAGCGCCCCTCAGCCATTGTGAACAAGGATGCCGTGGCCCGCGTACAGGCGCAGCAAGCGGCGATAAAGGCGAAAGCCGCGCAGCCAACCGGCGTCTCCCCTCAAGACATGCAGAGCCTGGGCGAGGGGTTGGGCGATGCCTTGCGGACGTTCAAACAGGCCGTCGCCGATGTTCGGAATTCGGTCGATCCTGAGATGCGCACGATCCAAGCTGAAATGGATTCGGCGCAGAAAGAATTCCAGCAATCCCTTGAAGCAGCCAAAGAACTGCCTGCAATGCATGAGGAGCCTCCGAAGCAAGCGTGAGCTGGGGAAAGGGCTCCATCAGCCTGACCGATGTCTGGCCCCTGTTCCGTCCCGTATCCTCCTCTCGCACCATCGGATGGGCTGCCCTTTCACTGATCCTTTCTCTCTCCGGCTGTATCCAGGACTCTCCCCCTTCATCGAAAACACAAGCGGTCGCGCTATTATTGGCACTGCTCCAGGATGAGCGGCCAGAGATGCGGCGGACGGCAGTGGAATCCCTCGGCAAAATCGGCGACCCACAAGCCACCGACTCCATCCTCTCCCTCACCCGCGATCCGGCCTCGCTGGTTCGCGAGGCGACGGTGACCGCGCTGGGACGGTTGAAGCCAACAGCCACAGAAGCGGTCATACTCCTCCTAGCGCAAGCGCTGGAAGATCCCGTCGAGTCGGTCCGGCAGGCTGCGATTGTGGCGACCGGTGAAATCGAACCAAGCCCTCAATTGCTAAAACCGATCGTCTCCTTACTGCGATCTTCGGATGCGGCAATCAGGAGCGCAACGGCGCGATCGCTGCTCCAAGTCGATTCAAGTCAATCGATTCCTGCGCTCATCGCCGCAGGCCGTGATTCCGATGCGGAGGTTCGTCAGGGAATTGTGGCAACGGTGGGGGAATGGGGAGGAGCCTCTGTCGCCCCTTGGCTCAGAAAATGTTTGGCCCAGGATCCCTCGCCCATGGTGCGGGCAGAAGCCGCCTATCGCCTGAGAACATTCAATGATTTCGAGACAAAGGCCGCGCTTGAAGCAGCGGGCACGAAGGATGCTGACCGCGAGGTGCGGCGCTGGACGAAGCAGGGGACTTAGACCGCCTTGCGGGAACGAGTCAACGCCTCAACCAGCTGAACAAGCTCGTGCCGGGCCTGGTCGTCGATCGCGGTAAATTTGACGCCCATCCCGGGAAAGAGCACGTACCGTTCAGGCTTGCTGCGAGTCCAGGCGACTTTCGCCTTGACTCTGTGCTTCTCCAGGGGACGGTCTGGCAGAGCAAACTCGATGGATAATTCGGTGCCAGGAGCCAGCGGTGCGCTGCTCTCGATGAACAGGCCACCCGCACCGATACTGCCGGTTAAACTCTCAAACTGCTTGCCCTCCGGAGTCGTATACCGGACCTTCACGGCAAGCGGCACTCTCGGATGAGAACGCACCGAGGAAAATTTAGCGTCATCGTCACGAACAAGAACCCGCTCAATGATATCGCCCCACGCGAGAGCGCCGAGCAGCTCTCCCGTCGCGCTATGAAGTGTGAGGACTTCCTCCTCGACATTCATCGCCAGAACTTTCCCCTCATGTCTTTCTGTCGTGGTGACAGGAAACTTCATGCGTAGACCTATGATACGCGGAATGATTTGATGCGGGAGGGTCGCGACTAGGCGGGCTGCCCGACGATCTGGATGGATTTCACCAGTTCCAGCACGCGAGTACGAATATCGGGGTTAATTTCTGTAAAGCGCACCCCCATGCCTGGGCTAAACGTATATTGATCTGCCTTAGGGCAGACCCACGCGACAACTCCCTTAGCCGGCAACCATTCTGCCGGATTCTCTGGCAGCGAAAATTCCAACGCGAGCTTGGTGCCGACCGTGAGAGGGCTCTGGCTTTCAATGAAGAGCCCGCCTCCGCCGATGCCGCCAGCGCGACCTTCAAACCGGTGCCCCTCCGGAGTCTTGTATTTGATGCGGAACGTAAGCGTCACGCGCGGCTCATTCCTGGGTTCCCGGCTCGTAGGGGGCTTACGGTAGGCCAAAATCTGATCGATGACGAAATCCCAGGACAGATTGCCCATAGGCTCACCGTTGCTTCCCAGAAGCGTGATGACTTCCCGGGCTGCGTCGAGGTCGATGGCTTTGCCTTTGTGTCGAAGGCTTGAAGACACTGGATACTTCACACGTCCTCCACGTTCAAGAGTGACAAGGCAAGTATAGCGCAGGATTCTATCTTGTCGAGGGAAAGCGCGAAATGAGGAGGCTGTCACCGGTTGGAATGAAAAGAGGGCTCATGGCCAAGCCGATTCAAGAGGGGGCTCTATAACAAAACAACCAGGACAGGGTGACCCTGTCCTGGTTGTTTCCTGAATGAAAGAAGACTGCTTACTAAATAAAAATCATTTATTTACAACGGCTTACGCTGTCTTCACGTCCTTATCCTGTTCGAAGATCCGAATGGGCGGATGCTTCCCAAGGATGGCATCCTCAGTAATGAGGACTTCCTTGATCTGCTTTTGCGACGGGGCGTCGTACATCACGTCCAACATCACGTCTTCCAGGATCGCGCGCAGTCCTCGGGCACCGGTCTTCTGAATAAAAGCCTTCCGCGCGATCGCGCCCAACGCGCCTTCCGTGAACTTCAGCTTCACTTTTTCAAAGGAGAGCAGCTTCTCGTACTGTTTCGTAAGGGCGTTTTTCGGTTCGGTCAAAATACGAATAAGCGCTCGCTCATCCAGCTCATCCAACGTGGCCACGACCGGCAGCCGACCGACGAATTCCGGGATCAACCCGTACTTGAGAAAGTCTTCCGGTTGAACCTTCGCGAACAGTTCGCCAAGCTTGATTTCGTTCTTCCCGCGAACTTCGGCGCCGAATCCCATCGACTTGCGGTTGAGTCGCTGTTCGATAATCTGCTCGAGCCCGACGAACGCGCCACCGCAGATGAACAGGATGTTGCTCGTGTTGACCTGAATAAATTCTTGATGCGGATGCTTGCGCCCGCCTTGAGGCGGCACGTTGGCAACGGTGCCCTCGATGAGTTTGAGCAGCGCCTGTTGCACCCCTTCACCCGAGACGTCACGCGTAATGGAGGGGCTGTCGCTCTTGCGGCTGATCTTGTCGATTTCATCGATGTAGACGATGCCCCGCTCGGCCCGCTCGACATCGTAATCCGCTGCCTGCAGGAGCTTGAGGATGATGTTTTCCACATCTTCACCGACATACCCCGCTTCGGTCAGCGTGGTGGCATCGGCCAGCGTGAACGGAACATCCAGATACTTCGCGAGGGTCTGAGCCAACAGCGTCTTGCCTGTGCCCGTCGGCCCCAGCATGAGGATGTTGCCCTTCTGGAGCTGCACCTCATCCGTGTCCTTGTCCTTGGACGAGATCCGCTTGTAGTGATTATGCACGGCCACCGCGAGGATTCGCTTGGCCCGCTCCTGCCCCACGACGTATTGATCCAGGTGGTGTTTGATTTCCACCGGCTTTTTCAGTTTCGACGAAATCTCTTCTTTGGCTTCTTCCCAATCCTCGGCAATGATGTCGTTGCAGAGGTTGACGCATTCGTCACAGATGTAGACGGTAGGCCCGGCAATCAATTTGCGGACTTCGTCGCGGCTCTTTCCGCAGAACGAGCAGCGGAGATGTCGATCCATCTTATCCGGCTTAGCCATACGTCCCCCTGTTACTTATCCTTCGCCGCGTCTTTCCCTGCATCACCGCTGACGGCCTTGAGGAGCTTCGGAGGCCTCGTGATGACTTCGTCGATGAGACCATACTGCTTGGCCTCTTCCGCCGACAGGAAGTAGTCCCGTTCGGTATCCTGGGCGATCTTCTCCAACGGCTGGCCGGTATGTTTGGCCATAATCTCGTTGAGCCGCTCGCGGATTTTCAAAATCTCTCTGGCGTGAATGTCGATTTCCGTGGCCTGCCCGGAAAACCCGCCCATGGGCTGGTGGATCATGACTCTGGCATTCGGCAGGGCGAATCGCTTGCCCTTGGTACCGGCGGTGAGCAAGAAGGCTCCCATGCTGGCGGCCTGGCCCAGACAGATGGTGTTGATCGGAGGCTTCACATATTGCATCGTGTCGTAAATACCCAGACCTGCCGTAACGCTTCCCCCTGGCGAGTTGATGTAGAGATTGATGTCTTTCTCCGGATCTTCCGCTTCGAGGAACAAGAGCTGGGCAATGACCAGGTTGGCGAACACGTCGTCGATTGGCGCACCAAGGAAAATGATCCGGTCTTTGAGGAGCCGGGAATAGATGTCGTAGGCCCGTTCGCCTCGGTTCGTCGTTTCAATAACAATGGGAACCAGCATGCACGTCGTTCCTTTCCGCTTACAGCCTGTTGAAGCCGAGGTGCCAGAGGACCGGCACCGTTCGGTTCTTATCCCTGAATCACCGCATTGCGATACACGAAATCCAAGGCCTTGTCCGCCAGAATCCTGGCGCGCAATTCATCGATGGAATCTTGCCCGCCCGACTTGATCATCTTCACGAGATCGGCAGCCGGCATCTTGAGCTCCGACGCCAACCGCATGACTTCGGCGTTCAGATCGTCCTGCGTAACCGTCAGCCCTTCTTTCTCGGCAATCGCTTCTAAGATAAGGCCAAGCTTCACGCGGCGCGCGGCTTCATCGCGGTGCTCCTGACGAAGAGCCGTGAGCGCTTCCATGCTCAGTGCGTCTTCGCTGCCGCTCTTCTGTTGCTGTTGCTGCACGTGCTGGCGGATGATGGCCTCCAGCTCGCGCTCCACCAGGGTTTCCGGAAGATCGAAGTGGTGGGTCTCCACCAGCCGCTTGATGATCGTATCCTTGTAGGTATCTTCGATCTCTCGCTTCAAGGCCTGCTCCATCCCGCCCTGCAACTTGTCTTTGATTTCCTGGAGCGAGGTGTAGGGGCCGCAGTCTTTGGCGAACTCGTCGTCCAACACCGGCAACTTCTTCTCTTTGACGGCCTTCAACGTCACGTTGAACACCACCGTTTTCCCTGCGACGCGCGGATCGGGATGGCTGGCTGGATAGGGCTGGGAAATCTCGACTACGTCGCCCTCTTTCTTGCCTATGACCTGCGAATCGATCTGCACGCCCAACACGGACGCGTTCGATCCGACCTTATGGAGCTGCCCATCCTTCTTCGTGCCGTCCAGAGGCGCCCCGTCAAGGGTGCCCTGCACGTCCAGCACGATATAGTCCCCCTCCGCGATGACGTGGCCGGCTGGCGCCGCTTCCAAGCGGGCTTGCTGTTCGCGCAACACTTCGAGCCCACGGGCCAGCTGCTCCTCGGTCACGGTGCGCTTGTCCGGCTTGAGCGAGATGGGGCTCGGCGCTTTATAGTCCCGCAACTCAATGGTCGGCTTGATCTCGACGGTCGCGGTAAAGGTGAAGGGCTCGTCCTTCTTGATCTTGACTCGTTCCAGCGGGGGAATTTCGACGAGAACCGGCACAATCCCCGCTTGGCGAACGGCCTTGTCGTAGTAGTCCGGCACGAGATTCCGGATCACGTCTTCTTCCACGGATTTGGAATAGCGCTTTTCCAACAAGGCCAGTGGCGCCTTGCCTGGGCGAAACCCCGGAATATTGACCTGGCGGTTCAACTCAACGTAGGCACGGGCAAACCGTTGCGTGACCTCGTCGGCTGGCACCTCGATCTTGAGGGCGCGTTTCATCGGTCCTAATTCAGTCACTTCCATTTTCATAGCTGGTACTACCCTTATCTTGTAAGAAGCCGCCAGGTGCCACTGCGCCGTCGCAGCCGTCCGTGGTTTGGTGCGAGCGGAGGGACTTGAACCCCCACGGTTACCCACGAGATCCTAAGTCTCGCGCGTCTGCCAGTTTCGCCACGCTCGCATGGTGGGGTTATGCTGAAGTCGCCTCCAGCATGATGAGCAAACAAGCGAAATAACTCAATAGCGTTAGTCTTTTGTACCGTTGGATGCCTCCTACTGTCAACCCATACTCCTGGGGGAGAGGACGCGTGGCGAGATGGCCCTGAGTCAGCCCAGGAGCGGAAAACAATTGAGTTTAGCAGGCTTTCTATCGAGCCCTATCAGGCCAACTACGCACGACTCCCTGTCCTAAGTCAGTGATTGGTAGCGCCCTCATCTTATGGGGGGTATAATACCGGCGAGGCTGCTCCATCGTCTCAAACCCTGCGGGCCCGACACGAGGTGAGGACGTGAGTCATGGGAACGAGCGGGAACAGCACGAGGCTCCCTCTCCTCCGCTGCATTCAATGGCTTCCCCTGAGGCCCTGTTCCGTAAGGAGGTGCATGATGCGAGCGTTTCTCCTTTCCATTGCCTGCCTGCTGGTTTTGCTACCGACTCCTTCCTGGGCCTACCGCGATTATTTTACGATCGATCAGAAGGCGCAACTCGCCAAGGTCCAGACAGTCCTGGTCGATGCCATGGCCCTGACCGATAAGGGATCCGTTGAGGCAGGACCGATTGCCGACATCGTCTCACGGAGGCTGGGCGAGTTGGGCTATACAATAGTTCAGGATCGCACGAAACCCCACGACGCAGTCTTCAAGGTGAAGTGCGAACAGCGGAAGACCTGGGAAGGGACCACTGCGGCCGGCGGCGACGCAGATCTGCCAGATGCTCCGTCGCGCCTCTGGAAAGGGCCTGCCTGTCAGCTGACCTATCTCTTGGGGGAACTAAAGATTCGATGGCAGAGGGAGGTGCGCACCGGCTTCGACGATGCGGTCGTGGCAGCCCAAGCCGCGAAGGCCGGGGACCCAGGGGCCTATGCGATAGGGAAACTACAAGAGGAGCTGGAGAAGTACGAGTTTCCGCTGCTATTGACGGCGGAGTGGGGCCAGCCGGAGCGGCTATTGAAGCTGCTGGATTCTGCCGAAACCAACCAGGCTCGCAAAATCAAAATCTTTTCGTTGCTCGGTGAAATGCAGGCAGATGAAGCCCTGCCGAGGCTGAAACAAGCGCTTCAGGATAGAGACTTAGCGAAACAGGCCTTGTCGGCGATGGGCAATCTCGGGAGGGAGGGCATTCCGCTGCTGATTGAGATCATGACGACGTCCCAAGATCTCGAGCTGCAAGCAGCCGCGGCCAAAGGGTTGGGCCAACTCGGCGGGCTGCATGGAGACGCCTCGGTCGTGCTGCCGCTGCTGACCAAGCTCAAGGATCCCAAGACGGACTGGTCTGTGCTCACGGAAGTGGCCTGGGCCTTGGGGAAAATTCCGGACAAACGATCGATTCAGCCGCTCTACGACCTCGACAAGAAACTCCAAGGCATGCGCGATCCAGAGAACATACCGTTGAAGAAACTCAAAGAAGCGGTGTTCTGGTCGATCAAACAATGCGATACATGGGATCAGTTCAGTTAATTGACAGTCCCCTGTAAGGTGCGTATTGCCCTCCGAGCCGGTCGAGAGCCGGCTCGGAGACAACAGGATGGGCGCATTCCCGTCTGCGATTCTCTTCTCCAAGTTCACGACCGGCTCGGCGCGACTGGCTACTTCGCTGGATTAAATATAATGGGAGACTCTCATGACCGACTATTCACGCAGACGATTCCTCCAACTGACAGCTGCGACCAGTGGGGCTCTGGTCTGCGGGGATCTGATCGACCAGGTGCTGGGGGTGACGGGCGGGCCTCGCATGGCGGCAGCGGGCGAACCAATCAAGATCGGCATCATTGATCCCTTGTCGAGCCCCTACAAGACCTCCTCGATCCATGATGTGCACGGAGCCAACGTCGCCATCGATCTCTATAACAAGCGTGGCGGCATACTGGGACGCCCGGTTGCGATCCTCGAAGCGGACGATGCGTCGAATCCTGAGACCGCCGTGAAAGCGGCTACGAAGCTTATCAAGGAAGATCGGGTCGACGTGTTGATGGGGACCTTCAACGGGGACTGCGCCCTCGCCGTGAGTGCGCTGGCACAACGGGAGAACAAACTATTCATGGTGACGGGCGCGCATCTCCCCGAGCTGACAGGCGCAGTCTGCAATGCGCAAACGTTCGTGTTCATGCCCAATGCCCGGATGATGGCTCAGGCTGTCGCGCCACACCTTGCGAAAGCTTACGGGACTCGCTGGCACATGATTACGGCTGCCACCCTCGATGGCAAGGCATCGGCCCAGGCAATGCTGGAGGCGGGCCAGTCCCAAGGCGTCGATTTCGTTGGGGAGACAGTCACGCCATTCGGCTCGACGGATTTTACGCCAGCCTTCACCGAGGCGAAGGCGACGAATCCCACGGCCATCATTCTCAACCTGTATGGGTGGGATCTCGTCCATGCGTTGAAAGCCTATACGAAACTGGAGCTGGCCAAGGAGAAGATCGGCGTGGGCGGCATGATCGCCGGCGAGCAGATCGGCCGCCCGTTAGGCTATGCCAATAATGCGGGAATTTGGGGCCTGATCTGGGATCCCAAGATCAACACCGAGGGCTCACGGCGGTTCATCCAAGACGTAATCGACAAGTACAACCATACGCCCACGTCACGGTGCTACCTCGGCTACGCCGCGGCGATACAAATTCTTGAGGCGATCCAGCGGGCCGGTTCGACCGACACGGCCCACCTGATCAAATCGTTGGAAGGACATGAGTTCGATGGATTGAAGGTCGGCCCGTCCTCCTTCCGTTCATGGGACCATCAACATGTGCAGGATGTCCTCGTCGGCGAGGCATTCGGAAAGGAGCTGGGACTGGGCCATTATAAGATTCTGGCCACGGTTCCCGGGGATCGCCTAGCAGGGACTGTCGATCAGAATACCTGCAGGCTGTAGCGAATCGCCAAAGAGACAACAGAAGGCGACGTGTTCCTAATTCCTATCTTCCTAATAACCCCTTCAAGAAGTCCTGCCCCTTTTGTTTTAAGTCCTGGGATTTCGGCGATCCGCCCAGCAAGTCTCCGATAGCCCCCTTGAGCTGTTCCTTCACCTGTCCCTGAACCCTGCCTGTGAGCGCACGCAGGTCCACGCCATAGGAGGGGGCTTGGGTCGTGCCGGTAATCGTTACAGGCACACTCAAACGACCTCCGACAAAGGCCAGCCGTGTAGCCTGCAGGGCTCCCGCGATTTTCCGGCTCAGCGACGGCGAGAGATTGAGCGCGAGCTTGAGGTTGAGCGATTGGTCGAACCCGACAGTTCCCCCTCCCGTAGCTTGAAAGTCATGGCTCTCCATCAGAAGCCGCTGGATGTTCACGATGCCGTCCTTGACGGCCAGGTCCGTTTCGGCCGTCGAGAAGACCGTCGCTTTGGGATTGTCCAGGGTGAGACCAGGAGCATTGAGGCGCGCCACTACTTCCTGAATCAGATTCACGCCTTCGATCTTTCCCTGACTCACGCCAATGTGGCCGGTCGCCTCCAAGGCCTTCGTCAAGTCAGACATTGAAAACCCCCGGCCGCTGACAGCAAGTTCAAGCCCGGCAGTTCCGCTGGCGGAGATCTGCGAGGAACCGAGCGCATCGAGCGCCGGGCCAAGCTGCAACCCTTCCACAGTGACTTTCCCGTGGAAGGGGGGAGCAAGACTTCCCGCCGTCACCCCTCCAACCGCCTTGATCGTGCCACCGAAAAGCTGCAGCGACAGGTTGTTGACGCGAACGTCTTGCCCCTTGAGCTCAGCGGAGAGTTGCAGCGCTTTAATTTCGATGGGCTTCTTCAGGGACAGCTCGATCGGGAGATCCGCCGTATTGATCGAGGGCGCCGTGACCGTAATGGTCAGACGACCACCGGCTCCGTGGCCCTGTACCGTCAGCAGGGATTGGCCCATGGCCACCGCGAAACCGAGATCATGGATATCGACGAGTTGCTCGGCTGCTCCTCCGGGCGGCAACGGATATTGGGCTTTCACCGTGGCATGAAAATCCTTGATCTGGACCGGCTTCGTAAGGGGGAGCGCAATCGGCAGGTCAGAACTCTTGATCAAGGGAGCCGTCAATGTGGCAGCGAGGTTCCCGCCAACCAGGCTGCCCTTCACGACCATCGCCATCTTGCCCAGACCGAGGTCGAACATGAACTGCCTCAGATCGAACGTCTCGGTGAGCGGGCCGGCCGAGCCGTCCAACTTCACCGGGATATTGTAGGGCTGCAGGGTCGCGGCAAGATGCAGGGTGGGGGTCGCGCCCAGATGTACAGATCTGAGCAACAGCTCAAGGTCGTTGACCCTATATTCCATCGGTTCAAGCGTGGAATCATCGCGATAGGTAATGGCGCCCCCTGTAATAGAGAAACGATCCACCGCCAGCAGGGCCAGCACTTGCAACGGGTTGGCAGCTGGTTGAGACGGGGCCTCTGGTCGCCCAGGGGCGGAGGCTACGGGGATGCGCGTCCCGATTGTCGACAGATTCATCTCGCCCTTGCGGTTCTTGATGACGGCGATGAGCGGGTCGCGCAGCGTCACCTCTTCAACTTCGACCTTCCGGCTCAGGAGCGGCAGCAGTTTCACGCCCACGTCGAGCGAGGTGAACGACGCAAAGGGACCGGCGCCAAATGCGGGATCCTCCTGCACCGTAACCCCTGCCACACGAACACCCAGCCGTGGCCAGATGGTCAACCGGACGTCCTGAAGGACCATCTTGCGGTTGAGCGCCTCTTCGATCAGCGGCTTGTACCGGTCTTGATACTGGTTCAGGTCGACGAGAAAGGGCAACGCGAGGAGAATGGCCAGCAAAAGGACAACCAGGACACCCAGCCCGATGAAAATTCTCATCTGCATATCTCCCCGTGAATTCCTTGCAGTATAGGAAGGGGACCGGGGAGGGTCAATGACATGGCGATTTGCGCTGGTTGTCACCTTGCCGCTCACCAGACCGCGTGCTAAGATGCCCCTTCGCAAAAATCGGTGCGGAGAGGTGCGAGAGTGGTCGAATCGACATGCTTGGAAAGCATGCGTCCCAGCAATGGGACCGTGGGTTCAAATCCCACCCTCTCCGCCAAAATACGATGCGGCAAAAGTAAAAAGTTAAAAGGCAGAAGTTTCCGCCCTACGCACCTTCTACTTTTTCATTTTTACTTTTTACTTCGGGTACGGGGCTGGGCCCTGTGCAACAGAACCCTGTGAACCCCGCCAGGTCCGGAAGGAAGCAACGGTAAGCGGTCAGTTCTGTGTGCCGCAGGATCACCTGGCCCCACTTAGTTTTATTCCGTGAGGCGTGAGGCCTAAGACGATACGGACTCTCGGCGTCATGCCTCTCAACGTTTCACATCTACCGTTTCACATCTAACGTCTTATGGATTACCAAGTCTCCGCCAGAAAATACCGGCCCGGCACGTTTGATGACGTGATCGGCCAGCCGCACGTCGTGCAAACGCTGGTCAATTCCATCACCACGAAGCGAATCGCCCAAGCCTATCTCTTTTCCGGGAGCCGCGGCGTGGGGAAGACCACGGTTGCGAGGATTCTCGCCAAAGCGCTCAATTGCGAGCAGGGGCAGACCGGCACGCCCTGCGGCACCTGCTCCAACTGCCTCGAAATTGCGCAAGGCACCTCCGTCGATGTCATGGAGATCGACGGCGCGTCCAACACGAGCGTGGACGATGTGCGCGAGATCCGCGAGAACGTCAAGTTCGCCGCGTTTCGCGGGAAGTACCGGGTCTACATCATCGACGAAGTCCACATGTTGTCGAACTCGGCCTTCAACGCGCTGCTGAAGACCCTGGAGGAGCCGCCCCCGCACGTGGTATTTATTTTCGCCACCACCGAGATCCACAAAATTCCGGCGACGATTCTGTCCCGCTGCCAGCATTACAACTTCCGGCGCATTGCGCGAACCGAGATTGTCGAGCGGCTACGCCATGTGGTCCATCAGGACCAGATCGTCATCGAGGAACGGAGCCTGATGGCGCTCGCCCGGGCCAGCGAAGGCAGCATGCGCGACGGGCTCAGCCTGCTCGACCAGGCAGTGGCCTTCGGCGGCAAGACGATCGTGCATACGGACCTGGAAGCCCTGCTGGGGGCGGTTCCGCAAGAATTGGTGCGCGCCATGATTCAAGCTATTACCACGCAGGAGAGCGCCGCGGCGCTGCGCGTGCTGGCCCAACTGCTGGACCAAGGACACGACCTCCGCGCCTACTGCGCGGAGGTCGTTGAGTATCTGCGCAACATGCTGGTGGTGTCGGTCGTGCCTTCGCCGCAAGAACAGCAGGGCCTGATCGAAGCCGCCGCGGAAGACCTTGCGCAAATGGCGGCTGATACCAAAGCATTCTCACCGGAGCAGCTTCAAGAGCTGTTTGCGATTTTCACACAGGCAGAGGATTCGCTCCGGCTCAGCGCCCATCCCCGATTCGTACTTGAAACGGCGGCGGTACGTGCCACGCGGCTACTGCGTCGCGCGAACGAAAAGCCCGCCCAAGCAATGCCGCCGGCCCAGGCACCACGCCCACCCTTGCAGGCGCCCGCGCGCGTAGAAAAACCAGCGCCGCCCGTTCGCTCAGACAATCCGGCCCCCCCATCGGCGCTGCGGCCTCCACAAGCGACGGCTCCCGTGCCAGCCGCGCCAGTGCCTGCACGACCTCCAGTTCTCGCAACTGCGACGCCCGCACGGAGCCCCCTCCCGACTCCTTCACCTGTCCGGCCTCCCAGCGCCAGCAGTGAAGGGACCGCGACGAGACCTGTCCCTGCTCCACCGAGTGAAGCAGGCCGTCCCGCCCTTACGCTCAATTGGGAGCAGCTTCAAGAGGAAGTGGCCGGAGCCTTTTCCAATATCGCCCCCTTCCTGGAAATGGGGCGGCTCGTCGGCGTGGACGGCCATGTCGTGACGATCGGCTTTTCCAAGCAAGCGACGGTGGCCCGAGGCATGATCGAGAAGCCCGACAATATCGCGGTGCTCACATCGATGTGTGAACGACTGAGCGGGCAGACCGTTCGGCTGCGGGTTGTCGAATTGACCGAGGCGGACCCCCCGGGGCGCACGATGGCAGAGCTCAGGGTGTCAAAAGAAAAAGAACAAAAACAGGTGCTCTTCGAGCAAGCGCGGGCGCATCCGGTCGTCAAGCAGGCGCTGGAGATGTTCGGCGCAGAGCTCGCAGAGGTCAGACCGGTATCGAGCCAGAAGGAGATCGAAGAATGAAAAATCCGTTAGCGAATATGGGGAATATTCTGAAGCAGGCGCAGGCGATGCAGGCGCAAATGGCAAAGGTGCAGGAACAGGCTTCGGTGAAAACCGTCACCGGAACGGCCGGCGGTGGCAGCGTGACGGTCACGGCCAATGGGGCGATGCAGCTGCTCGGCATCGTGATCGATCCCGAAGTCGTGAAAAGCGGCGACGTAGAGATGGTGCAGGACCTGGTCATGGCGGCATCGAACGACGCCCTCCAGAAAGCGCGCGAGATGATGGCGAATGAGATGAAGGCAGTGACCGGCGGGATGAATGTCCCCGGATTATTCTAGCGGACGATTACATTATGGCAGTTGATCAGCAGGGACTCCTCGCGCGGTTGGTGCGCGAATTGGTTCGTCTCCCCGGCATCGGACAAAAGACGGCGCAGCGACTGGCCTTTCACGTCTTGAAAGCCGAGCGCGAAGAGGCGCTCCGCTTGGCCGACGCCATTCGTGCCGTGAAGGACGGGCTTTCTTTTTGCCGCCAATGCCGGAACATTGCCGAAGGGGAGCTCTGCGAGTTTTGCCTCGACCCCAAACGGGACCAGACGCGAATTCTGGTGGTGGAGGAACCGAGTACGACCTATGCCATAGAGCGGGCCGGCGCCTACCGCGGCCTATACCATGTGTTGCTCGGCGCCTTATCCCCGCTCGACGGCGTCGGGCCTTCCGATATCAGGGCCGAGGAATTGGTCGATCGGGTGAAGCTCGGGGGGATTCAGGAAGTGATCCTCGCGACGAGTCCGACGATCGAGGGCGAGGCGACCGCCATCTATTTAACCAACCAGCTGAAACCCCTTGGCACCCGGGTCTCCCGTATTGCCTATGGCATTCCGGTCGGGATGGACATCGAATATGCCGACGACGTGACGCTGCTCAAGTCGATCGAAGGCCGTCGCGACCTTTAGCGGGATGCTCAAAAAGCTCGGTTGATGCGGGAAGTATGGCTGGAATGGTGCTGGGGCCAGCTAGGGCCGGTTGAGCGAAGTTGACGGCCTTACGCCTCCCATTGACCCCCCTCCAGACCCCTGTTATAGTCCGCTCGCTTAGGATGGTTTTACTCCTCAGGCAGGTGGCTAGATGAAAGCAATATCTTCCGCCAAACGCATTGCATCCGCTCCCGCAGCGACACAACCTGTCGCTCGCACACGCCGCGCCACAATCGCAGCCGTCGAAGGAAAGTACGACGCGATTCGTCGCGACCTGGAGCAGCAGCGCCGGACCATTTTGAATGAAGTGGTCGAGGGCCTGACCAGTTCAAATAGTCAGGAGACCTTCCCTGATGTCAGCGATCAGGCGTCGGCGGAGGCCGAACAGCACTTTTCGATGAGGATTCGCGAGCGCGAGCAACGGTTGGTCAAGAAGATCGATGAAGCGCTGGCTCGAATGGACATGAACATCTACGGCATCTGCGAACGCTGCGAAGAAGAGATTCCCTATCCACGACTCAAAGCCCGTCCCGTCACCACCCTCTGTATCGACTGCAAGACGCTCGAAGAACAAGAAGAGAAGAGCCGGCGCTAAACGTATTACGCCGCTCCATCTCGAACCAATTCGAAGTGCAGCGCAACCCTCTTACGCAATGATTACTGTTTGAGCGCCTTCACTCGCTGTTTAACGAGAGCGATCCGACTGGCTTCCTCTGGGATACCTTCGACCAAGGCGAGATAGGTCTCGTATTCCAGAATGGCGCGCCTGGGGTTCGTGGACTCGATGGCTTCGGCCAGGTTGTAGCGGGCGATGGCGTAATTAGGCCGAAGGATGACGGCCTTCTCGAAGGAGGCCAGCGCGTTCGCCTTCTCTCCCAGCTTGCCGTAGACCGTGCCGAGGTTGTTCAAAATTTCCGGAGTGTTGGGCCTGATGGCCAGCGACTGCAGCAGCTCCCCCTTGGCCTTCTCGTGCTGCCCCTTCCCTTCCCATGCCAGGCCCAGCTTGTGATGCACCTCTGCCTGCCACACCTTACTCGTAAAGCCGCTCGCAATCGCTTTCTGATAGGCATTCGCTGCGATATCGTAGTTCTGGAGCCCGCAGTAGGACAGCTGTGCGGTTTGTCCGCGCGCAAATTGCTGGAGCGACAGGAACGGTTCCTTGTCCTCCGCACCTTGGCTGTCGAGCTGTTGCCCAGGCTTCTGACTGCTTGGACGGCGCAACCGTTCTAAGAATTCGCGTCGATAGGGTGAGAACAATCGCGCGTAGGGGTCGATCGTGATCGAGGCCTGGAGCAATGCCGACTGCTCGCTCGTGCCAAGGACCAAATATTGCGTCGTGGATTTCTCATCGCCCGTTTCATAGAGGACACTCGACGCCATGCTCGTCTTGGAAGACAGATTCGCCACGTTGAGATAAAACTCCAATGCAGGCTTCAGCAACGTCAGGGTCTGGCGGAGGACCGGGTAAGACTCCAGGTCGAGGCCTGACGAAAAGGTAAAGAGGGCTCCGACCAACAGCCCATCTTCATCGAAGAAATAAGATTCATCGCCATGGGAGGGGCTTTGATCGGCAGGCAGCATCAACTCTTGGCCTGAGCCCCAGGCTTGCGTCTTGAGCGCAGAAACAGGATGGGTCTTGAGAAAGTCTGACTTAGCCGCACAGATAGTTGCGGATTTCAGAAGAAATAGATCGCTTTCCGATGGTGGGAGGTTCGGTTTGGGAGCTGCCGTTTCGCAGGCGCTCAGCAAGAGGCTTAGCCCCAACCCACAGACCAGCCACAGCCGAAGGGACGCGGCACCAGACGCTCTCATATCACAGGGTGTTCGACTCACGCCAGGAAGCATACACGAAACGTGAAAGCCTTTACCAACCGACAAACGACCACGCCCGCCTCTCCAAGGAGCAGCGGGCGTGGAATCGGAAAACCGTCTTGCTCTAAATCTTATCGACGCTGCGCATCCAGCATGGCATCTTCGGATGTGTACCCGAAGAGATAGGGCAGCCGGCTGGTGAGCGAGTAAATCGGTCTGTTGATCGCGTAATCCAATGCCACTCCGGCTGGGTGCAAGGCAAAGCCGGTCCAACGCCAGGGGTTATCGCTCGGAGCAGCTCCCGCCGCCACATCGGTATAGACCAAGGATGTCGGGTCCATGACACTGTAAATACTGGCGGGAGCGGTATAGCCCCCCTCCGCGTCGGCCAACGCTTGCTGCTGGCGGTTTTCGGCGCAGCCGACCGCAGTGACCAGGAAGAGCATTCCTATGGCGCATGCTGTTGTCCGCATAGTTAACCTCACTTGTCCGGTAGGGTTCACAACACACGATGGCGCAACACAATAAAGTGTAGCCGACCACCCTGGTTCTGTCCAGGATGAGAACGGCGCCAACAACCCTTATGAAAACCGTGAGTTGGGGGTCGGGGATGGGGAAGTGGTGGGCGATACTGGTATCGAACCAGTGGCCTCTTCCGTGTGAAGGAAGCGCTCTACCCCTGAGCTAATCGCCCACAGAGTTTGAAGTCTAGCATGGGGTCATAAATCGGATCAACCGGGAACGATCGCGTCACGGGCGATCCGATCGGCACGCACCCGCTTCCGTGCTGGCGCCGCCGGGCCACTCTCAACGCGCCGTCGCCTTGACATCGCTAAAACACGGTTCCTACAATGCCCTTCGCTCACCTTTTTCCCACGGAGTTCCACTCGCATGCGCGACGACATTGTCATTATCGGCGGCGGTCTGGCCGGATCTGAAGCAGCATGGCAGGCCGCCAATCGTGGCGCGAAAGTCACGCTCTATGAAATGCGCCCCAAGGAAACGACGCAAGCGCACAAGACCGGCGGCTTAGCCGAGCTGGTCTGTTCCAATTCGCTCGGCTCGACGGACCCGATGAATGCGCCCGGCATCTTGAAAGAAGAGATGCGCCGGCTCAACTCGCTCATTATCAAGGTGGCAGACGAAGTGCGGGTGCCGGCCGGATCGGCCCTGGCCGTCGATCGCGACCTGTTCTCACTCAAGATTACCCAGGCGCTCGAAAGCCACCCGAACATTCGCATTTTGCGCGAGGAGATCGCCGAGATCCCGACAGACTGTCTCTGCATTCTGGCGACCGGGCCTCTGACATCCGACAAACTGTCTCAGGCCATCGCGCAATTGACCCATACGAAACATTTATATTTTTATGATGCGATCTCTCCGATCGTGGACGCCGACTCCGTCAATATGGACGTCGCATTCCTGGCCTCCCGGTACGGCAAAGGCGGAGACGATTATCTCAACTGCCCCATGGATGAAGCGACCTACAATGCCTTCTACGCCGCGTTGCTGGCAGCGGAAAAGGTGCAGCCCAAAGAATTCGAAAAGGCCGCCTACTTCGAAGGCTGCATCCCCATTGAGGTAATGGCCGAACGGGGCCGCCAGACCATGCAGTTCGGTCCGTTGAAGCCGGTGGGCCTGGAAAATCCCAAGACGGGGAAGCGAGCCTATGCGGTGGTGCAGCTCCGGACGGAAAACGCCCATCGCTCCTGCTACAACCTCGTGGGGTTCCAGACCAAACTGACCTACGGGGAACAGAAGCGGGTGTTTCGCATGATTCCCGGCCTGGAGCAGGCGGAGTTTCTCCGCTACGGCAGCCTGCATCGCAACACCTTTATCAATTCGCCTCAGCTCCTGCGCAACACCCTCCAGTTCAAGGCGCGCGGCACCCTCTTCTTTGCGGGGCAGCTGGTCGGCGTCGAAGGCTATACGGACTCGGCCGCGATGGGAGGGCTGGCCGGCATCAACGCCGCCCGAGGTCTGGCAGGATTGCCCTTGGTCACGCCGCCACCCACCACGGCGCATGGCTGTCTCACAACGTACATCACGACCGCAGACCCTCGGCACTTTCAGCCAATGAATACGAACTTCGGGCTCTTTCCTCCCCTTGCCACCCCGACGAGAGACAAGGAGAGCAAACGACGGCTCACCGGACAACGGGCGCTTGAGGACCTGACGGCATGGATGACGCAATTCGAGCTTTCATGACCTTCCTGGGAGTGGAACGTCATGCGTCACATGAAACCGTGCGCAACTACGGTTCGGACCTCCGCCAGTTTCATGTCTTCATGAAGGCGGAACAGCCGGGGCTGCCGAAGCTCGATCCCGCTACGGTGAAGACGGAGTCCATCAGAGCCTACCTGTATTGGCTGGACCGCAAGCAGGAAAAAAGCACCTCGATCGCCAGGAAGCTCGCCTCCCTTCGCAGCTTCTATCGCTATCTGCAGCGAGCGGGCCAGGTAGGCTTGAACCCGGCCGAAACCATCAGAACGCCGAAGCAGCCCAAGCATCTGCCTCGTGTCTTGACCAAGGACGACGCAGCAGCGCTGATGGACTTCCCTGCCGGACAAGCAGACTCCTCGCTCCGAGACTGCGCCTTATTGGAAACGCTCTATTCGACCGGGGCGCGCGTGAGCGAACTCGTGGGGATCAACCTCGAAGATCTCCGTCTGTCCGAGGGGCTGGTCCATCTGCGAGGGAAAGGCCGGAAGGAACGTATCGTACCGGTCGGAGAAGTGGCCCTTACGGCCATCCACAACTATCGTGCTGCATTAAAGCCATCAGCCATCAATCGGCAGCCGTCCGCTCCCGTCTTTTTGAACCTGCGAGGGGGGCGGTTGACGACCAGGAGTGTGGCTCGCATCGTGGCCAGCTATTCGAACCGATTGGCAGGAGGCTCCGTGAGTCCCCACACCCTGCGCCATTCCTTTGCCACCCATCTCCTCGATGAGGGAGCCGATCTGCGATCGATTCAAGAAATGCTGGGGCATGTGTCCTTGAGTACGACACAAAAGTACACGCACCTGGCAACAGACCAGCTCCTGGCCGTCTACGATAAGACCCATCCGAGAGCCGGCCGCGCCACCACCCTACGTTCCGTCAAAGACGGCAAACCATGATATATAGTGGGGCGATGCGACGGGAACGAATCATCGGCATCGATGCGCCACATGGGTACGCGGCACGAACTTGCTCGCCGCGCCGGTCGCGCTTTTCTCGCAACGGGAGCCACGCATGAACAAACTGATCAAGAAAGCGGACGTGCTGATCGAAGCCTTGCCCTACATTCGCACGTTCAAGGGCAAGACCATCGTGATTAAATATGGCGGCCACGCCATGACCGACACGCTGCTGAAAGAACGCTTCGCCCAGGATGTCGTGCTCTTGAAGTACGTGGGCCTCAATCCGGTGATCGTGCATGGAGGAGGCCCGCAAATCGACAAGATGCTCCAGCGCTTGGGCATTGAAGCCAAATTTCGCCATGGGGTGCGGGTCACGGATGATGCCACGATGGAAATCGTGGAGATGGTCTTGGCCGGCAAGATCAACATGGAAATCGTTGACCTCTTGAATCGCCATGGAGGCCTCGCGGTCGGGTTGAGCGGCAAAGACGGCGGGCTCATCCTATCGCGCCCCCTCACGGCCAAAGCCTGGGCTGCCAGCCTGGACAAGGATCTGGATGACGGAGAGGGGGACGTGGATTTCGGCTTGGTGGGAGAAGTCCAGTCCATCGACCCGACGCTGGTGCTTAAGCTCCAACAGGACAATTACATTCCCGTGATCGCGCCGATCGGCACAGACCGTGAAGGCAACACCTACAACATCAATGCCGACCTCGTGGCCGGCGCGATGGCCGCGGCGCTGGGAGCGGAAAAACTGGTGATGATGACCGACGTGAAGGGCATTCGCGATGCGAATGGACGCCACCTCTCGACGGTCTCGCGCAAAGACACACAACGGATGGTGAAGAAGGGCACGATCAGCGAAGGGATGTTGCCCAAAGTGCATGCCTGCCTGGATGCGCTCGGTGGCGGCGTCGGCAAGGCCCATATCATCGACGGCCGCATACCCCACGCGATTCTCCTCGAAGTGTTCACGCGCAAGGGTATCGGGACCGAGATCACCTCGTAGCCGGTTCATCCGATCGGTCTCTTGTCGTGGTGAACCAACGCCCCAGAATCCAACGCCATCTCAACGCCCTCGTCGGCGAGCGGCACCCTGAGACGAGTCCCCGCGCGCTACGGAAGGCGGCGCACTATCTGACGACGCAGTTGGCCAAGTGCGGATGGGCCGCCAGCGGCCAGCTCGTGCAGGCCTGGGGCAAGACCTATCGCAATGTGGTGGCAACCAAGTATCCGGACCGTCCAGGGCAAGGACCGGAGCTGCCCCCGCTCCTGATCGGAGCCCACTACGACACCGTATCCGGCTCGCCTGGCGCTGATGATAATGCGAGCGGACTCGTGGTGCTCCTCGAAGTGGCTGCACGTCTACAAGCGAGGCCCCTCGCGCGACCCATCTGGCTCGTGGCCTTCTGCCTTGAAGAGCAGGATCGGCTGGGAAGTCAGGCCTTCGCAGCCCGATTGAAACGCGAAGGCCGCAAATTGGCCGGCGCGATCATTTTGGAATGTGTCGGGTTCGCCAGGAGCGAGGAGGGCACACAGCAGACGCCGCCAGGCGTGCCCATCACAGTGCCGACTCAGGGAGATTTTCTTGCGATGGTAGGCAACGAAGCCTCACGGTCTTTAGTGGCGCAGCTTGAACAAGAGGCCCGACTCAAGACACTCTCCTTGATCGTGCCAGGCAGAGGGGAGGCCATCCCCCATACCAGACGCAGCGACCATGCCTCCTTCTGGGATGCAGACTATCCAGCCGTCATGTTGACCGATACGGCGAATTTCAGAAATCCTCATTACCATCGTGAGACCGATACCATGGACACCTTGAATCTCGAATTTCTCTCCAACGTGGCGACAATGGTCACCGCGACCGCGATTCGCATTGCGGGAGTACGGCCATGAGCACGAGCCGCGCGAAACTGGCCCCTGCAGCCAGTCGTCTCGTGACCGAGACCTACGACCAGCTCGACTATGATGCGCTGGGGCCGGTCTACTGCTATGAGGGAGGCGATGAGTTCTGGCGAGCGAAGCGGGGCCCCTGCGTCCGGCTCGGGAGCAAGGTCGCCGTCCTGTTGAAGAAAAAGCTGAAACGAAACGGACGCAGTCTCTATGTCGGCGCAGGAGTGGCGGAACTGCCT
The DNA here is from genome assembly GCA_026387665.1 of Nitrospirota bacterium. NCBI lineage: Bacteria > Pseudomonadati > Nitrospirota > Nitrospirota bacterium. The sequence goes on from JAPLLG010000013.1 coordinate 68,530, forward strand.
CCGTTGATTGTGGAAACGGTGGAACTGGGCCGGACGGTCGAGCCCCATAATCTCCGGAAAGCCGAGGTCATAGCGCTCAACCGTGCCTGCCGCGCAATTCCCCTCACGTTCCATGCGGTCGATGCAGCCAAAGCGAAGGGCCGCTTCGATCATCTCTGGATGGTCAGCGTATTGAACGATCCTGAGCGATTCCCGAATCTATCGCCTCTCTCCTATGGACAGGGCAATCCCCTCACGCTCGATCCCGTGAAGTTCGACAAAGAGCGCCGCATTGTGCGGGCATTAGTGGCGCGCTGCATGGGGAAGCTCGCGAGGCCAGGCCTCGTCACGACCACGACAGAAGAAGTCATCTGGATTGCAGAATGGTGCCACCAACATCGAGTGGCCTATCGAGTGGGGAAACGCTACTACCAAACAGCGCTGGTGGGAGATCCGATCTGCTTCATTCACATTGGGGAGGGAGACTGACTGGTACTAGACTTTGAAACCTGGCTTCGCTTTTGACGTATTGTTCATATACTGGCTTGCGTACTTCACGTAGCTCTCCGCCGACTCCTTAATCCAGGCGAGTTCTTCAGCCGTCACCGATCGCTTGACCTTCGCCGGCGAGCCAAGGATCAGGCTCTTGGGTGGAACGACGGCCCCCTCCGTGATCAAAGCCCCTGCTCCCACGACAGAATCTTCCCCGATCACCGCTCCGTCCATGATGATGGCGCCCATGCCGATCAGCACGCGATCCTTGATCGTGCAGCCGTGGAGGATCACCCCATGGCCAATGGTCACCTCGTTGCCGATAATTAGGGGATGGGTATCGTGGGTGACATGCAACATGCAGAGGTCCTGCACATTGGTCCGGTCGCCGATCCGGATATAGTGCACGTCCCCGCGAATGACGGCATGGAACCAGACACTGCATTGATCGCCCAGCACGACATCGCCGATGACGATGCCGGTCTCTTCGATAAAGCAGGAAGTGGGAACCGTGGGTTTGATGCCCTGAAAGGTGCGAATCATCTGCCCACTGTAGGGGAATCGGCCGATAACCTGCAAGGGCCTGTTGATTGACAGGCTTTTCAGCCGTCCCGTAGACTGCTTCGTATGGCTACGCGATTAATCACACCCGCTCGCCCGAGCAAAAAGAAGACCACTATCGGTTTCGTCAACCTGGGTTGTTCGAAGAACCAGGTCGACTCAGAAATCATGTTAGGCACCTTAGTCACAGGCGGGTTTGCCCTGACCGATGATCCGAAAAAAGCCGAAGTCGTTATTATCAATACCTGCGGCTTCATCGAAGAGGCCAAGCAGGAGTCGATCGATACGATCATCGCCCATGGTAAGTTGAAAGAATCGGGCTCCTGCCGCGTCTTGATTGCCGCAGGCTGTCTGGCCCAACGGTATCAAGGTGACCTCCTCAAGCAATTACCGGAACTGGATGGGGTGGTAGGAACCGGCGAGTTCGGGAAGATTGCGGAGATCTGCCGAAACCTCCTGGCACCGAAGAAACGGCAACAGAGGCTCTGGATCAGCGAGCCTCCTTACCTCTACGACGCGGATGCGCCGCGGCTCCGTCTCGGGAAGTCCCATAGCGCCTATGTAAAAATTGCCGAGGGCTGCAATCGCAATTGCGCCTTCTGCGCCATCCCCCTGATGAGGGGCAAACAGAAAAGCCGCCCGGTGGAATCGATCGTGGCAGAAGCCAAGCGCCTCGCGTCGGAAGGCGTGAAAGAAATCAACCTCATCTCCCAGGATACGGTGAACTACGGCGTCGATCTTGGCCTGCGCCAAGGCCTCACCACACTGCTTCGCGAGCTGGTCAAGGTGAAGGACTTGCACTGGATCCGTCCCTTCTATCTCTATCCGCAACAGGTCTCGGACGAGCTGCTGGATCTCTATGCCGGAGAAGAAAAGATCACCAAGTATATCGATATGCCCCTGCAGCACATCAACGACCGGATGCTCAAACGGATGCACCGGTTAGGCGATCGGGCCGCCATTACGTCTCTCGTCGACCGGATCAGGACGCGCATTCCCGGCGTCACCTTCCGCACGGCCTTCATCGTGGGATTTCCAGGAGAGACGGAGCAGGAATTCGAAGAACTGAAAAGCTACGTGGAAGAGGCCGGGTTCGATCGGGTGGCGGTATTTTTATATTCGGACGAGGAAGATACCCCGGCCGTCGGGCTCGACGAGAAGGTCGAGCGATCGGTCATGGACGAGCGACGGAATGAAATCCTGGCCCTCCAGGAAGAAATCGCGTCAGCCAAGGGCCAGGCCCTGATCGGCTCCGTGATGGAGGTTTTGGTCGAAGGGGTTTCAGAGGAAACGGAGCTGCTGCTGGAAGGGCGCCATGAAGGGCTGGCTCCTGAGATCGACGGGGTCGTCTACATCAATGACGGATCCGCCTCGGCAGGGGAGATCGTCAAGGTCGAGATCACCGATGCAGCGCTCTACGATCTGGTCGGCCACATCGTCACGTAAAGGGCTGCTGAAAAAAACCGCCAGCAGGGGGCGGGATGGCCAGAAGGAGCCCCCCCTGTGCTCGCGCAACGCGCGGCTTAAGAAAGTCCTCGTTGGACGCGCGCAGTAGAGGGCTCCTCCTGGCCACCCTGCGTGTTAACAGGCTACTCTCATCGGAAGTACTATAGGCACACGATGGCACCACGAAAAGAATCTGTCGTCCTCCTGATTCACTGCAAAGATCGCCGGGGCATTGTGGCCCAGGTCTCCGGCTTCATCCACGACTTCGGCGGAAACATCCTCGACTCGGAACACCATACGGATGAAGAGACAAACGAATTTCTGATGCGTATGGAGTTTGCCACGGAGGGGTTGCAGATTCCGCCCGATGAGATCGCGACGGCCTTTGCTCCGGTCGCGAAAACCTTCGAGATGCGCTATGAGGTTCGCCCTTCCAGTCGCCGCACGAAAGTCGCGATGTTGGTCTCGAAGCAGGATCACTGTCTGGCAGATTTGCTCCAACGGCACAGGCGCGACGAATTGCACATCGATGTCCCCGTGATTATTTCCAATCACGACACCTGCGCAAGCTGGGCCGAGCTGTTCAAAATTCCCTTCTCCGTCTGTCCCGTGACCAAGGAAACCAAGCCCCAGCAGGAGCAGCAAGTGCTCTCCCTGCTGAAAGATCATCGCATCGAGCTGGTCGTTATGGCCCGGTACATGCAGATCCTCAGCGGTAACTTTCTTTCACAAGTCGGCTGTCCTGTCATCAATATCCACCACTCATTTTTGCCGGCCTTCATGGGAGCCAATCCCTATCGGCAGGCCTATGATCGGGGAGTGAAAATCATCGGGGCCACAGCACACTATGCCACGGAAGATCTGGACGAGGGTCCGATCATCGAGCAGGACGTCATGCGGGTGGGCCACCGGGATACAGTCGATGATTTAGTGAGGAAGGGCCGGGACCTGGAGGAAATTGTGTTGGCCCGCGCTGTGCGCCGCCACGTTGAACGACGCGTGCTGGTGTATGGCAGAAAAACCGTCGTCTTCGATTAGCAGGATACTGAAAAAGTCCGCCAGCTTCGTTCTCGCATCGTTCAGACCCTCAACGTACCCTCCGAGTACGCCTCGGACCTTCACTCGCTGCGGCCTTGCTGGACGGCCTTTTTGAGTATCCTGCAACATGCAAGATGGGGCAGCACTTGCTGCCCCATCGCTACTGTAATCCCTAGATTTTTGCGCTGAGGAACAGCGCGTTGCCGCGCCGGTCGATCAAGATCAAGGCATTCTCGCCCTTTTTCAATCTGGACGAAACCTTCTCAAACTCCTTCACCGACTTGACCGGTTGACGGTTGATTTCACGGATCACATCCCCCCTCATCACCCCGGCCTTCTCCGCGCCGCTATCCGGCTCAACCGCTGTCACCACAACGCCCTTCCCCTTGACCCCGAGTTCCTTCGCTGTATTCCGATCCAGATCCTGAACTGCCACCCCGGCAAAGGCATAGTCCGCCTCGCCAGTCTCAGCCTTGGCAATCTTTGTGCTGTCAGGCTGTTCACCGACTATCACAGTGAGATCCTTCTCGTGGCCCTCACGGATTACCCGGATCGTCACCTTCGCGCCCACCGCTGTTTTTGTCACCTGCCGCTGAAGCGTGACCGCGTCTTCGACCGGCACACCCTGATAGGCCGTGATGATATCGCCTTGCCTCAGGCCTGCCTGACTCGCAGGGCCGTCATCCTTCACGTCGCTGATCAGAGCGCCCTTCGCATCTTTGAGGCCGAACGATTTCGCTAAATCCTGATTGAGATCCTGAATCGAGACTCCGAGAAACCCTCGCACGACCTTGCCGCTCTTCACCAAACTTTCATAGATCGGCTTGCTCATGCTGGTCGGCACGGCGAAGCCTACTCCTTGATAGCCGCCGGTTTGAGAAAAGATCGCCGTATTAATCCCCACCAGTTCGCCTTTGGTATTGACCAAGGCGCCGCCGGAATTTCCCGGATTGATCGCCGCGTCTGTTTGAATGAAGTCTTCGTACTGGGTGATGCCCATGCGGCCTCTGCCCAATGCGCTCACAATGCCGAGGGTGACAGTGGAGTTCAGGCCGAAGGGATTGCCCACCGCCAACACATATTCCCCGACTTGCAATTTCGTGGCATCGCCCCAGGAGACAGTCGGAAGATTCTGTCCATCGATCTTCACGACGGCCAGATCCGTCTTGGGATCGGCCCCCACAATCTTGCCGGCAAACTCACGCTTGTCCGGTAACGTGATCGTGACGGTGCGCGCTCCTTCGATCACATGGTTATTGGTCAGAATGTATCCGTCTTGTGAAACGATAACGCCGGAACCCTGTCCGCCGCCCCGATGTTCCCGTGGCTCACCGGGACCAGGGCCCTGCGGCCCACGAAACCCGCGAGGGCCAAAGGGTCCCCCCGGTCCTCCAAAAAACTCCTCCATCCGTTCACGCAACTCATCCTGTCCGCCCCGGCTATCAGCCACCTTCTCGACCGTCACGGTCGTAATGTTGACCACGGCCGGCGTGACCGCTTTTGCGACCTCCGTAAATCCATTCGAGGGAGCGGCGTTCATCGTCAAGGCCACCGGCGTCGCTGTCGATGCAGCAGGGCTTGACGCATGGGACGGAGCAAGCGATTGACCGCCCCAGATTAGAAGGGCGCTCAACGCCGCGACCGCAATGGCACGTCCGATAGTCTGACGAACAGGCTGTCTCATGGTTTCCTCCTTGCGATGGACCAACCGAGGTGAAGACCGATGACGAGGTGCAAATCTTCAACTACCCTAGCAGTCGGCAATGAGAGGAGGATTAGGAAGGGATTAGAAGTCGCTAAGCAGTAGAGACCAGGGGGAGCCACACAGTAAAAGTCGAACCTTCGCCAACCTTGCTCTGGACCTCGATATGGCCATGGTGGGATTCAGCAATCCAGGAGCAAATCGCCAGGCCCAGGCCTGTGCCTTTCTTCGTATGGGCTCGCGCATTATCGGTGCGGTAGAACCGGTCGAAGATCTGAGGCTGGTCCTCTTGCGCGATCCCAATGCCATGATCGGTCACCGACAGACGGGCTTGCCCCTGCTCGATCGTCAAGGCCATCTCAACTGTACCGCCTGGACGAGAATATTTAATCGCGTTATCGGCGAGATTCAGGAAGAGTTCGCGCAAGCGCAGTTCATCGCCCGATACCACGGCCGGCTCGGTGGCTCTGAGCACAACCTGAACGTCCCGCTCCTGCCCCAGCAGCGAGGCCTGCCGCTGGACATCTTCAATGAGCGAGTCCAACGGGACCGGCAGATGCTCCATCTTCACCTCGCCCATGTCGGCCCGGGAGAGAAAGAGCAACTCATCCACGATACGCGTCATCCGATCGATTTCTTCCAGGTTGCTCTCCATGACAGCCTTGTAGTCCTCGGGTTCGCGAGGACGGCGCAAGGCGAGCTCTGTTTCCCCCCTCATGACCGTCAGCGGCGTACGCAGCTCATGCGAGGCATCGCTGCTGAACTGGCGGATCTGCCTGAAAGAAATTTCCAACCGATCGATCATGTTGTTGAACGTATTGGTCAGTCGTCCGATTTCGTCGGCTGAGGCAGGAGCTGTCAGCCGCTGAGTGAGGTCGCCCTCGGCAATACGTTGGGCTGCCAGCGTGATCGCATCGACCGGACGAAGGGCTCGGCCTGCCATGAACCAGCCTCCGGCGAGCGACACGGCCAGCGCAACCGGCATACTCACTAGCAGCACTAGTAGCAGGCGGTTCAAGGTATGTTCAACGGAATCCATCGTGGTGCCCACTTGAATGATATAGAGCAGGCTGCCCCGATAGACGATGGGAACGGAAATGAGGCGGAGCGGCGGTTCCTTGGGATATTTCGCCGACTCGAATAGGGTATGGCCCGAATAGGCGACTTCCAGGGCCTGCCGACTCAGCGGCATCTCATGTTGTTTGACGTTCGGCGAACGGATGGTGATGGTGCCGGAGGGACTGAAGATCTGGAAGAACTTATCGATGCGCGCCAGCTCGGGGAACTGCGACATCAGTTCCCCCTCGTCGACGAGGGGGAGGAACCCGCGCTCTTCCAGGGCCCGCACGGCGGCAGCGGCGGTTTCCTCCAGCGATTGATCGACCGCGTCGCGGAGGCTGCGCGCGGTCATCACATACAGAACCGTTGAAAAGATAATGAGGATCAGCGCGAGGGCTGTGCCGTACCAGAGGGTGAGCCGGACGCGAAGCGTCATCAGTCGGCCTTTAACATATAGCCACTACCGCGAACCGTGTGGATCAGTTTCTTGACGCGGCCCCGGTCAATCTTGTTGCGAAGGTAGTTCACGTAGACATCGATAACATTGGTAAAGGTGTCGAAGTCCTGATTCCACACATGCTCGGAGATCATGGGCCTGGTCAGGACACGGCCCGTGTGGCGCATCAGATATTCGAGCAGGGCATATTCCTTCAAGGTGAGATCGATCCGCTGACCGCCCCTGGTCACTTCGCGTGTGGCCGGGTTCAGCAGCAGATCGTCGATCTGGAGCACGCCAGGACTCTCGGTGGCGCCGCGGCGCAGCAAGGCGCGAATGCGGGCGAGCAGTTCATCGATCGCGAAGGGCTTGGTGAGGTAATCGTCCGCTCCTGCATCAAGGCCCTTGACCCGCTGGTCGACTTGCGACTGAGCGGTCAGAATCAGGATGGGAGTTTGAATCTTCGCCTGGCGGATCCCCTTGACGATCTCCAGACCAGGTAACGTCGGCACCATCAAATCGACGATCACCAAGTCGTAGTTGGTGGCGAAGGCCAGCTCCAGACCCTTTGCGCCGTCCTCGCAAAGATCAACGGCGTAACTCTCCTCTTCAAGCGCGCGCTTGATAAAAGAGCCGACTTTCGTTTCGTCTTCAATGACTAGAATGCGCATAGTTTTCGCTGCGGGATTATACCAGACCTCTGCCGACTAATCGCCTGCCATCACGTCGGCAAAAAACGTGTGATCATCACAGGCTCATGGGTCAGGGCCCTGCCCTCGTCAGTCCGTCGGATAAGGCTGTGGGCCAACCAACGTTGATCGTCGCGGGCCGGGTAGTCCGACCGGTAATGGGCCCCGCGACTTTCTGTCCTCGCGAGAGCGCTGGCGACGATGGTCTCCGCGACATCGAGCAGGCACTGAAGCTCGAGGGCCTGCACGAGATCCGTATTGAACACCAGGCCCCTGTCCTGCAACGTGACGGAGGCGGCTCGATGGGTCAAGGCCGCGATGGCCGAGAGCGCGGCGGACATGGACTCCTGAGTCCTGACGAGGCCCAAGTTGAGGCTCATCGTCTGGCCCAGCTCTTCCCTGATCTGCCAGGATTTCATCGACCCCTCCTGTGCTAGCAGCCGCTGAACGCGAGCCTGTTCGATCCTGAGCTGATCTGTCGTGAGGGGCTGCGATGTAACGGTTCGCACATATTCTCCGGCTCGAATGCCGGCGCGGCGGCCAAACACAATCGTTTCCAGGAGCGAATTGCCCCCGAGCCGGTTCGCGCCATGCACACTGACGCAGGCACATTCGCCTGCCGCGTAAAGTCCTGCGATGCCTGTTTCGGTCCATTGATTGGTCCGGACGCCGCCCATCTGATAATGCGCACCAGGCCGGACAGGAATGGGGGTCTCGATTGGATCAAGTCCGGCAAACTCAATGGCCAGTTCCCTGATCTGAGGAAGCCGTTCAAGAATGCGCTGGCGTCCAAGGTGCCGCAGGTCCAACAACACACAACCGTCGACCCCGCGGCCTTCGAGGATTTCCTGCCCGATAGCCAAGGAGACCGTGGAACGGGTAGCCAGCTCCATCTGCTGCGGGGCATAGGTCTTCATAAACCGTTCGCCCAGCGTATTCAGGAGATAGCCTCCCTCTCCGCGAGCCCCTTCGGTAATGAGAATGCCGGTGCCCTTGAGGGTGGTGGGATGGAACTGCACAAATTCCATGTCCGCCAGAGGAGCCCCGGCTCGATAGGCGAGCGCCATCCCGTCACCGGTATTGATCACGGCGTTCGTGCTCGTCAGGAAGACGCGCCCGCTGCCTCCCGTGGCCAAGATGACGGCTTTCGCCCGGATCGTCTGCAAGCCTCCATGGATCAGGTCCCAGGCGACCACGCCACGGCAAGCTCCGTCTTCCACGAGCAAGGAGGTGACATACCATTCTTCATAGACGGCGATGCGCCGCTTGAGGAGCTGCTCGTACATGGCGTGAAGGATGGCGTGGCCGGTGCGGTCTGCCGCGTAGCAGGTGCGGGGGAAACCGGCTCCGCCGAAGGGGCGCTGAGCGATACGGCCCTGTTCGTCGCGACTGAAGATGACGCCCAGCCGTTCTAACTCGAGAATGTCCCCAGGGGCTTCGCGGCACATGGCCTCGATCGCATCCTGATCGCCGAGATAGAGCCCGCCCTTCGCCGTATCGAAGGCATGGGCTTCCCAGGAATCGTCTTCTCCCAACGCCGCGTTGATGCCCCCCTGCGCTGCCACGGAATGGCTCCGAACCGGATGGACCTTGGACATCACGGCCACGTCCAGATCAGACGGAGCGGCAACCGCCGCCCTCATCCCTGCGAGGCCTGCTCCGATAATGAGAATGTCGTGCTGTTTCACAGTCTGCACTCATACGTGACTCTCCGCTCGAAGGCAAGTCCGGAAACTCTCTCGCAGCCTCTGGAGAAGAGGTGGCGAACATGGTACTCTGCGGGCCGCAAACGGCTCAGTCGAGAGAGAGTTCTCGACCAACGACATCTATCCGAAGGACAAGACGAACGCCATGGCTACACCGGACTTCCTCAGCCCGACCGACACCTTTATCCATCGCCATCTTGGTCCCACCGACGCGGATGTCGGCGAGATGCTGGGGACGCTCGGCTTGCAGTCGCTGGAAGCTTTGACGGTCGCGACCGTGCCATCCGACATTCGGTTGCACAAGGACCTGGCTCTGCCACTCCACCGCAGCGAACAGGCCGTGCTGCAAGAAATCCGCTCCATCGCCGCGCAAAACACCCTCAGTCGATCATTACTCGGCATGGGCTATTACGACTGCGTCACGCCCGGCGTGATCCAACGCAACATTTTCGAAAACCCCGCCTGGTACACCCAATACACGCCCTACCAGGCAGAGATTGCCCAGGGCCGCCTGGAAGCCCTCGTGAATTTTCAAACGCTGGTGACCGACCTCACCGGCTTGCCCCTCGCCAACGCCTCGCTCCTGGATGAAGCCACGGCAGCAGCGGAAGCGATGGCCATGTGTCTCGCCATTTCCCGTTCAGCCGGTAGCGAACGGAAAGAGTTTTTCGTGTCGCACAACTGCCATCCCCAGACCATTGCGGTGATGCAAACGAGAGCGGAACCGCTGGGCATGACGCTGCACGTGGGGCAAACGCAAACTCTCGACTTCTCCAATCCGCAGTTAGCCGGCATCCTCCTCCAATATCCTGCCACGGACGGCTCTGTCGTGGATTACAGTGAACTGGTGACGAAGGCCCATGCAGCCGGGGTTCTTGTGGTGGTGGCCACTGACCTATTAGCCTTGACCCTCTTGCGTTCACCGGAAGAATTCGGGGCCGACATCGCCATCGGGTCCACCCAGCGATTCGGCGTTCCGCTCGGATTCGGAGGCCCCCACGCTGCCTTTCTTTCGACCGCTGAATCGTTCAAACGGCAGATGCCGGGACGCATCGTCGGCGTCTCCAAGGATGCCACGGGGAAGCCGGCCAGCCGCCTGTCTCTCCAGACGCGCGAGCAACATATCCGGCGTGAGAAGGCCACGAGCAATATCTGCACGGCCCAGGTGCTCTTGGCCATCATGGCGAGCATGTATGCGATCTACCATGGACCGGAAGGCTTACGGCGGATTGCCGAGCGCGTGCATGGCATGGCGGTGGTGCTGGCAGAAGGATTGCGGAAGCTCGGGTTCGAGGTCGCAACGGAAGCCTACTTCGATACGATTCTGGTCCGTCTGACGAAGGCGCAGGCCAATCTCATTTTGGCCAGGGCCAATAAAGCCTGCATCAACCTTCGTTCGCACGAGGACCACTCCATCGGAATTGCGCTGGACGAGGTGAGCTCGGAAGAAGAAATCAAATGCCTGCTCGAAATCTTTGCCGGCCACGATCATCTGCCCTTTCAGATAAAAAACTTGAGCCACAGCGTCACCACCGGTTTTCCGGCGAACCTATCCCGCACCAGCACATACCTGACCCATGAGGTCTTCAATCGCTACCATTCAGAACATGAGATGCTGCGGTACATCCACCGCCTTGAGGCGAAGGACCTGTCGCTCGTCCATTCGATGATCCCCCTGGGGTCCTGCACCATGAAGCTGAATGCGACCTCCGAGATGCTGCCGGTCACCTGGCCGGAGTTTTCGCGGCTCCACCCCTTTGCGCCGCAGGAGCAAACCAAGGGCTATCAGGAACTGTTCCGTCAGCTGGAGGCCTGGCTGGCCGAGATCACCGGATTCGCTTCCGTATCTTTGCAACCGAATGCCGGCTCTCAGGGCGAATATGCGGGCCTGATGGTGATCCGGGCCTACCACCGAAGCCGCGGTGACCTGCATCGGGATGTCTGTTTGATTCCCGTCTCTGCGCACGGCACGAATCCGGCCAGCGCTGCCATGGCAGGCATGACGGTGGTGGTGGTCGCCTGCGATCAACAGGGCAATGTGAATTTAGCCGACCTTGAAGCCAAGGCTGCGCAACACCGCGATCGCCTCTCGGCGCTCATGCTGACCTACCCCTCGACTCACGGAGTCTTCGAAGCGGACGTGCGGCGCATCTGCCAGATCGTCCATACGCATGGCGGGCAAGTCTACATGGACGGAGCTAACATGAATGCCCAGGTAGGGCTCTGCCGCCCGGGCGACATCGGCGCGGATGTCTGCCATCTGAATCTGCACAAGACCTTTTGCATTCCCCATGGCGGAGGCGGTCCCGGTATGGGACCGATCGGTGTGGCACGGCATCTGACGCCATTCCTTCCCGGCCATCCGGTCACGCGCCTGGGTGGACAAGATTCCATCGGCCCAGTCTCGGCGGCCCCCTATGGCAGCCCCAGCATCGTGACGATTTCCTGGGTCTACATCGCCCTGATGGGACGGGACGGATTGACCAAGGCAACGCAGGTGGCAATCTTGAATGCCAACTACATGGCCAAGCGGCTGGAAAAATATTACCCCATCCTCTATCGAGGCACATCCGGGTTCGTGGCGCACGAGTTCATTCTCGATCTTCGTCAATTCAAGGAGACTGCGGGAGTTGAAGCCATGGATGTGGCGAAGCGATTGATGGATTACGGGTTCCATGCTCCGACTGTGTCCTTCCCTGTTGCAGGAACCCTCATGATCGAACCGACGGAGAGCGAATCGAGAGCCGAACTGGACCGGTTCTGCGAGGCGCTGATCTTGATTCATGCCGAGATACAAGCCATCATCGAGGGCCGCCAGCCGCGCACGAACAATCTGTTGAAGAATGCGCCACACACGGCGCAGGTGGTCACGGCATCCGAATGGACCAGACCCTACAGCCGTGAAGAGGCAGCCTTTCCAGCCCCCTGGGTGCGCGACCATAAATTCTGGCCCAGCGTGAGCCGCATCGACGAAGCCTATGGAGATCGGCATCTTGTTTGTACGTGCCCGCCGATAGAGAGCTATTCCTAGGCCCCTGCGGCAGAACCCCGCTTGCCGCCATCCGCTCATCGCAGTAAAGTGAAGCCTGCCTGAGCGTTCTTCTTCCAGGAAGGAGGTTGCCATGGGTGCGATCGACCGGCGCGACTTTCTCATCCGGAGCGGACTGGCCATCGGCGCATCGTTGCTGGCCGCTGAGGTTCCTCTTTCCAAAGCCTTTGCTGACTCACCGCCGCTGAAGCTCGATAACTGGCAGGCAGTGCGTGAACAGTTTCAACTCTCCCGCGATTTCATCCAGCTGGCCGGGTTCTTTCTTGCATCCCACCCAGCTCCGGTCAGAGCAGCCATCGAGCGGCATAGGCGCGGACTGGATGCCGACCCCATCGGCTATTGGTTCGAGCATGAAGAACAACAGGAGGCAACGGTACTGCGGGCCGCGGCCGACTATCTGGGGGTCGATCCGACGGAAATTGCCCTGACTGACAGCACCACGATGGGGCTGGGGCTCCTCTATGGAGGCCTTACTCTGCGCAAAGGCCAGGAAATCCTCACGACCCTGCATGATCATTATTCGACCGAAATATCCTTAAAGCTTCGCGCAGAACGGACCGGCGCCAAGGTGCGCCAGATTCCCCTCTACCATTCCCTCAAGAATGTGTCACGCCAGGAACTACTCGACAACCTGATCGCGAACATCAAACCCAACACCAGAGTCGTCGCGGTCACCTGGGTCCATTCGAGCACAGGCCTGAAGCTGCCGATCCAGGAGATGGCTCAGACCATTCACGAATTGAACAATTCACGCGCGGAGCAGGATCGAGTGATCTTCTGCGTGGATGGGGTCCATGCGCTGGGCATCGAAAACTTCAAGCTCTCCGATGTAGGCTGCGATTTCCTGATTGCAGGAACGCACAAATGGCTATTCGGTCCGCGAGGGACCGGCCTGGTGTGGGGGCATCAGAGGGCCTGGCCTATCGCCAACCCCATCATCCCCACCTTCAACAGCCAAGCCTACGATATCTGGATGGAGCTCATCCCACCAAAGGAGTTGCCGAAGTCCTCCTACATGACTCCTGGCGGGTTCCATTCCTTCGAACACCGGTGGGCGCTCGACGAAGCCTTCAAGTTCCATCAGGCGATCGGCAAGGTCCGCGTAACCCAACGGATCTACGAGCTGAATCAGCAGATGAAACAGGGCTTGGCGAAGATGCCACACATCACGCTGCACACGCCGATGTCGCAGGATTTGTCGGCGGGGATCGTCTGTTTCGACGTGGCAGGGATGATGCCGCGCCAAGTGATCGAGCGGCTCAAGCAGAAGAAGATCATCGGGAGCGTCACCCCCTACGCCACACAATATGCGAGGTTGGCCCCAAGCCTCCTCACCTCCTCGGAGGACATCGAACGGGCGCTTCAAGAGATTCTGAAACTGCGGGCCTAGCGGAGGTGCATCCATCCGGCACAGTCGGAGTTAGCTCCAAACTGCTTCTGCATGGTAAGAATACGTCACGCGCTACTGACTACAGACTGACATCTCTCGATTAAACAAAGAATGCTGCACATCTCCTCACACGTCATCATCCCTGATTCCGAGATCGACATCCATGCGATGCGGTCACAGGGCGCCGGCGGGCAGAACGTGAACAAAGTCTCGTCTGCGATCCATTTGCAATTCGATATTGCCGCCTCCTCCTTGCCTCCCTTCTACAAGGAAGAGCTGCTGAAGCTCAGAGACAATCGGATTTCAGCTGATGGAGTGATTACGATCAAAGCGCAGCAACATCGGAGCCAGGAACAGAACCGGGAGGATGCGCTCACGCGGCTATGCGAGCTTATTCAGAGCGTGGCGATCCCGCGCAAGAAACGCAGGGCCACGAAACCGACGAAGGGTTCGAAGCAGCGGAGGCTGGAGAGTAAGACGAAGAGAGGGAAATTAAAAACCCTCAGGCGGACGGTCGAGTAAAAAGAGACGTCACACGTCATTCGTCAAACGAGAAGGAAGCCAGGATTTGCCGGACTGTTGCCTTTCTGCGATTGACGGATGACGATTGACGTCTAACGAATCACTCGGCGGACGCCAGTGATCCCAGAATATGATAGCCCCCGTCCACGTAGATCACTTCTCCGGTAATCCCACGTCCCAGCGAGCTCACCAGGAACAGGGCCGTGTCGCCGACTTCGCCCTGTTCTGTGGCGCGGCGAAGAGGCGCAAACTCACGATGGTGGTCCACCATCTTGCTGATCCCGGAAACGCCGCGGGCTGCCAGGGTCTTGATCGGGCCGGCGGAGATGGCATTCACCCGGATGTTCTTCGGGCCGAGGTCGTTGGCCAGATAACGGACGGTGGCTTCGAGGGCGGCCTTGGCGACTCCCATCACATTGTAGTGGGGCACCACCCGTTCCGCGCCCAGGTAGGTGAGGGTGACGATGGAACCTCCGTCGGTCATCAAGGGCAAGGCGGCTTTGGTGACGGCGACGAGCGAATAGGCGCTGACATCGAGTGCCGTGGCGAATCCCTGCCTCGTCGTATTGACGAACTGGCCCGTGAGTTCTTCGCGAGGGGCAAAGGCGACCGAATGGACAAGGAAGTCGATCTTCGGGGTTTCCTTCCCCACGCTCTGCATCAAGGCTGCGATTTGCGCATCATCTCCCACGTCACAAGGGAAAGCTTTTGCGCCAGGCATGGTGACGATCAATTCTTCGACGTTTTCCCTGAGCCGCTCACCCTGATAGTTGAAAAACAGTTTGGCGCCCTGGCCTGCCGCAGATTGGGCAATGGCCCAAGCGATGCTGTGCTTGTTGGCAACCCCGATGATCAGTCCTGTTTTGCCTGTCAGTAGGCTCATTGTCTCGATCTCCCTAATAGTGGTCCTGGCAGTTCACGAGCCTGAAGATAGCACGATTGAGGCGCGTCTGTGAATCGACCAGCTCACGTTCTGCAAATTAATCCAGCTCAAGACATTTGAGCGCCTGGAATGACGCGAGCATCGCGCAATAGGAATAATGCGCATTTCTGCCGCTGGGATTCGGCAGGACAAAGACTGGTCGACCGGCCAAAACCTTATCCTGCAATCCCAGGCTGATCCCTCCGGTCTTGTGCTCCGGAAATAACCTGCGATAGATCGTGACACCCAACAAGGCCACCACATGAGGCTGATGCCGTTGAACGCTAGCTGCAAGCCTCTTCCGTCCTGCTACATATTCGCTCGGCTTCAGTACATCGATCCCCGCGCTGGGCCGCTGAACGATGTTCGTCAGGCCAAGGCCCCAATCGGGCAGGCGCCAATCGTCTTGGTAGGTGAGTGGCTCAGAGACGAGTTGTGACTCGAATAGGAGTTTCCAGAAACGGTTGGAGTGGCCGGCAAAGTGATGGCCAATGGCCGCTGAGCGAAGACCTGGATTGATCCCGACGAAGAGCACCAGCAGGCCGGGGCGAATATGATCCTGGAGCCCCTTCGCCACAAGAGCCTTTAGAGCCCTCTTCGCAGGACCTCTCACCATCGCCCCCGTCGTACGAGTTGCTGAATGTTTCATGATCGACAGGCTTCCGGCCTTTGAGGCGCTTTAGCTAACTCTTAGCCATTCTGCCACAGAAAATCGAGGGCAAGGCCCTTCGGTAACATGCCGGATAATGCTCATAACTAGTTGATATTATTTATCTTTATAAGATGTGCGTAGCCCGGCACCAAGCTTGCTGAGTACATCAGTAAGTGCCGAGGAATGGCACAAAGTCCAACCACTAAAAAGGGGTTACATACTATGAAGAGCATCTTGATGGCGATCATGGCAGTGGCAGTGGCAGTGACGTTCAGCGCTCCTTCCTTCGCGGCCGAAGAGAAGAAGGCGGAGAAGAAGGACGAGAAGAAGGGCGGCCACGTCCTCGTGTACGGCGAAGAGAAGAAAGAGAAGAAGGACGAGAAGAAGGGCGGCCACGCCGACACGTTCGGCGACAAGAAGGATGAGAAGAAGAAAGACGAGAAGGGCAAGTAGTCCATTTTCTTCGGCGAATCTAGCCAGCTAAGGGGTCTCCTGCTTCGAGCGGGAGGCCCCTTGTGCGTTCTTGCTACCGACTCCTGCTCCTAAGATAGACTGTCTGCAATCCCACGATCGACTTCGCATCCCTGATCGCTCCGGTCTCGATCATCTTCATCGCTTCCAATAATGGTAGCTCGATTACTTCAAGGACCTCGTCGTGATCCAGCTGTTGCCGCCCCACCGTCAGGCCGGTTGCCAGATAGATATGGATCACTTCGTCGGTAAAGCCGGGCGCGGTAAAGATACTGGAGAGGAGCTCAAGCTTGCCTGCCTTGTACCCGATTTCCTCCTCCAGTTCGCGCGCTGCGCAGGCGATGGGATCTTCGCCGGGATGCAGCTTCCCCGCAGGAATTTCGTAAATAAACCCTGCCGCCGCATGGCGGAATTGCCTGATCAAGACAACCGTGCCATCGTCTTTCATCGGCACCACCGCAGCCGCTCCCGGATGGCGCACCACCTCCAAGTCGACCGTGAGGCCGTTGGGCAACGTGACAGTATCGACGTTCACGTTCACAATCATACCGGTATAGATGCGTTTGCTTTGCACGGGCTAGGCCTTGCGTTTCCTGTAAAACGGCGGCTTGACGACGGTGGCAAGGACGCTCTTACTGCGGATTTCGATCAGGATGGAAGAACCTGGCTCCGCATAACGTGCCGGCACATAGCCCAATCCGATCCCCTTCTGGAGGAGCGGAGAGAGATTGCCGCTGGTAACGTCGCCGATAGGTTGAGAGGTTGCGGGGTCGAGAATTCTGAACCCATGGCGCGGCACGGCTTTCTCGACAAGTTCAAAGGCCACGAACCGACGAGCCACTCCTGCCTGTTTCTGCGCCAACAGCGCCTGGCTGCCAATGAACGAGCCCTTCTGGAAACTGACGGTCCAGTCCGCGTTCGCTTCAAGTGGCGTCGTCTCTTCGCCCATGTCGTTACCATAGAGCAGATAGCCCATTTCCAAACGGAGCAAATCCCTCGCCCCGAGCCCGGCCGGCTTGAGTCCCCAGGCCTGGCCCTTGTCGATGAGCAGATCCCAGAGACGACCGACCTTATCTGCGTCGATATAAATCTCATAGCCCAATTCACCGGTATAGCCGGTTCTAGCCAACAAACAGGGGAGGCCTCCAATCGTGCCCTCGCAGGCATGGTGAAGCTTGAGTCCTTCGAGAGATGTGCCGCCGAGGCTCATGAGGAGCTCGCGTGATTTAGGGCCCTGCACGGCTACCTGGGCCATTTCGACCGACCGGTCTTCGAGGAGAACCGTCTTGTCCTGCGCGAGCTGGGCTTGCAGCCAGGACAGGATCTTCTCGCGGTTCGACGCATTCACGCACAGGAGAAACTCGTCCGACGCGATCCGATAGATAAAGATGTCGTCCTTGATGCCGCCGTTCTCGTTACAGACCATGGAGTAATGGGCCTGAGAGACGGCGAGCTTTCCGACATCGTTGGTCGTGACTCGCTGAAGAAACGGAACCGCGCCAGATCCGGAGACCCACAGCCGTCCCATATGGCTCACATCAAAGAGGCCGACCTGAGAACGGACTGTATGGTACTCGTCCAAGACACCGCTGTATTGAATGGGCATTTCCCATCCGGCAAAATCAACGAGTTTGCCGCCACAGGCTTGGTGGTGCGTGATCAGTGGAGTACGTTGCATGGGGTGGCTCACAAGCCCAGCAGCTCGACGTCGAAAATCAACGTCGCGTGGGGAGGAATCAGGCCGCCGCCCGCTCCCTGCGCGCCATAGCCGAGCTTGGAGGGAATGGTCAGCTTTCGCTTTCCACCCACCTTCATGCCCTTGACGCCCTCATCCCATCCCTTGATGACTTGCCCGGCACCCAGAGGAAAAGAGAACGGCTGGCCCCGGTCCACGGAGCTGTCGAACTTCTTTCCATTTTCCAGCCAGCCAGTGTAATGCACGATGACGGTCTGCCCCGCCTCTGCCGTCGCGCCTGTGCCGACCGTGAGCTCAATATATTGCAACCCCGATGACGTCGTGACTTCCTTCCCTTCGGCCCCTGCGTCTTCAAACGGCATGACTGCTCCTTTTTTGATCGTCGGTCACCTTGCCACAATGCTGAATGACCAGAGAATAAAAATTTCGTCTCGCAGAATCTTCTGCCAGCTTCCAGGCAGGCAATTCCGTTCGAGCGCTTATTGAATGACGCTCACGGATGGTCCTTGCGGGGCTCAGGCTCGGCGAAAATCACCACACTCGCCGTGTAGCCATGCAGGAAGTTGCGCCCTCCGACCGGGCCAATCTCGCCTTGGGCAAAGAACCCCGCCGTCGGGATAGGGCCAAGCCGTTCTTGCACGACCCCGCTATCGTGATGGGGGCGGCCGAAGAGTCCCTCGCCGCGCCCGCAACAGCTGAACAGCAGAGCTCCGAGCGGAGGGCTTTGGTGTTTCGTGCGATCCGTGGCCAGAAGAAAGTGCAAGTCATCGCTCGCAGACTTCGCATCGCGAAGGTGGAATTGCACGGTCTGGCCCTCCTGCACGACCTCTCCGACCGCGACGGCCCCGGCCTGTTGATCTGCTCCAATAAGGTTCCGAACGAGGAAATCACCCCGCTCAAAATGACTCCGGTGTTCGTCGATCACGATCCCCAAGTGCAATGCGCGGTGGGCATCGCGGCGCTGGGGCCCGCCCAGGGATTCGAACACGTCCTGGAGCCGTTTCAAGGCGGAGACCCCGCCCAGTTCATAGATGAGATTTCCCTCCGCCCTGGTCACAACAAACCGTTCACCGATCGGGCGGCAACCTTGCGAGGTCACAGTTCGCACCGCAATCGGTCCTGTGAGTTGCACCCCCACCAGGCCCCCGTCAAAGACCTGATCGTTGAGGAGGAGTCGATTCTCTCCTGAATCCTGACCTCCCCCGGCGAGGCCACCGACGACTTTGCCCTGGGGGTACCGGTCGTTCATGAGGGCCAGGACTTCCTGCGTCGGAGTCGAGAAGGGGTCGGCAAGGAGGAGAAACGTCGAATCCTCAAGTCCTGGCTCAGGCCATCCCGGCATGAGGATTTGATCCTGCAACTGAGAGACGGAAAGCCGGAGCGGAGCCAATTTGACATGGGGAAGGCAGGCAACCCACACAGTTAAAGCTGCCGCGGTTTCAATCTCTTCTGAACCGGCAATCACGCCCTCGCCTGAACAGCCCAGGCAGACCTTCGCCCGCAGTTCGCTCTGCAGCATGGTCGAAATCATCGAGGCTTTCTCAGCATGGTGGGCGGAGAAAAAGACGCAAGCCAGATCGATAGAAGCTGTGCCGAATTGCATCCGAATCGCATCAGCAAGATCGCGAACGGCAGCCTCCGTATCGGTCTTGCGTGAAAGGGCTGTCGCAAATTGAAACGTGGACGACGTGGTCGTGACGGTAGACGGAATCATCATGGTGCGAATGTTTCTTCCCGCAGTTGCCAGTAAATGAGCAGGATGCTATACGCCTGGGTCCATTCGTTCCGGCCGGTCCTTCGCCAGCTTGTTATAGTAACGCCACAGATAGGAATGGTAGTCATCGAGTTGAGCCAGGAGATAGTGCAATTCTGCTGGGTCTTCCGACTCCAAGGCTTGAACCATGCGGGCTTTCAGGAACTCGCCAAAGGCCTCGGTTTTCTCTATCGCGGTTAAGAGACGTAAGCCGCCGCCGAGCTGATATTCGCTCATCTCAATCCTCCAGGCGCAAAAGATCTTCGAAAGGATAGCGAGGCGGGAGAGGGAAATGCAAGCGAGAGAACCAGCTGACCGTGCGAGAAAACTGAACAGCCGCGGCTATTTAACCTGACGATCGAGGATGGCGCGGAGCCGGGCGAGGGAGATGGCCTCGACGCGACGGCCGTCTCGTCCCACGACAGTGGTGGCCGTCGTCAGCGCATTGAGAATCGCCTCCTCAGTTGCTTCGACTGTCGCGGTAATGAGCGGGTTGATATGGGTATCCGCCAACTGGATCAAGGGGTAGGTTCGATCTTTCGGATAATGGGGGATAACGTTCGCGGTGGAGAAAGCCAGCATGAAGTCGCCACTGCCGTGTCTGGCGGTCGATCCGGTTCGCGCCAGTCCCAGCGCCGCTCGCTTCGCCAGCCTCGTGAGCTGCCGACTGTCGAGAGGGGCGTCAGTCGCGATGATGACGATGATCGACCCTTCGCTTTGCCCCGGCGACAGAGCCTGCGCGACGGGAGGCACGGCCTCATAGAGCCGACCGACCGGCGCTCCGCCCACGACGAGCTCAGGCCTGCGTCCATGGTTCGCATTGACGAGCACACCGACCGTATAGCCTCCTTCATCTTCCGGCAATCGCCGCGAGGAGGTCCCGATGCCGCCTTTGAATCCATAGGACACCATCCCTGTTCCTGCTCCGACCGATCCTTCCTGCACAAATCCGGAAGACGCGCCGTTAAGCGCCTTCACCACATCCGCCTCGGACACATGCCGACCCTGAATATCGTTAAGCCGCCCATCGTCGCATTCGGCAACCACCGGCGTCAGGGTATCGTCGGTAATGCCGACCTCCGGGTACCGTGCAATCATCCAGTTCATGACCCCGTTGGCGACTCGCGGCACGTTCAACGTATTGGTGAGGGCGATCGGATATTCCAGGAATCCTGATTCGGCGACCCAGGCAAGGCCGGTCATCTCGCCGGTCCCATTGAGGACGAACGAGCCGGCCGACACTTTCTTGTGCCAGATGTCTGCGCGAGGGATCACGACCGTCACGCCGGTTCGCACAGGGCCCTGCCCCGGCTTGAGGGGCCCATCGCCGGAGATGAGGGTAGTCTGGCCCACGGTCACACCAGCTACATCGGTAATCGCATTGAACGGTCCCGGCGCATAGGAACCGACGACGATGCCAAGGGCGCGAGCCCGCAAACGGGGCTCTTCCGGCTCGCTGGATTGAGCGGGCCAGAGCGGAGCGACACAAACCCAGATAACGAGACTCAGCAGCGACGCTGTCAGGCGAACGATGTGATTAGATCTCATGGCTTGATCCAAAGTGGGGGACCGTGACCTCGACCTGGGAATGTTCCGCCTGAATGGCTGCGGCCAGCGACAGCGCCTGCTTCTCTTCACCATGGACGAGGAAAATCTTACTGGGCGTCGGAGTAATGGCCCGCACATAGGACAAGAGATCCTGGCGGTCCGCATGAGCGGAGAGCCCGTTGAAGGTCACGATCTTCGCCCGCCGCCTGGTGGGCACACCGAAAATCGGCACGACATCCCATCCTTCGACGAGTTTGCGCCCGAGCGTGTGCTCGGCTTGAAAGCCCACGAACACAATC
The DNA here is from genome assembly GCA_026387665.1 of Nitrospirota bacterium. Lineage (NCBI taxonomy): Bacteria > Pseudomonadati > Nitrospirota > Nitrospirota bacterium. The sequence goes on from JAPLLG010000013.1 coordinate 89,940, forward strand.
ACGTTCGCTTCATCTTGAATCGCATGTTTGAGATGGTGCACGACGCGGCCGCCTTCGCACATGCCGGAGGCGGAAATGATGACGCAGGGGCCCTTCATGCTGTTCAGGCGCATACTCTCTTCCGGCGACGAGACAAAATGGATATAGCGCGAGGCGAAGAGGTCGCCGGACGCCGTAAAGGTTTTAGTCGTTTCTTCATCGTAACATTCCGGATGGCGGCGAAAGACTTCCGTGGCCCGAGAGGCCAGAGGGGAATCGATATAGATTGGAATGGGATCGAGGCGACCTTCGCCGACGAGTTCCTTGATCCGCATCACCAATTCCTGCGTCCTGCCGACGGCGAAGGCCGGAACAATAATCTTGCTCTTGTGAGTCTTGACATGGGTGAGGAGATCCAGAGCCTGCTGTTTCATAACCGCCCGATCAGCTTCGTGCAGACGATCGCCATAGGTCGACTCCAGGATCAACACATCGCAGGGTTGCGGCGGCTCAGGGTCTCGGAGGATCGGCATGTTGGAGCGGCCAAGGTCTCCGCTAAAAAGTAGCGTGGTCGTATTGCCGCGCGCCGTATATTTCACCCGGATAGTCGCAGACCCCAGGATATGGCCTGCATCGTGAAAAGACGCGGTCACGCGTGGGGAAACCTTGAGCAGGTCTCCGTATCTCGTGCCCTCGAATCGTCGGACCACTTTGCGGACGTCGTCGATATTATAGAAAGGGCGAACACAGGCCTTTCCCTTCCGCTGCTCCTTCTTATTGACGTAGCTACAGTCGCTGACCTGGACATGAGCCGAATCTTCCAGCATGAGCTCCGTCAAATCGGCAGTGGCTCTGGTGAGGTGCACCTTCCCGGAGAAGCCATGTTTCTGGAGCATCGGTAACGCGCCGGAATGGTCGACATGGGCATGGGACAGTAAGACCGCGTTGATCGAATGGGGATCGAAGCCCAAATCCTGATTCTGGCGAAGCGCCTCTTCGCGCCGCCCTTGAAAGAGTCCGCAGTCCAGCAACAGCTTGCATCCAGGCAGTTCGACCATGTGGCGGCTGCCGGTCACAGACCGTGCTGCGCCATGGAAGGAGAGCTTCATAACGGAGGCACTCCATGGTGACGCCCGATCAAGGTCCAGGCTTCCTCTGCCGTTTCCGCATAGTGAAAGAGCCGTAGCTCCTCTTCCTCGATCAACCCCTCCTCGATGAGCATCTTCCAGTTGATCAGCCGCTCCCAAAAAGCCCGTCCAACAAGAACGATGACCACGTGCTGGGCCTTGCCTGTCTGAGCCAGCGTCAACGTTTCAAAGAGTTCGTCGAGGGTGCCGAATCCTCCGGGGAAGGCCACCAGCGCCTTGGCCCTGATCAGGAAATGCATCTTGCGGATAGCAAAATAGCGAAACTGGAAGCAGAGTTCAGGAGTGATGTAGGGATTGGGATGCTGTTCATGGGGCAAGGTGATGTTGAGGCCAATGGATTTGGCCTGCACGTCGGCAGCCCCGCGATTCGCCGCTTCCATAATGCCGCCACCACCGCCGGTCACCACGACATAATCACATTGCCCGTCGGTTTGACAGGTGGAGGAGACGAGGCGGCTGAACTCACGTGCGACGTCATAATATTTGGACAGGTCGAGCTGCCGTTTGGCTATGGCTACGCTTTGTCGGCAGAGAGGGTCCGAGGGGGATTTAGCCGCTTCAGCCTCCTTCAGCCTCAGAGTTTCTCTGGCGACTGCCGGTTCTTGCAGCCTGGCGCTCCCGAATACAACTATGGTCGAGCGGATGCCATGCTCGCGCTGGATCAGCTCGGGCTTGAGAAGCTCAAGCCCGACACGGACCGAACGCAGCTCATCCCGCTGGAGAAACTCTATATCGCGATCGGCAGGAAGATAGGCAGAGGATCGTGCGTCTGCTTTGGGGGAATCTGAATCAGAAGGAGAAGTCATGGGAGCGATTATAGCTGGCACATAGACTTCCGGCAATTCGCAATATGGCGCGTACGTTCATCTAGGCTTCGTTCGGGCGATCCTCTAAGCTCTTCTGGCAACCCAGAATAAAATCTGTTTCAAAGATGGCATAGGATGACGGCGCAAGTCCCACTCGACGGTACACGGCCTGCGCCGTACTGTTACTCTCTTCGACGTAGAGGCGGACCCCACAGACGTTCGAACTGGTCTTGGCGCGGGTCATCACCGTTTCATGCATCCGGAGAAAAACGCTCTGGCGACGCCAGGCTTGGTCCACATATACGCTCTGAATCCACCAAAAGACGCCGTTACGCCAATCACTCCATTCATAGGTGATCATCAACTGCCCCAGCAGCAATCGCCGGCCTGCCTGCTCCAGTTCGGCGACCATAAAGAAGCCGCGCTCGGGAGAGTCCAGGAGGGCGGCAGTTCCGGCCTGGAGGCGGTCGAGATCGAGGCGGCGATTTTCCGTTTCCAGCGCCATGGCTGCGCTGAATGAGGCGATGGTAGCTGCATCGTCCGGCCTGGCGAGTCGGACCGTGAGGTGTTCGAGTATCGACATGACAGTCAGGCTGTGACCTTTGGAGCTTGCAACCATCCGGCTGCCGGCTTGTACAGGCCGGCGGTAAATTCCATCTTCATGGCCTCTTCCGCCGGCAGATTGATCGGGCGAACCTGCGACTGTGGAATAAACGCAAGGAAGCCGGTAAAGGGATGGATGGCCGTGGGCACGAACACCATGAGCAGACTTGCTCCCGGTGCGACTTGCAATGATGGAGGGGCGATCCCCATGATAAATCCGATCGCCCAGAGACCGTCGCGAGGAAATGGAAAGGCCACCACGGTGCTGCGCCCGAAACGGGAACGGAAGCTCAACAGATCGGTCATCCCCTTGAGGGTCATGTAGACGCTACGGACCAGGGGAATCTGTTCGATCCATCGTTCTGTCTGGATGATGATGCGCCGCCCGATTACATGAGTGGCGATGGCGCCGATGGCAAGAACGAGGATGAAAAACAGAATGAGACTGAGCCCGGGAATCTGCCGCGCCTCAATGGTCCAGGGAAGCTCGACGAGCAACTCGTTCAGCGCGTGAAGCAGCGTAAACAGGATCAAAAATGTCGCCCAGGCCGGCACGAGTAGCAGCAGGCCTGCCACAGAATATTTCCACAGACTCTTTGCCATCGCCGCTTGTTTCCTTCTCCACGATCAGGCGAGACTGGCAGTGTAGCAGAAACCAGAAACGAAATAGAGGGGATCGAGGGGCTTGATCTCAGTGAGATCGGCGATCTATCCTATACGGGTCTTGGCGGTCCAGCTCACGAGGGGGCATTATGGCAGAACACGCGGAAGCACATCGTCCGATCACTATCGACAAGGATCTCCTGGCCATTCTCTGTTGCCCGGATACCAAGCAGGACGTGAGCTTGGCCGACGCAGCCTTGATTGCTACGCTGAATGAAGCAGTGAGCCGCGGACAATTGAAAAATAAAGCCAACAAGCCGGTCACGGAACCCCTCGATGGGGGGTTGATCCGAAGCGACCGCACGATGCTCTACCCCATTCGCGAAAACATCCCCGTCATGCTCATCGAAGAAGGCATTCCCCTGCAGGCTTAGCTGACAGGCCGACTTCCCCGCAGATCCTTCCGCACAGACGCCATTCACACCGGGCCTCTACTGATTTTTCCCATGCGTAATCATGGGCAATCCTCTCGACGTCGCTCAGCGACGGCCGGCACAATCGCTTATTAATTGCCGGTCTTGGAACCGGTTGAGGTTCCACAATGTTGGCAGCGATATTCGTAGAGATTGCCAGTCGGAAGCACAAGGAGCAATCGCTCTCGTGTCGGAGTCGCTACTCGACATTGCGGGCAATAGAGCAGGGAGGCGTTGAGAGATTTGAACTGGTCTGCCTGTTCGGGCGCGCCAGGCCTGGACCGAGGCATCTTAGGGGTTACGCCTGGCGGCCAGCCAGAGATGGTTGGTTTACGCGGAGGTCCTTGCATGGAGGAATTGTACGCGGTGGGCCGCGTGACGGTCAATGGCGAGAACCGGGCCCCGTCACATGTGCCAGCTCACCATGAATCGGTGGAGCCGCTCTTCGGTGGAATCTTCGGAGAGGACCTGAGCAACTTCCAAACCCCTCGTGCTCCTTGAACCAGACCATAGACAACCAGCCCGCTAATCAAGCCGTAGAGCCAGGCCCTACTCCAAGGCCAGAGGCCCGGAGCATGCAAGACGAAGCCGAGGGCGATGTGGCCCCCGACTCCCATGCACAGCGAGAACACGATCCATTCTCGCATCATCGTAATAACAAACCAGGCGTCATGGAAGGCGACAGGTGGAGCTGGTACGGAGACGGGACGTTAAACGGCCGGCGTCTTGGCTGATTCAATCTCGGTTGCTGTAATCAGGCTGGACAAATAATCAGCAACAAAGTTGAGGGCTTCCTCTCGACCATCTGCCCGACGCCCTTTTTCACGGCGCTGCACGGACAATTCGTGATCGAGATCGGATTTCACTTCTGTAAGGACCCGCTGGAGGGATGAGGGGGTCAGATTGGCGTCCATATCCTCAAGTTCCTGACAGCGATCAAGGACCCAGTTGAGTCCTTCGATGCGTCCTGAATAATGCTCCTGCTCGCCCGTGTCAATTCGTGACATCGTGGTGGCAAAGGTCTGGGCTTCATAAATGAGATTGTAAAAGCTCGTCACGGCTCGCTGTAGGGTAGGATTCATGTCGCTCCTTTGCGCTGGTTATTAACCAGTCGATTATACATGAGAATGCCCTGGCAACAAGGAAAAAGTTATCAGACTAGGTAAACAGGAGGGAGTGAAACTCGTTCATGAAGCCGTAATAGAGCGGGGCAAAATCCTTGAGGCTCTCGGGACTGGTCTCCTTGAGACGCTTGAAGAAGAACACCTGCGCGCGGGGATCGAGCTGCTCAAGGAGATGGCTCAATTGAGCCATCGTATAACTGCCAGCCGGGACACTCAATACATAATGCACGAGACGCTCGACGAATTGCTGTGCGATGTACTCGCTGGCAAGGTAGCCTTCCGGGAGTTTCCCCGAGGCCAGAAACTCGTCGAAAGGTATGGCTTGGGCAGCAAATGGGACTGGTTGCTGCTGAGGAGAGGTCACGCTGATGATACCCCAGACTTGGTATAGAGAAGGATTCTTATACTGTTTCAACTCTACTGGACCATCTCAGGAACGTCAAGTGCGCAGAAGGAGCAGAGAAGATTGAGCCGAAAGACCGATGCGGCCCAGGAAGACGTGGGTCAAACAGAAGGGGCGGAGTCCCCGAAGGAACTCCGCCCCCCATGAAGCGACCCCTAGCTGAAACTTACAGCCAGGTTACGCGCTCGGCCGGCCGAATGTAGATCGGCTCTTCGACCTGAATACGCGCCACTTCCTTGCCCGACTTGTTGAAGCCCAACACGGTATCGTTGTACATCTCGAAACGCTTACCGTGGATCTGGGTCTCGAACACTTTCGGACCAGGAATGACATCGTACCGGAAGATGATCTGCTGGCTGGCTCTCCACAACTGGAGGACCGCCAACAGCTCACGGCTTGGCACGAGATACTTCTCGATGGCGTTGTCGACGCCCGGGCCAAACATCTGCCGCGCATAGCCACGAGGGCTGTGCCGCGGTGGGATGTAGTAGCCGTTGGGCTCGGTGCCCCACTGTGGATACAATGGGAGCGCCACCTGCTCCACGCGAATCGCGTAGTAGAGCGGGTGCCACCGGTCTTCCGCCCACAGGCCGTCTTCGCCGATGCGCATCAGGCTCTGCATCCGGATCTTTCCGACGCAGGCTGCCATACAACGCGTTTCCATCGGCTCGCCGCCCGTCAGCGGGTCTTTACCTTCGATGCGCGGATAACACGCAATGCACTTTTCAGACACGCGTGTGGTTCCACGATACATCGGCTTCTTGAATGGGCACTGCTCCACGCACTTCTTGTACCCTCGGCACCGGTTTTGGTCGATCAACACGATCCCGTCTTCGGGTCTCTTGTAGATCGCCTTCCGCGGGCAGGCCGCCAAGCAGCCTGGGTACGTGCAGTGGTTGCAAATCCGCTGGAGATAGAAAAAGAACGTTTCATGCTCCGGCAGACTGCTGCCCGTCATCTTCCACGGTTCGTCCCGTGAGAATCCGGTCTTGTCGACGCCTTCCACAAGGGCGCGCATCGAGGTCGCCGTATCCTCATAGATGTTCACGAACCGCCACTCTTGGTCCGTCGGGATGTAGCCGATCGCCGCCTGGCCCACTTTGGCGCCCGCGTCGAAAATGGTCATCCCTTCGAACACGCCGTACGGCGCATGGTGTTTACGTCCGACACGGACGTTCCACACCTGGCCGCCTGGATTCACCTGCTCGATGAGCTGGGTGATCTTCACGTCGTAGAACTGTGGGTACCCGCCGTACGGCTTGGTTTCCACGTTGTTCCACCACATGTATTCCTGACCCTTCGAGAAGAGCCAGGTGGACTTGTCTGCCATCGAACAGGTCTGACAGGCCAAGCACCGGTTGATGTTGAACACGAAGGCAAACTGCCACTTCGGATGCCGTTCCTCGTAGGGATACAGCATCTTCCGTCCCAGCTGCCAGTTATACACTTCAGGCATTGTCAATCCTCCTTGTAGTCATGATCAGTTAATTCGTGAATCTCATCAGCTATACATCATCCTCACGGTGCAAGTTGTGCGACCCTTACACCTTGATCTTGATGTGTTCGCCTTTGAGCCACTTGATCATGAACTCGTTCTCTTGGCCCGGTGTAAATCCGGTCCGGACCGGCTCCCATGGACCACGAGCTCCGATGCCGCCGTCTTCCGCCTTGGTGATGCGGATTAGACATTCCTTCGGCACCGTGTTGATCGCATGGTGGTCGACCTGATAGCCCCACTTGAACTTCCAAGCGATGGCATGTTTGCCCGGCAACGAGTCAGTCTGGTGCATCGGCATCAACCAGTTTCTGGTAAAGGACTGTTGGGCCCCGTACCGGAAGTTGGACTGATAACCGGTGTCCACCGCGATGGCGCGTCCGTCTGGGCGCGTCTCGTGGCCTTTGACCGACTTCGGCGTGGCCACGTACGGTGCGTGCTTCGACATCGTCACGTGGTACGGATAGGCCGGGTTGTACTTCGCGCGGATCATGAGGCGCGCCACCTTATAGTACGGATCCGAAGGCTTCCAGCCACGATATGGCCGGTCCACCGGGTTACCGTCTACGTAGACGTAGTCGCCGTCGTTGATGCCGCGGTCTTTCGCCGCCTGCGGGTTGATGTGCAACTGGTGCTCGCCGACACCAGGCGTCCGCTTGTCCATGCGGTACGGATCGCCGAAGTTCGACTCGTAAATCTGCACCCAGTCGTTCACCGACCATTGGCTGTGCACCCGATGCCGGGTCTTCGGAGTAACGCAGTAGAACTGGTACCCCTTCTCCCACAACGGGTTGCTGTGCCGCTTGATTTCCTGCCACGGCAACTTGATGTTACGCACCGTCTTGTCGTCATGGTGCTGCGCCGTGATCGGAATACCGTAGTCGTCCGGACGGACGTACGGGTTGCTCGTCATGATGGCGTTCGGCAGATACGGTGTCGCTTCCGTTCCCTCACGGTGAGAGATGAAGTTTTCGCCGTATTCGATCGCCTCAGGCTCGGTCCGGTAATTTTCATACCGGCCAGTCCGCGTCCACATGGGCTTCGACTCGTTGGTCTCTTCCCAGAATGGCGTACGCGGATAGGTCCGAACCATGACCATCCAGCCTTTTTCCGACTTCAGCATCACGTCTGCGCTGTAGCCGTAGAAAGTGCTGGAAGCATCGAGCATGCGCTGCGCATAGACGTCCACGCGGTTTTCGTAGACGAACTTGAAGTAATCGCGCATGCGCTTGTCGCCGGTCATGTCCGACAACTTGGCCGCAACGCCTGCGAACGAATCGAGGTCGTTACGGGTGTCGTACAAGGGCCGGATGCCGCCCTTCCAGATCTGCACCCACGGATTGGATACCGTGACGGTCATTTCCGGATAGGTGAACTCCATCCACGAATTCGCCGCGAAGGCGATATCGTTGTGGTTCACGTCCGAGGTCATCTCGATGTCCTGAGTGATCAGGGTCTCGATGTTCGGATCGACGTTACGCACCATGTCATAATGGTGTTTGGCGTTGTTGAGCACGTTCACGTTGACAACCCAACGGAACTTGCTCGGCGTCGGCATATGCGTCTTGCCCGTGAACACCTTGCGCCCGTACTTCGGGGTGCTGACGATCAGGGCGGTGTCGCCGTGGTTCCAGTAACCGACTTCCTCGCCGTAGTAGTACGACTTGGTTTTGATTTCCTTGCCGTGCGCATTCGGATCCAACGTGATGTTGAATGGATCCTCACCCGTGTGCACGGCAATACCGGCGCCGGACCAGGGGGTCGACGTCCAGGTACCCGCCTTGTAGTTACCGGCCCAGGTATGCTGCCCGGTGCCGAACTTCCCGACGTTGCCGGTGACGATGAGCACCATCGCGGCGCCGCGGGAGTTGATGGTCTGATGGAAATAGTGGTTCGTCCCTTCACCGTTATGGATGGCGGCGGGCTTGATCGAACCTGAGTCACGCGCCCAACGAACCAGGAGGTCCTTTGGCGTCCGGCAAATCTGATGACAGGTGTCCAGGTCGTAATCCTGGAAGTGCACCAAGTACATCTGCCAGACCGGCATCGCGTCAATTTCCCGGCCATTGAGCAACTTCACCCGGTAGGTCCCGGTGAGGGCTGCATCGATGCCACTGTTCTGATAATGCCAACCGACCTGCTCACGATGGAGCGGCACGGCGGCCTTCTTGTTCAAGTCCCAGACCATCATGCCGCCGAGCCGGGCAACCTGCTCCGGCTTCAAGGACTGCACGCGGCCCGAGTAGCTCTTCGAGAAGTCAGGGAACTGGTAATCCGCCACCACGTCGCGCGGATCCAGGAACTGTAGGGTGTCCGTGCGGACGAGCACCGGCGAATCGGTGTACCCCTTCAAGAAGTCCACGTCGTGCATGTTCTCATCGACGATGATCTTCATGGCGCCCAAGAAAATGGCACCGTCCGACGCGGGTCGCAACGGCATCCAGTAGTCGGCGCGATAGGCGGTGGGGTTGTACTCAGGCGTGATGACCACGACCCGGGCGCCCCGTTCAATACATTCCAACTTCCAGTGCGCTTCCGGCATCTTGTTTTCGACGAAGTTCTTACCCCAGCTGGTGTTCAGCTTGGAGAAGCGCATGTCGGACAAGTCGATGTCGGAACCCTGGGCGCCGCACCACCAGGGGTGGGCGGGGTTCTGGTCGCCGTGCCAGGTGTAGTTCGACCAATACCGGCCGCCCTGTGCCTGATCCGGGCTGACTTTGCGAATCCAGGTGTCCAGCAACGCGTTGACGCCGCCGTTCATTCTGGTGTTGCCCATCTTGCCGATGATGCCGAGGACCGGCATACCAGCGCGATGCTTGAAGGTGCGGGTACCCGCGCCCTTCATCATTTCGATCATTTCCGGCGCATAACCCTGCTCACGGAGGCGACGGGCTCCAGCTTCACCGCTGTACCGCGTGGCAATGATGATCATCGCCTTGGCGGCATAGGTGAAGGCCGTGTCCCAGGACACGCGCAGCATGTCGTCCAGAAAGCGGCTATCGAACTTGTACTTCCGCTTCGTTTCTGGCGTCAGCTCCGGCGAGCCGGCATCCATCCATTCCTTCCAGCCCTTCCGCATCAAAGGACCCTTCAAGCGATAGGGGCCATACACGCGGCGATGGAAGGTAAATCCCTTCAAGCACATGCGCGGATTGTGCGCGAACGTTCCGCGGTTGCCGTAGAGATCTTCGTACGTCTGGTGATCGTAGTTCTGCTCGACCCGCATGACCACACCGTTCCGGACGAAGGCCCGGATGCGGCAGGCGTGCGTGTCGTTCGGGGAACAGCACCAGGTAAACGACGAATCGTAACGATACTGGTCGTGATAGACACGCTCCCACGACCGATCCGGATAATCTCCCAAGGGATTGCCCACTTCGATGACCGGCTGAAGCGCGGTCAACGCCAGGACTTTGTCCGCCACCGCGACTGCGGCGACCGTCCCCACGGAGACTTTTAAGAACTGCCTACGTGACAAAAACATTGGTGACACCTCCTAAGAGTTGAGGGCTTCAATAAGCCCACGCGACTTCACTGACGCACAGCGGAACGTTCAGACCACCCCCCTTCCTTCAAAAAGCTGCCCGAAAACAGGAGCACCGCACAGGCCACCAGCTGGTTGATCGTGGCTACCCGCATTGGTCCATCTTGCATTCCTGGCATCATGGGCCCTTATGTTCGCAATATACGCACCAGGATCTATAGAGCCATTGGATTCTATGTGTGATGCGCAATAGATTGAATAATAAGGTTAAAATGTTCTCGCTGCACTCGCTCTCACTGTCACAATTATGCCTTCATGGGTACTTAATGTATCACCGACAACAATTAAAACTGCCATTGCACTATAAATTGCAAATAAATCAATGACTTAATTGGAATATTGCAATGCTACCATTTGGTAACATATTTATGCGGTTGTAACAAAGGTACCGAGAGCAGGGAAGGTCTCGTAGATTGCCGGACATCTACAGAAATATTGCACAGCTTGACAGTCACGCTCACGCCCAGTAGAATCCCACCCCTCGTGCTGACTGTGAGTGAGCGGGAATAGCTCAGTGGTAGAGCATCGCCTTGCCAAGGCGAGGGTCGCGAGTTCAAATCTCGTTTCCCGCTCCAACTCACAGTCCGTCGCACATGTACCTCCAGGCCCTTTCTCTCGCACAAGGCTCAAACGCTCCGCCCAGTAACGACAATCCTAGAGTCTCTCTTGCGCAAAATAGCAAGGCGATTTTCGGTGTGCGCCTACCTAAACGTACGTATAGAAATAGCGGTAAATGACGTGATACGACAGTGCCCGTAGCCTCCTTGGCCGGAGATTTCTGCATGCAGCCCGCGCGATTCCCTCCCGAAGAAAACACAGCGCTCATGGCGTCATATCGAGGCGGGGCGCTCGCTGTGCCGGGCGAACCGAACGAGAGCGATCGATGAAAATCGCGCCCCTGCCAGAAAACGAAGCCTCCCGTCTGGCGGACCTCCAGTGCTACCAGGTCCTGGATGATGAGGCCTGTCGATTTTACGCGGCGCGGCGAGTCCGTGAAGCCGCTGGGGTTATATTGGCTGCTCTTGAATCAAACGTCAGAACAAGCGACTCTTTAAGAGAGCTACGAATCGAATGACACAGCCCGCACGACAACCCCTGCGATACGTCCATATCGAGGATCACGAAGCCGACGCCACGCTGGTCCAACATGCCTTGCGCACAGGCGGCTACGAGCCGCACGCGCGTCGCGTCGACACAGCCGACGGCTTGGCTGCCGCGCTGCAAGAGCCAGGATGGGATCTGATCCTGGCAGATTGGACGTTGCCGCAGTTCAACGCCCCGGCCGCCTTGGAGCAGATCTCCAGTCTCGGATTTGATCTGCCCGTCATCATTGTGACGGGCGCGGTTGGAGAAGAAACGGCCGTCGAAGCGTTGAAAGCAGGCGCGCATAATTATGTGATGAAGGACCGGCTCATCCGGCTGGTGCCCGCCATCCAGCAAGCCTTGCGGGAGGGGAGCGAGCGGAATGCCCGCCGGCACGCGGAAGGGCGGCTGTACGCGCTTGCGCGGATTTCGCCAGTCAGCATCTTCCTCACCGATCGGCAGGGCATCTACAGTTATGTGAACCTCCGCTGGTGCGCGCTCGCCGGGCTGAGCCATGAGCAAGCGCTGAACAACCAATGGGCGAAATCGCTCCATCCGGACGATCGCCGGCGCGTCGTCGAGGAGTGGCGGCAGGCCGTCGCCAGGCAGACGATGTTTTCCTCGGAGTATCGTTTCCAGAATGCCGAGGGGAGCGTGAACTGGGTGCTCGCGCAAGCCGTGACGTCGCGCGGTGTGCGCGATGAACTGCTGGGCTACATCGGAACCGTGACCGACATCACCGAGCGCAAGAAATCGGAAACGGCCCTGCAGTCGTTCCAGGACCAGATTCGCCAGATGCAGAAGATGGAAGCAATCGGACAGCTGGCAGGCGGCGTCGCCCACGATTTCAACAACATCCTCACCGCGATCCTCGGCAACGCCGAAATGGCGGCGATGAAAACCCCCGCCGACCACCCGGCCAGACCCAATCTCACGAGAATTCTCGAAGCCGGCGCCCGGGCCTCCCACCTCGTGCAGCAAATCCTCACCTTCACGCATCAGCAGGAATTTTCACGCACCGTGCTGAACCTCACCACGGTGATACACGAAGCCCTCAACTTACTGCAGGCCACCCTCCCGGCTAACATCAAGCTGACCGCCGCCTGCGAGACGGGTGCGCCCCCCGTGCTAGCCGATGCCACCCAGATCCATCAAGTTGTGATGAACCTCTGCACCAACGCCTGGCATGCGCTCAAAGAACAACCGGGCCACATCGCAATAGAGCTGGCGCCGGTCACGCTGCCCCGGGCGCTGCGCAGCTTCCACGCTACGCTGCCGCCTGGCCACTATGTGCGCCTCTCTATCCGGGATACCGGCTGCGGCATGGAGCCAGAAACGGTGGAGCGCATCTTCGACCCCTTCTTTACCACCAAGCCTGTGGGGCAGGGCACAGGCCTCGGCTTGAGCGTGGTCCACGGCATCATCCGGGGACACGAGGGCGCCATCGTCGTCGAGAGCCGTCCGGGCCAAGGCACGACCTTTCATCTCTACTTTCCCGCGGCAGAGGCGCCGGCCCTGGCAGGCGAATCGATCGAAACCGCGCCAACCACAAAACAAGGCCGCAACCGCCATCTGCTCTACTTGGACGACGAGGAGATGTTAGTGGAACTGGTCCGGGCCAAATTCGAATCGCTCGGCTATCGAGTGACCGGCTATACCAAGCCGACAGAGGCGCTTAACGCGGTCCGCGCCGATCCGACCGGGTTCAATATCGTGGTGACGGATTACAATATGCCGGGAATGTCCGGCCTGGAAGTAGCCAGCGCCCTCGCGCAGCTCCGCGCTGATCTGCCCGTCGTGCTGGTGTCGGGGTATCTATCCCCCGCCGCCCAGGCCGCCACCCTCGCCACCGGCATCAGGGAAATCGTCTATAAGCCCACCGTGCTGCAGCAATTAGAGGGCGTGATCGCCCGCCTGCTCGACGCCCCGCCGCAGACCTAGCGATCGGCTAAGGTGCTGGGACCGTTGCCAAGCGCGCGCCTGAGCGATTGCAGCCGTCCGACTTGTTCGGCAGCTAAGGAGAGCTCTTTCTGAGTCAGCGGGGCTCGGCCGAACCGTCCCTGCTGATACAACGTTGTGACGCCGGTCACCAGATGACCGGCTGCGTGCCATTCCTGCTCGACCAACCCGGCAAACTCACGGGCGGTGGCGGAAGGAGGTTTGCTCAGACCTTGCTTCTCCAGCGCACGCAACATGCGGGTATAGAGCTGGAGGATCGCGCCCTGCGAGGGTGCGATGGGAAGATGCATGGTGGCCCAAAGACCGATCCGATCCCGCAACAGGAGCAGAAAAAAAGCCAGCCCGACAACGAACAACCCCGTCACGAGCCCTGCCAGACCGGGCCGGAATCTGTGGGCCAAATCCCTCAGTCTGCTCAGGACCTTCGTTGCCGGACCGCTCAGCGAGGCAACCCAACGGCTCGCTTTCTCCCACACAAAGTCGCTGCCTTCCCGCACTCCATGCACAACCGCCAATTGATCCTTCGCGCTATAACTGACGAACAAACGATCCCACTGTAATCGAAGGGACGCCCCGAACCGGCCGAGAGAGGCCCAGCGAGAGGTCGCAGCCGCCGCGTTAACTGCGGGGGTGGGGTCCATGGTGATCCAGCCGGAGCGGGGGAAATACACCTCGACCCAGGCATGGGCGTCCCGCTGGCGCACAGTGAAGTAACCTCCATACTCGTTCCATTCCGTGGCCAGGAACCCCGTCACCAGCCTGGCAGGAATACCGAGGGTCCGCAGCATCACGACCATCGCAGTCGCGTAATGTTCGCAGTAGCCGGTTTTACGCGTGAACAAAAACTCTTCGAGCGGATGGTTGAGTGTCGCCTGATCCGCGTCGAGGCTGTAGCGATAGTTGTCTAATAGATGTTGCTGGACGGCCAGCGTCCGTTCGAACGGAGTCGCGGCCCTCTGGACCACGCGATGCGCCAGCTCTTCAATCCGCTGCAGCCCAATCGGAATCTGAAGGTAGCGGGAACGGACCGCGTCCGGATAATCCAACACCGTGGCAGTCCGTTCTTCCGCGAGGAGCAGCGGGACTTGCGAGGTGACGGAATAGCGGAGACGGGACGAAGGAGGAGCAGGCAAGTGGAGCCCGCTCATGGCATCGGCCTGCACAGCAAGAAACTCGCCGCTCACGAGCTCGGCAAAGGGCGCGGCGAACAGGACCGCCGTATCGAGCGTTTCCAGCAGAATATCCTGGCGGATCGTAAAGGACTGGCTGCCAGGAGGACGGCTGCCGGGCGGACGGACGAAAAAGGTTCCCTCCGCCACGAGACCGAGTGAGCGCTGCCTGGTTCTGCTGTGGCTCCAGGACCGTCCGTTGTACTGATCGTAGGCCAGGCCTCTCAGGTAGAGACGATCATTGTCCACAGCCGATCGGTCCGGCAATTCAACCCGCATGACGATCTGGGGATCTTGTTTGACGGACCCGATCGTCCCCAGATCCACCCGCTCGGAAAATCCGGACGTCCGCAGGGCTTCTCCGCTCGTCTTCTGCAGCGCGCCGACCCCGACACGAGGGATCACGAAAAAGATCGCGAGAGTCATGCCCACCGTTATCGCAACGACCCCGTTCGTCAGCCAGCAGAAATGAGCCGTGATCTGGCTTGGCCCTCTCGCCGGACCGATCGCCGACTGTGCAGGCATGCCCGCAACCATGGCTGGGCCCGTTTCCTGGGTCATGTGATAGAGCACGAGGGTCCAGACCGCTGCGAGCAGATAGAGCAGAAAGATCGGAACATACCAGGCATCGGTCGTGACTGAAGCAGACGCCAGGATGGCCATGAGGCTGAGGGCGTAGAGATGCCGATAGTCGTGGCGCTGTTGAAGGGTGAGTAATTTGATGTTCAACAGCATGACTAAGAAATGGATCCCGGCCGGAAGTAGATCCCGTGAGAAGAAGATGAGATCGGCCAGGAATACGGCAAAGGCGCCGATCGACAGGACGTTCGACAAGGTCGGCGAGATGGTCACCTGGGCCATTGCCCGCCGGACGACTAGCACTCCTCCTGCCCGAAGCAACGACAGGATCAGGATGATCACCGTGAGAAGGGCGAGCCAGAAAGGGAGGCTCTGCGCAAACAGGAGTCCGCTGCAGGCCACGGCGGCCAGAAGAACGGAGCTGAGGGCAAAGGCGCGTTCAAAAATCATGGGTCAGCTCTTCGAGTTGTCTGTCATCGAGGACCCGGTCGGCCGACATCGCCTGCACGGATACAGCCAGGCCAGACCAGGGAACGACTGCGACGCTGTAGCCCTGCTCGGCTTCCTGGAGACAGGATTGCGCTTCTCCGGCAGGGACGGATCCTCCGGCTTCCGGCCACTGCCGTTCGCACAGAGCCAGGACACGCAGCATCGTGAAGAGATGCGCGGAGCCGGACCCGAACCCTGAATCCTCGCGCCCCACAATGAGCCGCACCGGATAGGCCCGCTCGGTCAGTTGCCAAAGGAGCGAGGCCACGAACGTCACGCTTCGCTCAAAGAGGGACTCGCGATCATCGGGGGCCACGAGCGACAGGATGACTGTCACCAGCCGCTGGTCCTCCGCTTCGGTTTCCCGCACGATCAGCTGGGACGTGCGGGCCGTCGTCATCCAATGGATGGCCCGCGAATCGTCGCCCGGCTGATAGAGGCGAAGGTTGTAGAGCTGGGTCCCCCTGCCTCGTTGCGGGAGAGACTGCCCCTGCCCTTCGCTCACCAACTCATCCACGAATCGCAGGGTGAGCGGCTTGATGGGAGGCGCGACGACCAAATCAGTGTCCGTGGGGTAGAACCCTGTTTTGCTAAATAGTCCAAAGGGAAAGAGCGTCTGTACCCTGATGCCTTCGAGCCGGATCCTGCCGCGCCTGATGGCGAGCAACGGATAGGACAGGAGCAGAGAACCCTGCGAAGGTAGCTGTTGGATGAAAAGGCCCCGGTCGACACTTTGGCCTCCGACGACATCGAACAGGCGCAGGGAAAAACTGGAGAGTCGCCGGTTCCGGTTTGCGATCGAAAGGGTCAGCGTAGCCGGCTCGTTGGCCATGATAAGGTCCGGCAGATGCCGATGAAACTCCAGCCGTCCAAGACAATATTCCGAGAACAATCCGGAGATCACGACGCAGCTCAGCATCATCGAGAGGATCAAGTAGAACAGGTTGTTGCCGGTGTTCACGGCGGCGAGGCTGATGGCGAAGGTGAAGAGGATGAACTTGGTTCCGTCAGACGTGAGGCGCGTCGACCTCCGGCGGGACAGGCCCCGCATAGAGGAGAAGATCGAGGAAGCGCGGCGATTGGAAAATGGATGCTTCACGCATGGGCCTCATCCAATTGACACATAGCAGGATGCTCAAACAGTCCATCCAGCAAGGCCGCAGCGAGTGACTAGAGATGGTTCTTCCGCGCGTGCGGGTTTACCTCTCTGATGGACCGGATGAGTCCCCCACTGCGCGCGTCCAACGAGGCCCTTCCGAGGGCGCGCGTTGCGCGAGCACAGGGGACTCACCGGGCCATCCCACTCTTTTTTCAGCATCCTGCTACACGGGGACGGGAACGGTTTCGACGATATCCAATACCAAACGCTCCGCCTGGTCGAAGCTCTGCGTCCTCATGCCATGGGTCCTGTTCAACATGACGCGATGGGACAGCACGATCGGCGCCAGCTCCTTGATATCGTCGGGAAGGCAATAGTCCCGTCCGCGAACGACCGCCAGGGCCTTGGCCGCCTTGCTCAGAGCCAGCGCGCCTCTCGTACTGACTCCCAGGGATAACAGTTCGCTCTGCCTGGTCGCCTGCACGATGGCGAGCAGATAGTCCGTCACATGCTCTTCCATATGGACCTGGTCCACCGTGGCCTGCAAGGCCACGACGTCCTGCGCCGAGAGGACGGCGCGCAGACTCTCGGCTGGATGCAGGGAATGGGGACGGTCGAGCACCTTCCGCTCTTCTTCAATCGTGGGGTACCCGATACGGAGACGCATCAGAAACCGGTCGAGTTGGGATTCCGGCAGGGGGAAGGTCCCATGGTACTCGGCGGGATTCTGAGTCGCGATGACCATGAAGGGCTGCTCTAGCGGATGCGTCTGATTATCGACGGAAATCTGCGCTTCGCTCATCGCTTCCAGCAGACTGCTCTGGGTCTTTGGCGTGGTGCGATTGATCTCGTCGGCCAGCACGATGTTGGCGAAGATCGGACCGGGAATGAACTCGAACCCCTGCTTTTGCCGGTTGAACATGGAAACGCCGACGATGTCGGACGGTAAGAGGTCGCTGGTGAATTGAATGCGTTTGAATGAACAGTCCAGCGATCGGGCCAAACTGTGGCCCAGCGTGGTCTTGCCGACGCCGGGCACATCCTCCAGCAGCAAATGGCCGCGTGCCAGGAGGCAGACCACAGCCATTTCGATCACATGGGATTTCCCCTTGATGACCAGCGCAATATTGTCCTGGATCGCCCGGATAATGTGGGTGGAACTCATGTGGGATTAGTCGTCCCGGTGGTTCAGGAATGGGTGGTGATCAGACACGCTCGAAGTCTAGCAAAGGGTCTGGGGACGGTCAATTTTCACGTGAGTTTTCGCATCGACCGGTCTGAAGAGGGCTATTTGCAAGGGTTCGCGGGGTAAACTGCTTGAGGTCTGCTCTATTCCGGAATCAACGTGAGCATCCAGGGCGGCGTCTCTTCCACCATGTCCGAGAATCGCCTGGCAGTACTGCTGGCAGGCATGCCAGGGAAGACGGCGCCCCGGCGAATCTGCACGGAGCGGAAACGATAGGAGGGTTCCTGTCCCAAAAGCAGAGGAAGGACTCGCGGAATCTGCCCTCGTAACGGAGCACAGTCAGCCAGGTTCACCGTCTCGCCGATCGCCAGGCGCGAAAGCCGCTCGAAGATTTCGCCAAACACTGTTGGGAGATTATCCGTCGTGAAGGGCTGATCCGCTGGCCGATAGCGGGGCTCGTCGAGCAGTTGGGAGAGGATTTCCCAGAAGACCTGGGTGTCGACGGCTCCGAGAACACAGAGGCGGCCTCGCCGCGCCAGTACATCAAGCAAGGCGAGGGGGCCTCGAATCTCGAACTTCCAGGGGGGAAACAGAAGGGCGCGGTCCCCATGCTGAACTTCCAAGGCCGGCTCTCCTGAAAAACTGGTCTGCCGGAACTGGCCTTTGGTGCGCTGGAGTTCTTGCGTGATAATCTGCCCGGACAGCCTGGTCGGTTCGTAGGCGAACGTGGGGGTCGCGGGAGCCCAGCAGGTTGCGATGGTATAGCGAGGGGCGAGCTTCCCTGCCCGGTCGAGGTCGCCCAGGTCGAACATGTCGTGGTTTCCGTAGAATTGAAACGAGAGGCCGGTCCGGGACCTCAGACCGTTGAGCCGCTCCCGTTCAGGGTGGAGCGGGCCGCCCAGCTTCGAGCCTGGCTGCAGCCGGTCCAGCGCATGGAGAATCAGCTCGCGCTGACGCTGGTGCAGGGGCGCGACATATTGCTCGACCAACTCCGTGGCAAAGGACAGGTCGCCGGCTCCCAGATCGAGCAACGACGCCACGTCCGCATCGAGCAGCAAGTCGAAGGGATTGACATGGGACCGGACGAAGGTTGCAATCGCATCGCTCTGTAGAGATGTCAGCGGCCACTGAGACGCAGGCCCCTCCACGACGCCCAGCCATACGCAGAGCGCCCGCACGGCCTTTGTCGGAGGGAGCCCGGTGAGCTCTTTGAGCCGCGGGCCGGGGAGATCCTGAATTTTGACGGCTTCCGCATTGCCCAGCGCCAGGGTAATGGCATCACGGATGCTGATGGGAAGGTCGGCACGCCCGGCTTCTTCAATCAACCGTTTCAAGGTCGTCGTGAGCCTGGTCCCCTCAACCAGTTTACGGGAAGCCTCCCACTCCTTGTCTCGTTCCTGTAACAGCTGCGTGACCTGTGAGCGGAAATCTGCAAGAACCTGTGCGTTGGAATTCATGAATCGGGTGGTGCGTGGCCTGTGATGGTCGATCTATCGCTGTCAGTCGATGCCCTGCAGCATAACGACCAGATCACTGGAGCGTCAAGGTTGTTATCTTGCCGTCCCGGGAAACCTATGTTAGTGAAAGACCATGACAACGACATTCTTTACCACGCGAACGGCCCTCGCCAGCTCCAGACTCCTGCTGGTCCTCGGCCTGGTCTGGCTGACGGTGGCCTGTGCCAGCGAAACGCCCACGAGGTCGTCCGACTCGCCAGGCGAACTGTCCGCTCCATTCCAGGCAGGGCAGATTATCGAGACTGCGACAGGGCAACCGGTCTCTCCCGACCAATGGACCGCCCTGCTGTTGCAGCAGGACATCGTCTATCTGGGCGAGGAACATCATAATCGATTTCATGTCGAGGCGGCGCTGATGGTCCTAAAAAAACTACAAGAGAAGGGACGCACGCCGGTCTTGGCCATGGAAATGTTCGGCTGGGACGGACAAGCTGCGCTGGACCGGTATCTGTCCGGATCCGACCAGAACCGCCAGGAGTTCCTAGAAGCCGTCCGGTGGCAACAGAATTGGGGCGGCGCCTACGAGGACTATGAGCCGCTGGTCCTCTTCGCGAAAGAACAGCGCCTGCCGGTCGCGGCGCTGAATCCTCCGAAGGCCCTGGTCCGGCTCGTCGCCAAACAGGGATTGGCTCAGGCGCAGTCCGATCCGGTCATGGCACAGTGGGGCATGCAGGACGAAGCCATCGTCGACGACCCGGTCTATCGCGCGCGCATTCTTCAGCAACTCCAAGCCTGTCACGGTGGCGGCAACGACAACCTCTACCAGACGATGTATGAGGCTTCCATGGTCCGCGATGAAGGGATGGCCAAGACCCTGGTCGCTCGCCTCTCCCTCATCCGCCGGGGCGCCGATCCGATGGCTGGCCCCCTGGTCAGCTATACAGGAGGCGGCCATATTCAGTATAACCTTCCGGTTCCCAAGCGAGTGGTCCGCCGCCTGCCTGATGGGGTGCATCAGATCAGCGTCTATCTGACCTCGTTCGAGGTAGGGCGGATTAAAGAGCTGCAAGAGTTAATACGGGAAAAGGTCGCGGATTACCTCTGGCTGACTCCGGTCAGTGAACAGGGGCTCCCGCGCCGATGCCGATAACAATGTGGATCGTGAAGCACGTATTGCCTCACGAGTAGATGAAGGAGAACCCGATGTCTGAGAAACCGGTGATTGCCCAGCGTACTCCCTGCATGGTGGAAGTCGGTCCCGGCACCATCTATTGGTGTCAATGCGGTCGCTCGAAGACGCAACCCTTTTGCGATGGAGCCCATACTGGGACGGATTTTTCTCCGCTGGCAGTCCATTTCGAAGAAAAGAAACGGGTCGCGCTCTGCGGTTGCAAGCGGACAGAGAGGCCTCCCTACTGCGATGGGACCCACTCGCGAATTTAACAGGACGCTGAAAACGCTCGCCAGCGTCGTTCTCGCATCGTTCAGACCCTCAACGTACCCTCCGGGTACGATTCGGGCCTTCACTCGCTGCGGCCTTGCTGGACAAACGTTTTGAGCGTCCTGCTTGAGTTCAGCAATGCCGCGGTGGCGTTTCATCGCTCCTCCGTTTTCACGTTACGGGCCGTTGCGGACCGTCCGGCGATTTCAGTATAATGCGGCCCTCGTTTTGTCCAACTGACCAAGGGAGGGTTCTATGATGAAGAAGATGGGTGCAGGGATTGTCACAGTGGCGTTTTCGGTCCTGCTGACCGGTGTGTCCTACGTGCTGGCGAACGAGCCGAAGGGCGAAGGAGCCCCCGACTATAGCGGCGTCACCGGCATTTATTACACCTTGATCGGATTGATTCTGGCCTACGGCTTTTACGACTCCTTCCTCAAGAAGTCCTAAGGTCGCTCCCTCTATTTACCGTTGGACTGGCCATGCCCGAGGGCATTCCCTATCGGGCATGGCCTAGCTCTGCCCTGCTCACTTTCCACAGACCGCCTTACTTATTGCTTTTGCTTCAGCAACGGCTCCAGCGTCACGAATAGGTTCTCAACGATCAGGCGATAGCCCTCTCCGGTCGGATGGATCCCATCTGCCTGGTTCAGCGAAGACGAGCCTGCCACCCCATCGAGAAAAAACGGAATCAGCGTCAGGTGGTATTGCTTCGCCAGCGAGCGATAGAGTTCCTCAAATCCGGCCGTATAGTCCTTGCCATAATTAGGCGGGAGCTTCATCCCGGCTAACAGGACCGTGACGGAGGCCTGTTGGAGTTGCTGAATGATCCTTTCAAGATTGGCTTTCGTCTCTGGCAGGCTCAGGCCACGCAACCCGTCGTTGCCACCGAGCTCCAGGATGACGATCGAGGGTTTGCTGTTCAGCACCCAGGCCACGCGCCGCACGCCACCGGCTGTCGTCTCGCCGCTGACCCCCGCATTCACGACCCGATACAAATAGCCTGCCTCCTCCAGCTTCCGCTGTAATTGAGCCGGGTAGGATTCCTCCTGCGCCACGCCGAGGCCTGCCGTCAGACTGTTACCGAAGGCGACGATGCGCGGACGTTCGGCTGCGACCGACGCCGTCGCTCGCCCCGGTCGCGCCGTGACATCGGTTCCCAGCCGTTGCCCGAACCCGTCGCGAGGCGGAGGCGACGACGAAGGCGCGCTGCCTCGGTCGCAGCCGTAGAAGGCGACCAGGCAAAGACAGAAAACGAGTTGTGCGAGAATCCATGAGCGGCGCATAGGTGTTCAGTATAATATAGGCGTCACCGAGACGATACTGTGGAGCCTGACAAACAAGATGATTGCCCTCTCTCACCTGACGATGCGCTTGGCCGGCGGAGGCCATCAGATCACGATCCTCGATGATGTCACCCTCGAGATCCCCGACAAGCAGCGCCTGGCCATCGTCGGCCCCTCCGGCAGCGGCAAGTCCACTCTGCTGGGTCTCATCGCGGGGCTGGACCGTCCGACCTCCGGCTCCATCACGCTGGACGGAACGGAAATCTCCAGGATGCGCGAGAGCGATTTGGCCCGGTACCGCCGCGATCACATCGGCTACATCTTTCAATCCTTTCATCTCATCCCCACCCTCACCGCCATGGAAAACGTCCTGGTGCCGCTGGAGCTGGCGGGAACGAGCGGGGCGCAGGATCGCGCGGCAGATCTCTTGAAGTCCGTCGGCCTGGGAGATCGGCTGCATCATTATCCGGTCCAACTGTCGGGGGGCGAGCAGCAGCGGGTTGCGGTGGCCCGATCCTTCGCCTGCCGCCCGCCGATTCTCCTGGCCGACGAACCGACCGGCAATCTGGACTCAGCCACAGGGCAACAGATCATGAACCTCCTCCTCTCGCTCCATCGCGAATACGGCACTACCCTGGTCCTCGTCACGCACGATCGCGCCATAGCCTCCTCGATGGAGCGAATCATTACGTTGCGTGACGGACGCATCGAGTCCGATACCCTCATCGGCTCAGACCATCTGCCAGCAGAGTCGCCCCGGTGAAGCTCTTCATCTTCAGGATGGCCTGGCGTGAAACTAGAGGGGCCTGGCGGCATTTCCTCTACTTCTTCGCCTGCGGCGCCATCGGCGTCGGCGCCTTGGTCGGGGTCTCGCTGTTTAGCGCGAACGTAGATCGCGCCGTCACAAAAGAAGCGCGAGGTCTGTTAGGCGGCGATCTCGAAATTCGCCTGACCCATTCCCTCAGTTCAGAAGGACAGGCCGTGCTACAGTCGCTGGGCGAACGGGGTCTGACCCTCACCCATGCGAGCGAGCTCATCGCCATGGCTTCGCGTCACACTCAGGGATCTGCTACGCCCCAGGCGACCCAGATCATCGAACTCAAGGCCGTCGAATCGACTTATCCCCTGTACGGAGCCATCGCGCTCGACCCGGCACAGCCACTTGAGACCCTGCTCCATCCCGATGAACGTGACTGTGGAGGCCACATCTGTTTGGGCGCAGTAGTGCAGGAGTCGCTGCTGATTCGAATGGGCCTCTCGGTCGGGGATCGGCTGAAGATCGGCCAAGCGACGTTTCTCATTACCGGGATCGTCAGGACCGAACCGGATCGCATGGCCAACGCCTTCAGCTTGGGCCCGCGGGTCATGATTGCGCAGGAAGGATTACGAGCCGCGGAACTCATCAAACCGGGCAGCAGGGTGCGAGAACGGTATCTCGTGAAGCTACCGCCCGGCATGCCGGTAGAGCCACTCCTCTCAGAACTGCGAGGCCGGCTGGCATCGGATTCCGCGCGCCTCTCCAGCTATCGCACGGCCCAGCCGCAGTTGAAACAATTTCTCGACCAGCTCTCCCGCTATCTCGGCCTGATCGGCCTCACGGCCCTCTTCATCGGGGGGCTGGGCGTCGGCACCTCGATCCATGCCTTCTTGCGGGACAAACTCAACACGATCGCGATCCTCAAAGCGGTCGGCGCCGATTCGGCCACCGTGGTCTCCACCTATGTAGTCCAAGCGATCTTTCTGGGCTCCATCGGAAGCCTGGCGGGAATCCTCCTGGGGATTGCGCTCCAGCGGGGACTGCCACCCCTCATGGCCGACCTCTTTGCGTCAAACCTCCTCGAACAATTAGGCGTCTCCTCGGAATTGTCACGATTCTCCCTCTGGCCCTTGCTGAAAGGGGCGACGCTGGGACTCCTCTCGACATTGCTCTTTACCCTCTGGCCCCTCTTGAAGATTCGCGAAGTGCAGCCGGGGGCGATCTTCCGGCGCGAGGCGGAACAGACGGTCACGCAGGAGATGGCTCCGTCACGCTGGTGGGTACGATGGGGACTCACCGATCGATTGAATGTCGGCACGGCCGGCACGATCATCCTCGGACTCTGCTCTCTCTCGATCTGGCAAGCGGGCTCCTGGTCGATTGGACTGCTGTTTCTCGGGGCCCTGTCTCTCGCCCTCGCGATCCTCTTTGTCTCCGCACGGCTGTTCATACGACTGCTGGCCTGGCTGCCCAAGCCCCGCATCCTGAGCCTGCGCTTCGCCCTGGGCAATGTCGTGCGGCCCGGAAGCCAGGCAACCGGGATCATGGTCGCCATCGGCATCGGCGTCATGTTGATCGCCACTGTCTCGCTGGTAGAACAGGCCCTGCTCCGGCATGTTCAGGAGAATCGCCCAGCTGATGCCCCGACCTTCTTCTTCATCGATATTCAACCGGATCAAGCGCAGGCGTTCGTGTCCTTGGTGCATCGGCAGACCGGTCGACCGGATCCTGAGCTCACGCCATTGGTCCGCTCACGGCTCCATGCAATCAATGGACAGCTCGTCGCGGCAGAAGAAGGGAGCGAGAAGAACCATGCGCGCGCCGAAGGAAAAGAGGAGCGGGGCAAGCAATGGTACCTCACCAGGGAATATGTGCTGACCTTTCTCGATCAGCTGCCGAAAGACAATCAGCTGGTCAAGGGAACCTGGTGGAAACCGGGGCAGGTCTTTTCGAGGCCACAACTGTCAGTCGAGGAAGAGGCGGCCGCCCATTTAGGTCTCACAATCGGCTCGCTCGTGGAACTCGACATTCAGGGGGCCATGATCTCGGCGGAGGTAAGCAGTATTCGCAAAGTGGAATGGGGAAATTTCTCGACGAACTTCTACATGATCCTGTCCCCCGGCTCGCTCGAAGGAGCGCCTTTCACCTATGTGGCAACGGTGCGGGTCTCGCCGGACGAAGAGGTGCCGTTGCAGCAGGCGGTCGTCGCCTCCTTCCCGAACGTCAGTGCAATCCATATCGGCGATGTGCTCGAGGGATTCTCGCGGGTGCTGGACCGCCTCGCACTGGCGATCAGCGCGATGGCGCTCTTCTGCCTCCTGACCGGCAGCCTGGTCATGGCTGCGGCCCTCGCTGCGACACGCTACAGACGGCTCTACGAATCGGTCATTCTGAAAGCGCTCGGTGCCACCCGGGGCCTGATTGCCCGAGCCTTTGCGCTCGAATATCTCTTATTGGGTCTGGTGGCGGGATCGATCGGCTTGATGCTCGGCACCGTCTTATCCTGGGTGGTGCTGCGCTATGTCTTCGATCTGCCCTGGAGCCTGCACCCACTGGTGCTTGGGAAGGGCCTGCTCCTGACGATGTGGCTCACGCTCTTCGTCGGATTTGCGAGCACCTACCGGATCCTTGGCCAACGGCCTCTGGCCATCCTGCGTCATGAATAGGCGGCGCGTCAGCGGACAGTCTGAAGATAGCGGCGCAACGCTGCTCCATCCCGCTCTCGCACCGTCACCATGATCTTGAGCTGCTCCAAATACTGTTCCAATGTTTTCCCGCCCAAGTCGATCTGACGAGTCGTGAAAAAATCCCGCACATCCCGTTCAAGCGCCGGAGTGGCAAGGTTGACGATGCCACCACACATGCGCCGCAGCCCTTGCTTGGGGAATAGTTGATCCATCTTCTCCCAGTTCGCCTTGACAAAATCCCAGGCCAGCTCTCTGCCAGAGACATTGCCCAGGACCGCACTGACGAGGAACGGCGCATCCTGGGTACGGATCTCTCCACTAATGGTGCGGGCGAGGGTCCGTTCGAGCAAGGATTTCTGTTGGAATGTCGCAAGCGAAAAGAGATACCGCCGTTCTTCTTGTGGTGTGGAGGCGGCGCGAAACCCTGCGTCAAACTCATCGTACCGGGCCTCGTCGCCCCGATGGGCAAGGATCGCCACGAGCGCCGGCACGATATTGGGATCGACCGCCGTCGCGTCCTTTCGATAGGCCTGGTACCGCTCTGCCGCGCGAGCTTGCATGGCCGGATCATTGCCGAGTTTTCCCTGGGCCCCGATCAAGTCGCCCCGCAACTGTTTCGCCCCTTCGCTCTCGTCGCTCTTGGGCGCCCAACCTAGCTCTGCAACAGCCGGACCAACTCGCGCGCGCACGAAGGCTTCCAATGCCGGGCGATCCTCCGTTGCGACGATCTTGTTAAGGAACGAAAAGGAATCCAGCAGGACGGCCCAAACATTCTTGTCCCGCTCAGCCATGAAACGGCCAGTCAGGTCGAGATAGTCCGTGAGGGACATGAGGCCTGCGACGGTCGTGGCCCAGGCATCGTTGACGAGGTTGAACCGTTCCGTAACGGCGAGGCGATCGAGACCTCCGTTCAGAAGCCGGCCGAGCAAATCCGACTCATATCGCACTCGGTAAAAACCGTGGCCCCCTTCATTGAGCAGCAGGGACTCCCAGCCTTGCGGGAGCGCAACGGTCGTCTCCTGCTCCGTTAGCAACAGGCGGGAGGTGCTGGTCTGGCCATTGGCAATGACCCGCATCTGGAGCGGAACCTGCCACAGCTGGTCATGCGATCCACCCGACTGGGTCTCGCTCAAATAGCTGAACCGTTGTTGGGTGATGGTCAGTTCGGATGACCCACTCACCTTGGCCGTCACGAGGGGAAAGCCCGGCTGGAAAATCCAGCCGTTCATCAGTTCCGGCACCGGCTGTTTGGCGATCTTCCCCAGCGACACCCAGAGATCGTTCGTATCCGCGTTCCCATAGGCATGGGCCTGCAAATAGTCGCGGACCCCGTCGCGGAAGACCGTCGGACCGATGTGCTGCTCCAACATGCGCAGGACCGACGCGCCCTTTTCATAGGTCAGGACATCGAACATCGCGTCGGCATCCTTGGGGGCCTGCACCGGATACTCAATCGGCCTGGTGCTCTGGAGTCCGTCCACGGAAAAGGCCGCAGCGCGCGAGACGCCGAAACTGTCCCACCGCTTCCATTCCGGTTTCCACACATCCACGGCCATCATTTCCATGAAGGTGGCGAAGGCTTCATTGAGCCAGAGTCCGTTCCACCAGGACATGGTGACTAAATCGCCGAACCACATATGCGCATTTTCATGAGCCACCACGTCGGCCACTCGTTCCAGCTCTCCATGCGTGGCGCTCTGCTGATCAACCAACAAGGCCGTTTCCCGATAGGTGATGGCGCCAAGATTTTCCATGGCGCCCGAGGCGAAATCTGGAATGGCGAGCAAGTCCAGCTTGTCGCCGGGATAGGGGATGCCGTAGTAGGTTTCAAAAAATGAGAGCGACGCAGCAGCAATATCTTGACCGAATGTGGCGAGATGCTTTTTCCCCGGGACGGCCCAGAGGCGCAACGGGGTCTGGCCAACCATCGTCGGTTCGGTCGGTTCGATCTTGCCGACGATGAAGGCTACCAGATACGTGGACATCTTCATGCTGTCGGCGAAACGCACCACCTTCTTCCCTCCCTCCACCGTTTCCGATGTGATCGTGCTGTTGGAGACAACGGTCAAGGCCGGATCGATGACTAGCGTGGTGGCAAAGATGGCCTTGAAGTCCGGTTCGTCCCAGCAGGGAAAGGCCCGCCTGGCATCGGTCGCTTCGAATTGCGTCGCGGCCATGTTGTGTGTCGCGCCCTGCTCGTCTTTGTAGGTGCTGCGATAAAAGCCGCGCAGCTTGTCGTTGAGTGTCCCGCTGAATAGGATCGTCAGCCTCCAGGTCCCGGCCGACAGGGGCTGGGCAAAAGTAAAACGGCATCGCTGAAGCGGTTCATCCAGCACAATCGTCGCCTGTTGCGCATGACCCGGCATGCCTTCGATCTTGGCCGAAATAATGTCGAGCTCAATCGCATTGAGGAAGATATCCGACGTCGGACGAGAGATGGCCAGGGTTACGGTCTCCTGTCCGGCAAACGTCGCAGCAGTCAGGTCAGGTTCCAATCGCAGGTCATAGCGAGTCGGGACCACCTGCCTCGGAAGCCTATAGGGATCGAGTTGGCCTGAAGAAGAGTCCTGGTTCATAACCTTACCTTTCGGCCGTTCACGGCTTCTTGTGCGAAAACTGTGGGAGTGGAGGGCAAGAGGAAGCGGACGTTCTTCATGCGAGAACGGTATGGGCTATCGCCGATCGACCGGCTCGTTCATGTCCTCGTCGCAGGATAGGTCTCAACTCCGTTGGCTGTGCCGACAATGAGCAGATCCGTTCGTCCGACAAAAAGACCGGTCTCGACGACTCCAGGAATCAGGTTCAGGGCGATCTCCAATTCGCGCGGGTTGTCGATCCGTGCCAGATGGACATCCAGAATCACGTGGCCTGCTTCCGTATTGAACGGCTTTCCGTTCCGCTCCCGGAGCACCACAGGACTCTTCGTGAGCGCTTCAATTTCTCTGGCAGTGCTGCCCCAGCCAAAGGGAATCACTTCGATCGGGAGCGGGAAGGAGCCTCCCAATACCGGCACTCGCTTCGTATGATCGACCAGAACAATGAACTGTTTAGTCGAAGCTGCGACAATTTTTTCTTTTAGCAATGCGCCGCCGCCGCCCTTGATGAGGTTGAAGGCTGGATCGACCTGATCCGCTCCGTCGATTGCGACATCGATCACCCAGGCATTGTCCGCATCGATGAGGGTGATGCCCTGCTCCCTGGCAAGCGTCGCCGTTTCCTTGGACGTGGGCACTCCGCGGAGCTTCATGCCGGCGCGGACCTTCTCCCCCAGCGCCATGACCATATGTTTCGCCGTGGAGCCGGTGCCCAGTCCTACGACCATGCCATCGCGCACGTACTCGACGGCTTTCAACGCCGCCGCCCGTTTCAATTCATCCAGATCCATCGCCATTATGACGCCTGCCTGGCGAGGTGGGCGGCGAACGATGCGGCGCCGAGCAAGGCAGTCTGTTGGTTCATCACGACTTTAACCGGAATCGAACTCATCAACCGTTTGTAGCGGCCCTTGTTGGTGAACGACTTCATGAATGTCCCGTCCTTCAGTTTGGCGAGCAGCTTGGGCGCCATGCCTCCGCCCAGATAGACGCCGTTGAGCGACATGGCCTTCAGCGCAAGATTGCCGGCTTCTGCTCCATAGATCGACGCAAACAGGTCGAGCGTCAATTTGGCGATTTCTGCCTGCCCCTTGAGGCCTGCTTCTGCGATGACCGCCGCCGGGTCACCAGCCTTGATTTGCTCTGAGAGCCAGGTCGGCTCGTTCTTCTTACTGTCGCGGACATAGTCGTAGATCGCATGCAGGCCCGGCCCTGATAGGACCCGCTCGTAACTGACGTGCAGGTAATGGCCACGCAGATGACGCAGGAGCTCGATCTCATTGTCGTTGTTCGGCGCGAAGTCCGCATGGCCGCCTTCCGACGGCATGGGCTGATAGCGCGAGCCGTTCCAACAGAGGATGGACTCACCCAGCCCCGTTCCCGCTGCGATCAGGGCGAGCGCCTGATTATGGGGCGGTGGCGTGCCGGCATTGAGGACTTCGACTTCGTCGGATCGCAGCAGCAGAATGCCGTGGGCCATGGCTTCGAGATCGTTGAGGAGCCGCACGTTCGGGATGTCGAAATGTTTGGCCAATGCCGCGCCATCCACCACCCAGGGAAGGTTGGTCGTCTGGCAATGGTTCTGAATGACTGGGCCGGCGATGCCGAAACAGGCTGCGTCGATCTTCAGCGGTTCTTCCGCCGGACGTTCCTCTTCCGGTTCCTCAATAGTGTTTTTTTCAGCTTCGTATTCGTCGATGGGCGTCGGAGGTTTCGGCGGAACAAGAAACTCCGCGAGCATGTCCTCAAGGCAGGTGTAGTCGGCGCTATGGAACGATTCCAACCGGATGGGGTCGACGCGGTCCTTCTTCCAATCGAAGAGGGCTAAGTGAGTTTTCGTGCCCCCGATATCACCGGCAACAATCATCTAGTCCTCACGTACGATCATGCTCACTCGATCTCTCGACAGCCCTGCGGCAGCCGCCGGGTCGAGCAGCCAGATAAGGCGGCCCTCGTCCGGCGCAACCAACGATGCCGGGCGCTGCCGGTCCGCCTCGGTCTTCGGATCGAGAATGGCGCTCACGACTCCGGCTTTGCCGGCTCCCGCGACGAGAAACAGTACCACACTCGCCCGGTTGATCACACCTAGGGTCATGGTCAATCTGGTTGGGGGATCCTTTGGAGATTGCGTCACCGCGATCACGTTCTGACGGTCCCGCAAGACTGGCGATCCGGGAAAGAGAGACGCGATATGGCCATCCTCTCCCAGCCCCAGAAGGATGAGATCGAGCTGGGGCATGGCAGGGGCGGGAGTCTTCGTGGCGCGGCGCAGGTGCTGTTCATATTCAGCCGCCGCCGCCTGCTGGTCGCGGGATTCCCCCGCCATACGACAGACTTGTGACGGAACAATGTTCAGAGGAATAAAGAGGGCCTTGTTCGCCAAGGCGTAATTGCTCCGGGGATCATCCGGAGGGACGCAACGTTCGTCGCCGAAAAAAAATGTGGTGCGCGACCAATCGAAACGGCCGGCAAACGCGGGAGAGGTCAGGGCTTCATAGAGGAGTGCCGGCGTCGCACCACCGGAGAGGGCGATGAAGAACTGCCCCTTCTCGCGGACGGCCTCCAGGCCCACCGACTGCACGAATTCAGCGGCGGTCGCGGCCCAGGTCTGACGATCGGAAGAGAGGCGGATCTCGGAGGTGCCGGCCATCTTACTTTTTACTGGTGCCCCTGCCCTTACGGCTCGTGCTAGTTGAAACCCGGGCCTTTGTGCGGGGCGCGAGAGATTTCGTCAAGGCCTGAATCGCCGCAAGCGGGTTCTTCCCCAGCGGCATCACGATGGCCTCCCGCCCATGCGCGTGCAAGGCCTGAATGTCGCCGGTTGCCTGGGCTCGCGCGAGCGTCGCAAACGTGAATGCTGCTCCCGGGATCGCGAGATCTGGGCTCATCTGATCGATAAGCTGCAAAAAGAGTCCGCTGTCAGGACCTCCTTTGTGAAGCTGGCCCGTCGAATGGAGGTAGCGAGGTCCATAGCCGGCCGTCGTGGTCACATGGTGATGGGAGACGAGCGCTCGCCGTAGCGCACGAATGGTCTGCTCCATCTTTGGAGAGGGCGTCGTGTAGGCCAGGATGGCGACATAGATGCCGGGGCGACAATGCCGTTTGAGCTGTGCCGCGGCTTGAGCCGGAGTGACGGTGGTCTGCTTCGGCAACTTGCCGGTGGACTGAACGGTTTTCAGCACGCGGGCCGTGTTGTCTTTGCTTTCCTGAACGTTCGGTTGATCGAAGGGCTGAATCCCCAGGAGATGACCGGCCACGGCCGTGGCCACTTCCCACCGGAAAAATTCTCCCGCGAGATCATACCGGTCTTGGAGCGTGATGGTCAGAACGGGATGACCTTGTCTGGCAAGCTTGGCGACTTGCCGATCGAGGGGTCTATTCTGATCCTTCTTCAGCCGGAGATACACGAACAACCGGTCTTGGCCATAGGCCTTCGATGACACGCTCGGTTCGTTCGCGACAGGAATCAGGCCGGTACCTTCCTTGCCCGTGCTTTCCGCGAGCAGTTGCTCTGCCCAGAGGCCAAAGGCTGCGATCTGAGGTGAGGCAATAATGGTGACCTTGTTGCGTCCCGCTTGCGCCAATGAGGCCATCGTCGCGCCAAGATCTGCGCCTGGATTGTCAGCGAGGGGGGTCTGGACCTGGCAGATGCGAACCATCATGGCAGCCCGTGCCAGCAACTGCGCCACATCGATCCCCAGCAAGGCCGCCGGGACTAATCCAAAATAGGAGAGCACCGAATACCGTCCACCAATGTCGGCGGGACTGGTAAAAACGCGACCGAACCGATGTTCCGCTGCCAGTTTTTCCAACCCGGTGCCGGGATCGGTAATGGCAATAAACTGCTCGCCTCCTTGATGGCCCGGAGTCTGATGCACGAGCTCCCAAAAGTGAGCGAAGAGAGATAGGACCTCGATGGTCCCGCCGGACTTGCTGGCGAGGATGAACAGGCTGCGAGCCGGATCGATGGCCTGCGTGACCTGTCGAACCCAACCGGGGATCGTGGAGTCGAGGACCCATAAGCGCGGAAAGCCGCGGCTCGATCCAAATGAGGCGCGCAACACTTCCGGGCCCAAACTACTGCCGCCCATACCAAGAAGGACCACATCGCGAATACCGCGATCCCTCACGGAATTCGCGAAAACGTGCAACTCCTCGGTTTGTTCTTTCATATCCCCGACGATGGTCAGCCAGCCGAGGCGGTTGGCGATGTCGGTCAGGTCTTCTTTCCACAGCCGATGATCGCGGGCCCACAGCCGCTCAACCGCATGGGATGCCGTGAGTCGCGCGTGAGCCGCTGTGACCAGCGCTTGTAGTTCTAAAGAGAATGATTGGGCAGTTTTGAGCTTCATGGCGCGCAATCCACTAGAATCGTCTATGCCGTCTGCAACTCTCATACGGCTCCGGGTCATCGATCGTTTCTCAACATAGAGATATCGGACGAACGAAAGACAAACATAAGGCCTCCCTATGGCGTGGGACGACGGATGAGAAAGGGCATGCCTTCCGTGACCGTCCAGGCGAGCGACTGCGCATGATCGAGCGAAACGGTGAGATCGAGGGAGGGAGGGGGCGGCGACGTGTCTCCTGTCCGGAGGATCTGTGCCCATGCCGTGAGCCGGCGCCACCACACTCGCCCTCGCTGCAAGGTCCATTGCCAGGGATTGCCGTCCGTGTTGGAGAGAACGAGAATCGTCAAAGGCGGGGAGAATTTGAGCGTAAACGTGGTCGGCATGTTGACCAGGGAAATGGGATCTTGCTCCGACACGGCCGTGGGATCAATTTTACGACGATTGACTTGCGGACGTTCACGGAGGCGATACAGAGCCGCAAGTCGGGAGAGGTCGGAGGCGGACCAGCTTTCGATCGGACTGCGGTGGAGTTCGACGCCCCGCCCCTTAATCAGGATCACGTTGGTCGCTAGATCGATGAGCACGTAGGTCTGTGGCCTGGCGGCGAGCTTGATCTCTTCTTCCAGCACTCTGGTGGCTTCTTGCAGCACGGCGGAATCGGCAAAGTCCCCTGGGGGGATGACCTCCGGCTCGGCAGCCCAGCTTACCGAAATCAGTGACAGGAAAATGGAGAACGTTGCGCAAAGAAAAGTCATAGAGACTGCGCCAATGCGGCAGGTTAGAAAATCATGATCGGTGTGCCGACCTTGGCAAGCCGATACACACTCTTCAGATCGTCGTCGTTCAGTCTGATACAGCCGTGCGTCACATTTTTTCCGAGGAGGCGGGTATAGAGCGTCCCGTGAATAAAGTACCCCTTCCCGAATCCGAGCGCATACTCCCCGAGCACGCCCGGCTCAAGACGGTCGGCCTGGCTCTTGGGAACCGCGAGCCCCTCTTCGATAAACGCCCAGTCCGGCTTGACCCAGACAGGATTGGTTAACCGGGATTGTACGGTAAATTCGCCCCGAGGGGTATCGAAGATCCACTGCCCCTTCGAATCGCCCGGCTTGTCGAGGATCGTGCCGCTGCCGGTGGAGGCCAGCGCGTCCAGCATGATCTGATCCTGCCGTTTGATATAGAGATGATTGCGGGCCGTATCGACCAGAATATAGGGCTGCGTCGGCATCAACTGGGTGAGTTGCTTCGCGAGCGTTTTATAGCGCGCTTGGAGCGCGCGCAACGACGCGGGGTCGACCGTGGCTGGCCGGACGGTTGACGCATTCGAGATCAGCAGGCCGCTGCTCTGCACCAGGGTGACCAGGAAGAGGCCCATCACGCCGGACCACACAACTAGGAGGACGCGCTTCATGAGTCCTCCGTTAGGTTTCTTCCCGTTGAACACCCAGCAGCACTAACGTCTGTGCGACGGAGTTCTGCTCATGCAGCGCGCCAACGATGGTGACTGGCGTGCCCTTCTCGACTCGATCAAACAGCTGGGTCATCTGTGGATTCTCGAGCATGACGCACCCTAATGTTTGGGCCATCAACTCATTCTCGACTCCGTGGATTTCGATTTGCCCCCCGATGGCGCGCGAGGCCGGGATCTGCCCGGTCTTTCGTTCCAGCCGATAGCGCCGTCGATCCTCTTCGTTGGGATAGTCCAGAACCAGCGCGCGGTAAAACTGCGTCTGCCCCTGTCCGCGTTTGCGGCTGATCCGGTAGCGGCCCTCCGGAGTGGCGCCATCGCCCTGATAGCGCTTCTCGCGAATGCCGTTGAATCCGAGGCGGACGGAATAGGAGAGGACCTTCTGTCCGTTGTGGTAGAGGGTCAGCACGCGATCGGCCTTGTTGACCACAATCGCCGAAGCTTGGTGGGTACGAGACCAGGCGATCGTGTCCTTGGCCATCTGTTGCCAGCGGCTGATTCGCCCGTGATCCGCGTACCGCCCGAACTCATTGCCCAACAAGACCGCTTGCGTGGCCAGATTCTGTGCGGCCCGGTCCGACGCGTCGAGTGAACGGTCGTACTGGCCCTGCTCGTAAAAGGCATGGGCCTGCTTCATGAGCAGATCGGTCTCAACTGGTTTTTGCCCCAGCACGAGCCGGCTATCAATGGCGCTGACTTGCACCGCCATCACCCGGAATCGGTCCTCGACCTGGGCAATTTTACTTTCCGCTGAATGGCGCAACGCTTCGCGCTCTTTAGTGAGGCGGGCAACTGTCTGGGACCCTTCTTCCTGGAGCCGCCGCAGGGCGAGTTCCAAGTCGTTGGGCTCCCAGGGCCAGCGAATCAGGTCTTCGTCGGCCTGAACGCGGCTTTTCAGCGCCATCCACTGGTGGGCGAACCGAGCATAGTCGACCGGGGAAAACTCGGCCGCCCGCAACTCCATGAGGTCCCGATCAATGTTTTCAACCGCTTCGATCGCGTCTTGAGGCACGGCCTCGACGCAGCCGGTGAACAGCCCGGCCAACGCCAAGGCTCCCCACCCCAAGACCATCGATGTGATTCGCGGACAGTGACCAGACATAGGATCAGTCTATCTTACTTCTTCTTCGCTGCAGAGGGTTTTCCCTTTCCGATCTTGGCAAGCGCTGCCTCGATTTCCTGGGACACGGCCTGGCTCTTCTCGTGAATGGCCTTCGCCTTGGTTTGTGCGGCTGGGTAGTCTGCGGCATCGATCGCTGCCTGCACCTGATTGAGCGATTCCTTGAGCGCGTCGGCATCGGCTTTGATCGACTCTAATGCGGCGCGATCTTTTCCGGTAGGCGCTTTGGCGACGAGTGCGAGCGTGGAGGCCACGGCCTCTTGCGCAACTTGTTGAGCCTGGAGTGCGGCGGCTTTCGCCTCTTCCTTCTTCGTCGCGGCTTCGACTTTCACCCGTTCAGCATCGCTCTTGGCGGCGGCGGCGAGCTGTTCGGCCTTCCCGTAGTCACGGAGCAACGCCAGCTTGCCGTCTTGATCGCTCACTTCTTTCTTGAGCGCGGCCATGGTGCCTTCGATTTTGGCATATTCGTCCGCGACGTAGGTTGCGGCGCCGCTCTGCTGCGCTTCGGTCACGGCTTTCTCTGCCGCCGCGATCTGCTCCGTCGGCGCCTTCGCGCAGGCCGTAAGCACCAAAAGGGCGCACATGACTGGCAACATCGCTGCTCGTGTATTCATCGTTTCTCTCCTTGTTAAAAAGCCGACTAAGGGTCAGCGCTCCTGTTTATCTTCGTTGACTCGCCCGCTCTTGGCGCACAAGATGCGTCGAATGAGAACTAATTCGCAAGGGTGATGCCAGTAAATCCACGATGGCAATCAGCATGAAGCCTTTATATTACAACGCTTTATCCTGGAATGCCCTGAAAATATCGCGAAAGTGATGGGGCAGTCTAGCCCGTCACCGACAAAAGCGCCTCAATCATAGTACCTATCGAAGGACGAGCTCTCGATGGTGCTGCGCTCCTCCAGCCGGTGTCTCGCGCACAAACCCAGACACAAAACACCGTCCTCGAAGGAACAACAATTTGACAGGGTGCAACCCCGCCCCTATAATGCCCCGTTCATCCGTGAGTATTCTTAGCAAGGAGTGATTGTTATGTCGTTTACATCTGCACAGCCCTCGAACCTCAAGAAAAAACGTGAGCATGGATTTCGCAAACGGATGAGCACGAAGAACGGCCGCAAGGTCTTGGCTCGTCGTCGCGCGAAGGGTCGGGCCCGCTTGACCGTCTAGTAGTGAGCGGTACCCCTGCAGGCTTCGCGAGGAATCTTGCCCCCGGTACATATCCCAAACAAGGACGTTCCCTTCACAGAATGACGGCAGGTGGTCATGATCGAGATCCGGAAATCTGGACTCGAAGAGAGTTCCTGTGCGAGCTGGCCCTCACCCAGGATGATCGTCATGTCGCAGGGTGGAACTGACAGGGATCTGTTCCTGAAACGCAGCCGTGATATCGAGCATGCCAAGAAGCACGGACGCCGCATTTCGACCGCCTTCTTTAACATGATGATTTGCGAGACTGAGGTGAGCGGCTCCCGTGTCGGCATTGTCGTCGGCAAGCGATTCGGAGGCGCCGTCAGCCGGAATCGCGTGAAACGTCTTTTTCGGGAGCTCACGCGGCAGATGCAAGATCAATTGATCCCAGGGCAAGCCCTTGTCGTCTTCCCCAAGCGGGAGTCGATTCTTCAGCCCTTTGCCGTCCTGAAAGAAGCCTGGCTGTCATCGCTCCAGCGCCAACGGCTCTTACGTCCCCCTGAGGCCTAGCATGCGCCATTGGTGTCTCGCTCTGCTTGCCGGTTACCGCTATTGGATCTCGCCGTTCCTCGGACCGGCCTGCCGGTTCGAGCCGACCTGCTCTGAATATGCGAGTGCTGCAATCGGTCAGTACGGGGTGCTCCGCGGGCTGAGGCTTGCGGCCTGCCGCCTGCTGAAGTGCCATCCGTTTCATCCCGGAGGAATGGACCCTGTGAAGTAACAGGGTTCTTGGTTATTCACCTCGGATAACATGTGGTCATGGAAAAACGCGTCGTCATCTTTCTCGTTCTCTCGTTAGCCATCATCCTGGGCTACGACCTGCTCCTCAAACAGATGGGCTGGCTTCCTGAGCCAGTTCCTGTCCAGGACTCGCCCGCTCGTGGCTCCTCCTCCTCCGCTGAGCCGGACTCGGTTCCTGCCGATGCGACGGGACAGAGCAGCGGTTCGCCCAGCGCGAGCCTCGCCACCCAATCTGGTCAACAGCCTGACGCGACCTCGCCAGTTGTGCCCTCGGCAACAACGGAACAGACGGTGACGATTGAAACGGATCTGGTGCGGGTCGGGTTCTCGAATCGTGGCGGAGTAATCAAGAGCTGGGAGCTGAAGCGCTACCATACGGCGCCCCCTGAAGAGAAACCGGTACAACTCGTCTACTCAGGGGGAAAGTTCAGAGGCCCCCTCTCGATTACGGTGGCGAACGCCGAGATCGAAAAGACGATTCGGGAAGGTCTCTACCGTATTGAACAAGACTTCACGATCCTGGACGCCGCACATCCCGTCGGGCATGTCACGATGCAGTTTCACGATCCCGTCACCCACCTCGGCGTGGAGAAACGGCTGACCTTTCATCACGATAGTTATGTGGTGGATATCGCCGTCGCCCTGGAAGGCGTGACCGAACCCTACGATGTCGGCCTGGGCACGAACTTCGGTATCGTGGAATGGGGCGAAGGATTCATCGGCCTGATCGGATCGGCTTCGCTGGTTGACGACAAGGCGGAAAAGGAAACGCCGGACACGGAGCTTGAACGGAAGGGCTCGGTTCAGTGGGTCGCATTGCAGGACAAGTACTTCCTTTCCGTCTTGATGCCGAAACAGGCGACCTCCGCGCTGGCCAAAAAAGAAGGCGATAAGGTGGTCTCGGCCGGCGTGCGGATGCCCGCGCCTCTCACAGGGACTTCGGTCGCGCTCCAGCTTTATGCCGGCCCGAAGGAATACGACACGCTCCGCTCATTGAACGTGGGCCTGGAAGATACGATCGATTTCGGCTGGTTCATCTTCGGCAGCTGGACCGTGGTGAAGTCGGTGGCCAAGCCGATTTTCTACGTCCTGCGATTCATCCACGACTATACCTACAACTATGGGCTCACCATCATCCTCCTGACGTTGGCGATCAAACTGTTGTTTGTGCCGTTGCAGTACAAGAGCTACAAGTCGATGAAGATGATGCAGCTGATCCAGCCCAAGGTCGCGGCCGTGCAGGAAAAGTATAAAGATGACCGGGACCGGCTGAACAAGGAATTGATCAAGCTCTATCGCGACCAGAAAGTAAATCCGGTGGGCGGCTGCCTCCCGATGATTCTACAGATGCCGGTGTTCGTCGCCCTGTTCAACATCCTCTATATGACGATCGATTTGCGCCAGGCGCCCTTCATGCTCTGGATTACCGACTTGTCGGTGCAGGATCCCTACTATGTGTTGCCGGTGATCATGGGAGCGACCATGGTGATCCAGCAGAAGATCACGCCCACCACGATGGATCCGACACAGGCGAAGATCATGTTGGTGCTCCCGGTGTTCATGACCTTCCTGTTCGTCAATTTTCCCGCGGGCCTGGTCTTGTATTGGCTGACGAACAATGTCCTAACCATCTCCCAGCAAGTGTTTACGGACCGGTTTCTGTTTCGCAACAAAACCCTCATCTTGGCAGGGCCTGAGCAGAGCAGCGCGAAGTCATAACCGCCCCCAGGATCCAGAGCCTGCGCCGGGGGAACAGCGCAGAGCGAAAGAGTCGTCATGCAGGGAGGACTTGAGGATACGATCTGTGCCATTGCCACCCCCGCAGGCGAGGGCGGCATCGGGATCGTTCGTCTGAGCGGCCCCCAATCGCTCACTGTCGCCTCCCAGGTCGTTCGATTACGTTCCAATCGCCCCCTGACATCGGTCTCCTCGCACAGGCTCTATCTCGCCGATCTGGTGATTCCCGCAGCGGACAAGCGGAACGATCATGCGCTCGATCACGATCGGACGCAGGCTGCTGGCCTGCTCGACGAAGCGCTCGTGGTCTACATGAAGGCGCCCCGCTCATTTACCGCAGAAGATGTGGTCGAAATTCAGTCGCATGGCGGAGCTTTGGTGCTGGAACTGATCTGCAGGGTCTGTGTCGAATCAGGCGCACGGATGGCGGAGCCGGGAGAGTTTACGAAGCGGGCGTTCCTCAACGGACGGCTGGATCTGTCCCAGGCGGAAGCGGTCCTCGATACCATCAGGGCCACATCGACTGCCGGACTCCACATCGCCCAACGCCATCTACGGGGTGAACTCGCCCGCGAAGTGGATCAGGCCAGGTCCTCGCTCCTCACCCTGCTGGCCCATGTAGAGGCGGGGATCGATTTTGTGGATGAAGATATCGCCTTTCTGCAACGGGATGAGCTGGTGCGTATCGTGCGAGGCGCCCATGCCGTGGTTCAAAAACTCGAGGCCACCGCGCAGGAGGGGCGGATCTTGCGGGAGGGGGCGCGCGTCGTCATTCTCGGACGCCCGAATGTCGGAAAATCCAGCTTGCTGAACCGTCTGTTGCGAGAAGAACGCGCCATTGTGACGGCCATTGCCGGAACGACGAGGGATGTGATCGAGGAGTCCATCGATCTTCACGGAGTGATGATTCGGTTGATTGATACGGCGGGGCTGCGGGACACGGACGATCTCGTCGAACGGGAAGGGATCAAGCGGACGCGCACTGCGCAAGACGAAGCCGATCTTGTGTTAGTGGTACTGGATGGAACTGCTCCTCTCACGAACGATGATCGTAACCTCTTGCAGTCGGTCCGCGATCGCAAGCATGTCGTGGCGCTGAACAAGGCGGATCTTGCCCAGACCCTGGCAACGGAGGCCGCACTGGTGGGCCACCCGACCTATCCTATTTCGGCAAAGACTGGTCTGGGAGTGGAAACGGTGAAGTCGGCTCTTCGTGCTCAGCTGGTCTCCGGAGGCTTTGAGGCGGCGGAGAGCGTCACGGTCACGAACGTGCGGCATCGCGATGCATTGCACCGGGCCGGTGAATCCTTGAGCCAGGCTCTTGAGTCCGTGCAAGGCGGAATGGCCGGTGAGCTCGTCTCGATCGATGTGCGAGCCGCAGCCGACGCGCTCGGAGAAATTACCGGGGCCATTACGACGGACGAAATTTTGGCGCAGATCTTTTCAGAATTCTGTATCGGCAAGTAGGAGCGTGTGAACGTGGAACAGGCGGTTGACGTCATTGTCGTCGGGGGAGGCCATGCAGGCTGCGAAGCCGCCTTGGCTGCGGCGCGCATGGGTGCGCGAACCCTGCTGCTCACGATGGAGCACGACCGCATCGCGCAGATGTCCTGCAACCCGGCAATCGGGGGCATCGCCAAGGGCCACCTCGTCAAAGAAATCGATGCGCTGGGCGGGGAGATGGCGCGGAATACGGATCAAGCCGGCATCCAGTTCCGTTTCATCAACACGAGCAAAGGCCCGGCGGTGCGAGCCCTCCGCGTCCAATGCGACAAGAAACTGTACCGGGAGGCCATGCAACAAACGTTGCGGCTGCAGCCGGGACTCACGATAGGCGAGGGCACGGTCGATCGCTTACTGACGCATGCCGGTACGATTACGGGCGTCGTGACCGGCCGCGGCGAGCACATCTCGGCGAAGGCCGTCATCCTGACATCAGGCACATTCCTTAAGGGACTTATCCATATCGGCCTGAACCACTTCCCTGCCGGACGGGCCGGTGAGGCCTCGGCTGAACACCTATCAGACTGTATGCGCGACCTGGGATTCGAAGTGGGCCGTCTCAAAACCGGCACGCCTCCTCGCTTGGACGGGGCCACCATCGACTTTTCCGTCATGGCACCGCAACCGGGCGATGATCCGCCGCCGCCCTTCTCGTATCGGACTGACCGAATTGTGAACCGGCAGCTTCCCTGTCATTTGACTCACACCAGTCGCGCAACCCACGAGTTGATCCAACGCAACCTGGACCGGTCGCCGCTCTACAGCGGCATCATTGAGTCCGTGGGGCCCCGCTATTGTCCCTCGATCGAAGATAAGGTCGTCCGTTTCGCCGATAAAGAGCGGCACCAGATCTTTATCGAACCGGAAGGACTGGAAAGCAGGGAATTTTATCCCAACGGCATATCCACCAGTCTCCCGGTAGATGTGCAAGCCGCCATGCTCAAAACGATTCCAGGGTTAGAACAGGCCACCATGCTCAAGCCTGGCTATGCGATCGAATATGATTACTTTCCGCCACGGCAATTGCACCAGACTCTGGAGACCAAGCTCTTGGCCGGTCTTTACCATGCGGGACAGATCAACGGGACATCCGGCTATGAAGAGGCGGCGGCTCAAGGTCTCATGGCCGGGATCAATGCAGTCTTGAAACTGCGCGGAGAGCCTCCCTTGGTGCTGGATCGATCACAGGCCTATATTGGTGTTTTAATTGACGATCTCATTACAAAGGACGCGCGTGAGCCCTATCGTATGTTCACCTCGCGGGCAGAATACCGCCTCTTGCTGCGCCATGGGAATGCGGACCTTCGATTAACTGATATTGGACAAAAGGCCGGCCTGATCTCCGATGAGGTCTATGCCAAATTTCAGATCAAACAAGAAGCCATTGAATCAGAGTTGGTACGGCTCGAAGAGTTTCGGCCTAGGCTCACGGAAGTCGTTCGTGAACGTTTATTGAAGGCTCAGATCGAAGAGATATCAGGGCCCTGCACCGCTGCCCAGCTATTACGGCGGCAGGGTGTTAGCTATAAGACTCTTTTGGAAGCGCTTGAGATTGATTCAGTGCAAGACATTGAAACATATGAAGAAATAGAGCTTCAAATCAAGTACTCCGGGTACATTAAACGGCAGCTCCAACAGATAGGGCGGTTCAAAAAGCTTGAGTCGAAGCCCATTCCCATCGGCTTCGACTACGATAAAACAACTGGCTTTTCACGGGAGGTTCGCGAAAAGTTAAAGAAAGTACGCCCGGCATCCATTGGTCAAGCCTCGAGAATTTCAGGAATCACGCCAGCGGCAATTTCTCTTCTCCTTGTAGCACTCGAAAGACACAGGGGGGAATCCAACCGGAATAATCTTTTACAGCTCTCGCCTTAAACCCATAAATACTGAGATTTTTCGGCCAGCACCGGAATGTCTTGACCTCATCTGCTGATTCACGTAATTGTTCCACGTGGAACATGAACAAGAATTACATGCACTCATAGTTAGCGCCGCAAAAGAAATCGGTCTGACTACTATAGGGGGCGTTCAAGTCGAGCAATTCATACGTTACCTTGCTCAACTTATTGAGTGGAATAAGACGATTAATCTCACTGCGATCGTCGAACCTAGCGAAATTATCATCAAACACTTCATTGATTCACTTGCTGCGCTTGTTGCGACAAATTTTCCTGAACAGGCCCTAGTGCTTGATGTGGGGTCTGGCGGGGGATTTCCCGGCATTCCACTGAAAATTATGAGGCCAGACCTTCAGCTGGTTCTCATTGAGCCAGTTCAAAAAAAATGCTCATTTCTTAATTCGGTAATTGGCCTCTTGAAACTTCGCGGAATATCAACATTTGATGGTACTATCGAACAGTATGCCAAAAAACATCTTTATCCGACTGTTGACATGATTGTCCTACGAGCATTGAAGTTTGAAGACATAAGAAAACATGCTCCTAGCTTATTGGCCCCAAGAGGGAAAGTCGTCCTGTACCGAGCAGAAGCAATCCAAAATCATGAACTTGGCGATGGATTTCATCTCGTTAAAGAAACAACTTTTCTCTTGCCGCAAGCATCCGGGAAAAGAGTTATTGCAGTGCTTGAAAATAATAATTCATAATACAATCAAATGCATACGTCTATGTTCCACGTGGAACAGGATCGACTTAATCTCATAATGACAAAAATTATTGCGATCGCGAATCAAAAGGGTGGCGTTGGTAAGACGACCACGGCCGTGAACCTTGCCGCTGGCATCGCGCTGCTGGGGAAACGAGTCCTCCTTATAGATATGGACCCGCAAGGGAATGCCACCAGCGGGCTAGGGGTTGACCCAAGGTCCTTACAAGCCACGATCTATAACTGTCTGGTCAATGAAGTGAAGTTCCAGGACGCGGTACTCGCCACCGAAGTGAATGGTCTGTCGCTCTTGCCGGCAAATGCCGACCTGTCCGGGGCAGAAATAGAGCTGGTGAACGTTGAAGACCGAGAAAAACTGCTTCAGCGATTCCTGCGAAACATCGAGCCATTGTTCGACGTCATCTTCCTCGACTGTCCACCGACATTGGGAATCCTGACGGTAAACGCCCTCGTCGCAGCCCGCACCATTTTAGTCCCGGTTCAATGTGAGTACTATGCGATGGAAGGGCTCAGCCGATTGGTCGGCAGCATCGAACGAGTCCGCCAATCATTCAACCAGGATCTCCAGCTGGAGGGGATCGTCTTGACAATGTTTGATGCGAGGAATACGTTGGCGCGTCAAGTAGTTGAGCAGGTTCGCGCACATTTCAAAGACGTCGTCTACAGCACCGTAATCCCCCGCAATGTGACGCTCGCCGAGGCTCCAAGTTACGGCCGTCCGGCCATGTTGTATAACGTCGCGTCGGCAGGGGCGCAGGCCTATTTGTCTTTAGCCAAGGAGTTTGTGAGTCATGGAGAAGAAAGCGCTCGGTAGAGGGCTCGACGCATTGTTGCCTGCGGCCAAACCTGCATCCACCCCGGACATGCCGGATATTCAGCATCTGCGGGTCGATGCGATTGTGCCCAACCGGTATCAGCCGAGACAAACGTTTGCCCCGCAGGAACTGGCGGAACTCACGGCCTCACTGAAGCAAAGCGGATTGTTGCAGCCAATTTTGGTGCGCCGCAAGGGCGACGGAATCTACGAACTCATTTCCGGTGAACGACGCTGGCGCGCGACAAAAGATGCGGGACTCGACACGATTCAAGCGGTCATTCGCAATTGCGGCGATGAAGAATCTGTCGTCCTGGCGCTGGTGGAAAATCTTCAACGGGCAGACCTGAACCCCATGGAAATGGCCAGGGCCTACCATCGGATGATGAACGAATTTGGGCTTACGCAGGACATAATTGCGCAACGAGTCGGGTGTGAACGATCCTCCATCGCCAATATCGTACGCCTCATCAATCTGCCCTCAGAGGTTCAACAGCTCATCGAACTGAACCAGCTTTCCATGGGCCATGCGAAGGTCATTCTTGGTCTTTCGAACCCAAGTGAGCAGCTTCGGGTCGCCAAGCTCGTGGTCACCAAAACATTATCGGTGAGAGAGACGGAAAAACTCGTAGAAGCCTCGCCAGTTGCGAAGAATCGCAAGACCAAAGAGCTCCGCCGGACGCCCTGGTTCGACGTCGAGGAGCGGCTGCAAAAACGATTGGGCACCAAGGTCTCGATCCAAAAAGGCAGACGCGGCGGGAAAATTGTCATTCACTACTTCTCACCGCCTGAGCTCGACGGAATTCTTGAAACCCTTCTGAGCTAATTCACACCCGTTCCTGCCCTTAACACTCGTGCT
Organism: Nitrospirota bacterium; assembly: GCA_026387665.1. Taxonomy (NCBI): domain Bacteria; kingdom Pseudomonadati; phylum Nitrospirota; species Nitrospirota bacterium. The sequence continues at coordinate 134,314 of JAPLLG010000013.1, forward strand.
GGCGAGGGCATATTTATTGCTCTCTTACTCATGATTCAGCTCGTCCGTACCGTCTATCCTATATAAGCATACAGGATCGCGGTCACGGTGAAACACTGGCACTAACTCGAGGAGGCGCACTCATTATGTGGGACGTGAAACAAGACGTGCAGAATTCGGTCGAACAGGAACGGGACGACATCACGGATCTCACAACCAACCCAGCGACCAAAGATGCCGGGGGCATTATTGCCTTCGTCGGAAAAGGCGTCGAGTTCAACGGCACCATCACCTATAGCGGCACGGTCAGAATTGACGGCTATCTCAACGGGGAAATTCACACGGACGGCATACTGCTGGTGGGGGAAAATGCCGTCATTCAGGCCAAAATCACGGCCGGAACGATCATCTGCAAGGGAAAGATCACCGGCGATATCGTGGCCAAAGAGCGCGTGAAGCTCCGCGACCCGGCGGTGGTGAGCGGAAGCGTGAAGACGCCCGTCCTGTCCGTAGAAGACGGCGTGCTGTTCAATGGCGACCTTGAAATGGTTCGCGCAGCGCACGCGCTTCCCCGGGAAATCCCGGCGCGCGAGGTTGGCGTCATCGCGCAGCCGGAATTGAAACGTGCGAATGCTTAGATCACGTATATACCTAGGTATATTGCCCTCATGCCTTCGCCCTGGTAATGGCTTATGCGCGGTCCGCCCGCGCCGCAGGAGGCCATGATGTGGGCAATGAAGGAATGGGGCCAGCACGCCGAATCCGCCGACGAGAACTTCACGCTCATGGCCAAGAGCATGAACTTCAAAGGCGTGATGACGTTCACCGGCACCGTTCAGATCGATGGTCGCGTCGAGGGCGAACTCCACATCATCGGGACGCTGATCGTCGGCGAGCATGCGGTGATCAAGGGCCTCATATCGACCGGCACACTCATCAATAGCGGCAAGATCAACGGCACGATCACCGCCACGGAGAAAATTCAGATTCTGAAGCCCGGCCTGCTGGTCGGCGAGATCCGCACCCCGGTGATCGCCATCGAGGAGGGCTCGCAATTCCAAGGCACCTGCGATATGGGCATCCAGCACCTGCATGACGACCGTGCCGTGCCGATCGGCACGCCCCACGGTCTTGCCGCATCCTCGCATTAACGGCCAGCCCCCTAGCCCTTTCGTTGCCCACTCAGTACAATAGCCCCCATGACTCGTCCAACAGTTCTTCTCGGCATGAGCGGTGGGGTGGACAGCTCCGTTGCGGCAGCGCTCCTGGTTCGCCAGGGCTACGATGTCCAGGGCGTCACGCTTCAGGTCTGGGAACATGAAGACGAAACGGTGGCGGCCTCCAAAAAATGGGAGGAGCGCGGCTGCTGCAAAGTCGGCATCGCCCGCTACGTAGCGCAAACCTTGAAAATTCCGCATGAGGTCGTCGACACCAGGCAAACCTTTCGGACCGGTGTCATCGACGACTTTCTAGCCGGGTACCTCGATGGCACCACACCCAATCCCTGCGTCCGGTGCAATGAGCGCGTGAAACTGCGCGGTCTCATCGAACTGGCGGATGCCCGCGGGATCAATTATGTCGCCACCGGCCACTATGTCCGCATTGGCGAATCCCAAGGCCTCCCGACGCTCCACCGGGCGACCGATCCCAAGAAAGACCAAAGCTACTTTCTCTATCGCCTCCGTCAGCCCTGGCTCTCTCGCTTGCTCTTTCCCGTAGGGGCCATGCAAAAAGCCGATGTCTGGAAGGAAGCGGAAGCCCTGGGCCTTCCTGTCGACGAATTGAAGGAAAGCCAGGAAATCTGCTTCGTGAGCCATGGCGATTACCGGACTTTCATCGAGAAAGAAGCCCCTGCGGCCAAAAAGTCCGGGGCCTTCGTGGACGAAGAGGGACGACATTTAGGTGATCACGAAGGGGTCGCCTTCTATACACCAGGCCAACGACGGGGCCTCGGAATTGCGACAGGCCGCAGGCTATACGTGCAGCAAGTCCAGCCCGCCACCAATACGGTTGTCCTCGGGACGGAAGAGTCGCTGCGCCGCGATCAATGCGATGTCGCGGACCTGAATCTCTTCGACCCCACCCTACTCACCGGCGCAACGGACGTAACGGTGAAGGTCCGCTATGCCACGCCTGCAGCCCCTGCCACCCTCCAGCCCCTTTCAGATGGCGCCCTTCGCATTCTCTTCCACGAGCCACAGCGCGCCTTGAGCCCGGGACAGTCCGCAGTCTTCTATCGAGAAGATCGCGTGCTCGGCGGCGGCATCATCCAGTCGTTCTAACTTCTTTCGCGCCCACAGCATCGTATTGACAGTTCTCCGTTGCCAATGCTAACTTGGCGCGCCACTTTTCGTGCACACGCACGAAGGTTTCCTTTTTGCCAAAAAGAAGAACGAACGGACCAGCATAGTGATAAAGACAGCAGTTGCGCGACGTTACGCACAGGCGCTCTTTGAGCTACTCGACGCATCCACGATTGAATCGACCCGCACCGCACTGACGGGGCTGGGGGACGCGATCAAGGACTCCGCTTCGCTACGCCATGTCGTGGCCTCGCCGAGCTTCGGCGCCGAAGAAAAGATCGCCGTCCTCGCAGAACTTGGTTCACGCCTGGGATGCCCGCCGGTCGGAAAAACCTTTCTCGCGCAGTTGGTGAAAAAGAATCGCGTCGGCTTTCTCCCGGAAATCGCCGAGGCCTTCGCCAAGCTTGCCGATGCGTCGAAAGGCACCCAGCAAATTACCGTGTCCTCCGCGGCGGCCCTGCCCTCAGCGGAACAAGATCGAATCAGCACTCGTTTACGCGAGATGCTCAAGCGTCAGGTTGACGTGACCTTTCACACGGATGCCCGCCATCTCGCCGGCGTTCAGATTCAGCTCGGGAGCACGGTGGTCGATAGCACCGTCCGTGGGCGGTTACAAGCGATGCAGAGTTTGTTGACTAAGGAGTAGCCATGCAGATCAAGGCAGAAGAAATCAGTTCGATTATCAAAGAAAAGATCAAAGGCTTCGACAAACAGGTCGACGTCAAGGAGACCGGCTCCGTCATCCAGGTCGGAGACGGCATCGCCAAGGTCTATGGTCTGGACGGCGCGATGGCCGGCGAAATGCTCGAGTTCCCAGGCGGCCTCTACGGGATCGCGCTCAACCTGGAAGAAGACAATGTCGGCGCCGTCCTCATGGGCGATGACGTCGGGGTCAAGGAAGGCGATCCGGTCAAGCGCACGGGACGCATTGCAGAGGTTCCGGTCGGCGAAGCCTTAATCGGCCGTGTGGTCAACGCCATCGGCCAGCCCATCGACGGCAAGGGTCCGATCAATTCAACCCTCTCATCCCGCATCGAAGTCGTGGCCCCCGGCGTGAACACGCGCCAGTCCGTGCGCGAACCCCTGCAGACCGGGATCAAGGCCATTGATGCCATGATCCCTATCGGCCGCGGCCAGCGTGAGTTGATCATCGGCGACCGGCAGACCGGCAAGACCGCCATCGCCGTCGATACGATCATCAATCAAAAGGGCCTCAACGTATTTTGCATCTATGTTGCCATCGGGCAGAAACGCTCAACCGTGGCTCGCGTCGTCAAGACGCTCGAAGAGAACCACGCGATGGAATACACCATCGTGGTGGCGGCCACCGCAAGCGATGCGGCGCCCATGCAGTACCTGGCGCCCTTCTCCGGCGCAGCCATCGGCGAATATTTCCGGGATAACGGCAAGCATGCCCTGATCGTCTACGATGATCTCTCCAAGCATGCCGTGGCCTATCGCCAGTTGTCTCTCTTGCTCCGTCGTCCGCCGGGCCGCGAAGCCTATCCTGGCGACGTGTTCTATCTGCACTCCCGGTTATTGGAGCGCGCGGCCAAACTCAGTGATGCGCTCGGAGGGGGAAGCCTCACCGCATTGCCCATCATTGAAACGCAAGCCGGCGACGTATCCGCCTATATTCCGACCAACGTCATTTCGATCACCGATGGACAGATCTATCTCGGGAGCGATCTGTTCTACTCCGGTATCCGCCCCGCGATTAACGTCGGTCTCTCCGTCTCCCGCGTCGGAGGTTCGGCCCAGATCAAGACCATGAAGCAGGTGGCCGGTACCCTTCGGCTCGACCTTGCGCAATACCGCGAAATGGCGGCCTTCTCGCAGTTCGGCAGCGAACTCGATAAAGCGACCCAGATGCAGCTCGCGCGCGGCGTGCGCATGGTGGAATTGCTCAAGCAGGGACAATACAAGCCCATGCCGGTGGCCGATCAAGTGCTGTCGATTTACTCCGGCGTCAACGGATACCTGGACGATGTCGCCGTCGACAAAGTGCAACAGTTTGAAGCCGACCTGCTGCACTATGTCCAACAGCACCATCCCGAACTGAAAAAAGAAATCGCCAGCATCGGAAAAATCGACGACAAGGTTGGCGCCAGACTGAAAGAAATCATCGCGACCTTTAAACAGAAGATGGGATACGGCGCCAAGTAGCCGCAGCGCCTCGCCTTCAGCCTTGAGCTGAACGCGAAAGCCTGATTGCTGAAAGCCAAGAAACCATGCCGAGCCTTCAATCACTACGTCGTAAAATTGCGGCGTTTAAAAATACGCAGAAGATTACCAAGGCCATGAAGATGGTGGCCGCGGCCAAGCTGAAACGGTCGCAGGACCGCATTCTGGCTGCCAGGCCCTATGCCCTGAAAATGCGTGGCGTGCTCAGCAACTTAAGCCAACGTGTAAACCGGGCCTCCCACCCTCTGCTGCAAAAACGCGAAGGCAAAAAAGTCGAAGTCCTCGTCATCACGAGCGATCGCGGGCTGTGCGGCGGATTCAATGGCAATATCGTGCGGAAGAGTTCGGAGTTCGTGCGGGAATGCGAAGCCCGTGGATTACAAGTCAACTTGAGCATCGTGGGACGTAAGGGGCGCGATTATTTTCGTCGCCGCACCTGGCCGATCAGGCAAGAGTGGACCGGCATCTTCGATAAGCTCACGTTCGAACATGCCATCGATATCGGCAGCGACCTGACCGACCACTTCGTCAAGGGCACATTCGACGAACTCTACATCGTCTATAACGAGTTCAAATCCGCCATTCAGCAGCGCGTGATCGTGGAGAAACTGTTCCCCGTCGATGCCGCAGCCGAGTTCGGAGCCGCGCAGGCGGAAGGCACGACCGGAGGCAGCTACTTCTATGAGCCGGACGAAGCCGAACTCTTAAACGTCTTTATTCCGAAACATTTCCAGACGCAGACGTTTCGCATTCTGCTGGAATCGGCCGCGGCGGAACATGGCGCCCGCATGGCGGCCATGGACGGTGCGACGCGCAACGCCGGACAACTGATCAAGAAAGTGACCTTGCATTACAACAAGACCCGCCAGACCGCGATTACTAAAGAACTGATGGATATCGTCGGCGGCGCCGAAGCGCTGAAATAGTCCGCCACGTTGAAGAAGGAGTGAGCCGTGAGCATAGGAAAAGTCATTCAGGTCATTGGACCGGTCGTCGACGTGGAGTTTCCTCCCGGACAACTACCAAACATTTACAACGCCATCAAAGTAATTCAGGACGAGAATAAAGCCACCGGCACCCCCGCCGTCCGCATCACGCTTGAAGTCGCGCTGCATCTCGGTGAAAACCGCGTCCGCGGGATCGCGATGTCCACGACCGACGGTCTCACACGCGGGATGGATGTGCATGATACCGGAGCGCCGATCTCTGTGCCGGTTGGCCGCGAAACATTGGGCCGACTGATGAACGTGTTGGGCGAGCCGGTCGACGAGATGGGCCCGATCAAAACGGCAAAGACCTATCCCATTCACCGGCCTGCGCCGAGACTCGAAGATCAGGACACCAAGACCGAAGTCCTCGAAACCGGCATCAAGGTCATCGACCTTCTAGAGCCCTACAGCAAGGGCGGCAAGGTCGGCCTCTTCGGCGGCGCCGGTGTCGGCAAGACCGTCATCATTATGGAGCTCATCAACAACATCGCCTTGCACCATGGTGGCTACTCCGTGTTCGCCGGCGTCGGTGAGCGGACCCGTGAGGGTAACGACCTCTGGCACGAAATGCAGGAGTCGAAGGTCATCGATCCCAAGGACTTCAGCAAGTCCAAAGTCTCGTTGGTCTATGGACAGATGAACGAGCCGCCGGGAGCCCGTCTGCGCGTCGCCTTAACCGGACTCTCCGTCGCAGAATATTTCCGTGACGAAGAGAACCAGGACGTGCTGCTCTTCGTAGACAACATCTTCCGGTTTACCCAAGCCGGTTCTGAAGTGTCTGCCTTGCTCGGTCGTATGCCATCCGCCGTCGGTTATCAGCCGACCCTCTCGACCGAAATGGGACAACTCCAAGAACGCATCACCTCGACCAAGCGCGGATCGATCACCTCGGTCCAGGCCATCTACGTGCCGGCCGACGACCTGACCGACCCGGCGCCAGCCACGGCCTTCGCCCACTTGGACGCGACCACCGTGTTGTCGCGCCAGTTAGCTGAGCTGGGTATCTATCCAGCTGTCGATCCGCTCGACTCCACCTCCCGTATTCTCGATCCCCAAGTCATCGGCGAGGATCATTATAAAGTCGCGCGCGGCGTGCAATCCGTCTTGCAGCGGTACAAGGACCTCCAGGACATTATCGCCATTCTCGGCATGGACGAATTATCGGAAGACGACAAGATGGCGGTGGCCCGGGCGCGAAAGATTCAGCGCTTCCTGTCACAGCCGTTCCATGTCGCCGAAGCCTTTACCGGCTCGCCGGGCAAGTACGTGAAGCTCAAGGACACGGTCCGGAGCTTCAAGGAGATTCTCGCCGGCAAATACGATCACCTCCCAGAACAGGCCTTCTACATGGTCGGCCCGATCGAAGAAGTGATTGCCAAGGCGGAGAAAATGGGAGTGAAGGTATAAGCAGCGGGTGAACCGAGCGTCCTCCTTGCTCGCGCAACGCGCGGTCTCGGAAGACCCTCGTTGGACGCGCGCAGGGGAGGACGCATCGCTCCTCCCGCTTTCTGAGTGAAGTAAGGAAATAGGAAGAAGATGGCTGGGAAGATTTTACTAGAAGTGGTGACGCCGGATAAGTTGCTCTTGAGCCAGCAGGTGGATGAGGTCATCGCACCGGGCTCAGAGGGTGAGTTCGGCGTCTTGCCGGGACATTGCCATTTCCTTTCTACGTTGCGTATCGGCGAGCTTCGCTATCGCGTCGGGGACCAGACCAACCATATGGCGGTCCTCTGGGGTTACGCAGAAGTCACACCGACCAAAGTGACCATCATGGCCGAGATCGCCGAAAAGGCTGAAGACATCGACGTGGAGCGGGCTCAGGCTGCCTTCGAGAAGGCCGAAGAACGACTCAAGGCCGGCGGCCTCCCCTCCGAAGTCAAAGAAGCAGAAATCAGTCTTGAAAAAGCCCGTCTCCGCAAAAAGATCGCCGACCGAGCCCGCAAGACCGGCCACTGACGTCCCTCTCAGATCATCCAACAGCACAACAGCAGACTCCACGGAGTTCCTGCCTCAGTTCAAGATGCAGGGTCACGGACCTCTGCCATCTTGACTGCTGAGAGCCCCTCCATTATGTTCGACTCGTGACCACCCATCCTCAGAAGCGCAACAGAATGCCGGGATCATTCCCCTGGAGCAAGATCGCTCTCGCCGCGACCTTGCTGCTCTGTCTGGGCTGCGCAGGCCCGCCCATCATAAGCCGTCCCGTGCAGACCGAACCATCCTGGTTCGTCAGACTGGATTCCTATCAGGAAACCAGCCCCTCATCAGACCATCGCTATGACCATCCGGCAACCTGGACGACGGAGGAACTCTCCGCCATTCTCAGCCGGCTCCTCCTCGAAGAGCAACGAGGGATCCTGGATACAGCCAAACCCCCACGGCCGGTGTTCTCACAGGAAGACATCAACCGGCTCGCCCCGGCTATCCAAAATGCGTTTCGGACGGCCCGCCCCCACGAGTGGCTATCCTTTCATCTGACAGAACCATCTGGCAACGCGATCACATCAGGCGGTCTCTTCATAAAGAATGGCCGCTTACACATCATACTGGCCAATCACCAAGAGCCAGGCTCGGCGGAAAATCCTGACGTGAAAATGGTCTCAGCCAACCCCCTCCGCTCCATGAGGGGAACAAGGGGGAGCCTGCAGTTTGAATCACCGCGATTTACGATGGGCACAGAACCAAACTGGTCCGGCGGCCATGCTGCATCAGCCAGTGAGTTGGTGCTCGACCACCAGGCCTTCCTGGCTTTTCTCCGTTTGCCTATCGCGTCGCCCCCACAGCCAACCGCCTCAATGCCCAAAGCGCCTCAGTCTGAAAACGCCTCCCCATCCAATACAGTCACAAGCAAGAAAGAGCCAAGCCAGAAAGACCCCCTTCTCACCTTGCAGAAAGAAGTCGATCGACTGAAGCAAAAGATTGAGGATCAGGAACGAGAAATCGCTAAACTCAAGCAATCTGCGGGACAACCACTCCCGCCTCGGACAAGGCCAACGAAGCCAAAAACACGTCCTTGAGTCCTGACAGAAAAATCCGGAAGCAACAACGAACGCGCAGACCCTTCATGAGGCGGTCCACCCATCACATAGTTTTCTCCCTCCTGCATCGGATCAACCTTGCGGACAGTAGCTTTGCCCCAGCCAAAGACGAGGGAGCCGGATCGACAAGCCTCCAATTGCAATTGCGCCGCTCGCTACAGTAGCGTGGCCTCAACGAACTGGTGAGGGCAATGTATCTATGGTGACAGAGTTTGTCGTGACGGCCGGTGAGCAGCCCAAACGGTTGGATGTCTTTCTGGTCAATCGCGAGCCGAAATTATCGCGGTCGGCCCTACAACGGCTGATCGGGCAAGGGCGCGTGCGGATCAACGGTCAGGTCGTCAAGCCCAGCCAAAAGATCAAGCCAGGCGACAGCATTGCCTTCGACATTCCCAAAGCAGAGCCGCTCGACCTCAAAGGCGAGGCCATCCCCCTGGAAATCCTCTACGAGGACGATGTGTTGCTGCTCCTGAACAAACCATCCGGCTTGGTCGTCCATCCTGCGCCGGGCCATTGGGCCGGCACCCTGGTCAATGCTCTCCTCCACCATTTCCAAACCTCCGGCGGCACAGTGTCGACGATCGGGGGGAAAGAACGGCCTGGGCTGGTCCATCGGCTGGACAAGGACACCTCCGGGGTAATGGTGATCGCCAAGACCGATGAGGCCCATCGTGCCCTGTCCGCTCAATTCAAACATCACACGATCACCAGGGTCTACGAAGCGCTGATCTTAGGCGTGCCGAAAAAAGGTCATGGGTTGATCGATCTGGCCATCGGCCGTGATAAGAAAGAACGGAAAAAATTCTCCGCCCATACGGCGCGTCCCAAGGAATCCGTGACGGAATACAAGGTCGACCATCGCTTCGGCAAACTGGCAGCTCATGTGCTCTTGTATCCACGCACAGGCAGGACACACCAGCTCCGCGTCCACCTGACCTCTCTGGGCCATCCAATTCTGGGAGATCAGACCTATGGAGGAAAGAGAGTCTGCGACGTCGAAGGAGTCGAGATTCCCCGCGTGATGCTCCACGCTAGGACCCTGGGGTTCAAGCACCCCTCGACCGGTGAATTTCATGAATATACAAAAGCCCTCCCCTCCGATATGGAAGAGGTGTTTCAGGCGCTCGACGGACTTACGCCTCCTCCCGGCACGAAGAAATCTTGACAGGCCCCTCAACTTGGCGTAAGCAATGCCCCCTCGAAGGATGACTCTATGCAAACCGCCGATGTACTCGACGCCATAGGAGGCTTGGTTGCCCACTTGAAAGTGTATGCAGCCAAACTGCCGCCGATCGTTCACCTGTCGGCTGTGCCGACCGGGGTAAAGCCCAAGTTCGAAGCGGTCGAGGAGTACGAAGACATCGTCTCCCGGTTCCGGAGCCAGAGTGCCGGAACTGCCTACAAGGGCCTGAACGGATTATTTGTCGAATCGTTGGAAGCCTTCGAGGTCGGCCGACTCCTCGGCTCCGTCCAGCCTCTCCTCGCAGTACTCGACCATCTGGAGCGAATGCAGCGAGACAAGGAAATCGAAATCGGACGGATCGATGAAAAACGCACCGGCGAATATCGAGCGACGCTGAATAAAATTCTGCCGGGTAATAAGCCGGAACTGGACGGGGCAGGGCGGGGAATGTGATGAGAGTGCTGAGCTGGAAGTGCTGAGTTTGATCTCAACTCTAAACTCAGAACCCAGCACTCGCAAAGCGGTCAGTGGCCCATCTTGGGGCCGGCTGCGTTGGCCCCCTGCGAAACAAGCGCGAAGCGAACGACTGATCGGCAGTGAGGGCACGTGGCTCGAATGGTCGTCTCGTCGAGGAGTTCATACTGCTCCCCGGTGAGCCACATGAGCTGAAAACACTTGGGGCAGCTACGGACTTGCGTTGTCATAATGTTCCTCGTACACTCCGCGTGTTTTAAATTACTGTAGCCAGGAGATAATCTAGTACAAGATGCCCCCAACCCTCAAGCCCGCCATCACCTTCGCCGAGAAGAAAGACCTCGATCCTGCCAAGCTCGTCCGCCTCTACCAGCAAGCCCCTTGGGCCAAAGGACGGACCCTTGAAGACGCACGTGAAATGTTGCGTCACACCGATGTGGCCGTGACGGCCTGGGACGGTGACGTGCTGATCGGATTCGGGCGGGTCTTAACGGACTATGTCTACCGGGCGACCATCTGGGATGTCATCGTCGACAAGGCCTACCAGGGCCAGGGCGTCGGCGCTGATATCGTCCAGCGGATCCTTCACCACCCCCGCCTCAAGAAAGTCGAGCTCTTCTGGCTCTGCACCCGCATGCCAGGTTTTTACGAAAAGCTCGGTTTCAGTTCGAAGGAACAGACCGGGATGGTGTGGGCCAGATCCAAACAGGACCGCCAGGAATAGCTTCCTCTCTTCTAAGCTCTCTCGCTCTTCTCTGCCAATGAACCGCGCAAATCTTGCCGAATGGCTCTTTAGCTGCTGGCAAGGGTACGGCGTTGCCTCTTGGGGGACAGAAGCACCGCGACAAAAAAGAACAGCGTGGCAAGCAACACAATGGCAGGACCGGATGGGATATCCCAATACGAAGAGATCAGCACTCCCCCGACTGAGCAGGCAATGCCAATGCAGACCGAATACCAGGTCAACGTCGAGAGACTATGCGTCAGCTGGTAGGCGGTGGATGCGGGGATCAGGATCATCGCAAACACGAGGATCGCACCGACAGTCTTGAGTGAAATCACCACCGTAAGGGCGACCAGAGTCAGCAAGAGAAAAAATATCCTCCGGGCCGGCACTCCGGAAGCTTCGGCCATTTCCTGGTCGAAGGCGATGAAGTAGAGCTCTTTCGAAAAAAGCACGATCGCACCGATGACGACGATGCTCAATCCGGCAATCGTGCGGAGCTCCTCGCTGGTGACGGCCAGCACATTCCCAAACAAATAGCCGTAGACCTCGGCATTATAGGTCTTCATCAGACCAATGAAGAGAATCGCCAAGGCCATGGTCGCGGTATAGAGAATGCCAATGGAGACATCCAGTTTCATCCGGCCTTTTTCTTCCACCCATCCCGTGATCCAAACCGTAGCAAGACCGAAGAGAATAGCCATGAGCAGCGGCGGCCAGCCCATGAGATAACCCAGCGCGACTCCCGCAAATGCTGCATGGGCCGTGCCGGCCCCCATAAAGGCCAGCCCTCGCAGCACGACAAAGACCCCGATCGTCGAGCACAAGGCGCCAACAAGCGCGGCTGCCAGGAGAGAACGTTGAATAAAATCGTAGGCGAGCAGGTCAAGCATGGTCAGTGATGATGGTGGTGATAATCTTCAACGATAATGGTGTCCCGCTCCGTGATCACCAGATCTTTTCCATAGACCTGGCTAAGGATCTCCGGCTTCAGAACGTCAGCAGGAGGCCCAGCTGCATAGAGACGGGTCTTGAGGAGCACGAGCCGATCCACATGCAAGCGGATCATATTGATGTCATGGGTGATGAGCAAGACCGTGAGGCCCAACTCTTCATGGAGATGCCGCACCAATTCGACAACATTATGCTGCGTGGTGATATCCAGCCCCGTCGTCGGTTCGTCAAGCAGTAACACTTTGGGCTGCTGAGCCAAGGCTCGCGCGATAAAAACCCGCTGCTGTTGGCCTCCGGAGAGGTGGCCGAGCGCGCTGTCTCGATGGTCCTCCATCCCCACATGCGCCAACGCTTCCATCGCGATCTTGCGATCCTTCCCCGATGGCCGCGTAAACAGACCGAGGGCACCGTACCGTCCCATCATGACGGTTTCCAAAACGGTAACGGGAAAGTTACGATCGACCACGCCCTTCTGAGGGAGGTAGCCGATCTTGGCCCGATGGTGACAGCGCAGTTCGTCGCAGGCGCAATCGAAAATTCTCAGGTGGCCCTTCAGTGGCGCCATCAACCCGAGGACTGCGCGGCAGAGGGTCGTCTTTCCGGACCCGTTGGGCCCGATCACCCCCACGAACTCGCCCGATTGAATCTCGAGCGAAATATCCTCAAGCGCAATGACGCCGGGAAATCCGAAGGTCGCATGATCGAAATGTATGATAGGAGTCGACATAGTGAGAGGTCTGAGGGTCATCGCGTTCGAAAGTCTTCGCGTCTCCTCATGCTTCAAGACCGCGGCTGTATGACTGTGGGACGGTGCGACGTTCGACTAGAGTCCTTCCAGCGCCTGGGCCAATTGGAGCACATTATAACGAAGCATGTCGAGGTAGGTCTCCGTATGCGGAAGGCCTCCGGGAAGCGTGGTGAGCACCACGACTCGGGCGCCGGTCTCTTTCGCCAAGAGCTCGGGAATCCTTCGACTCAACTGCACTTCAGACACCACGACCTTGATCCGGTCTTTTTTGATGGCGGCGATCAAGCCATGCAGCTGGAGCGCCGATGGCTCACTGCCTGATTGGGGCTGAATCGTGCCGACGATCTGAAAGCCAAACCGTCTCGCGAAGTACGGCCAGGCCGGATGATGGGCGATAAAGCGCCGGTCGGCCACGCGCGCGACCCGCTCACTCAATTCCCCTCGCAGTTGGTCCAGCTTCCGAATGTAGGCAGCCTGGTTAGCCCGATACTCCGTCGCATGGGCCGGATCAACCGCAATGAGCGCGTCGGCGATGTGCTGCAGCATCACCATGGCATTCTCAGGATCCATCCAGATGTGAGGGTTGCCTCGTTCGCCCCCTTCACCGGCATGTTCTGTGTCCTGAAGCAGCGCGATGCCCTTAGAGGTCGTCACGACCAGGAGCGATGCACTGCCGGCATTCTTGACCAGCGAAGAGACCCAGACCTCGAGGCCGATACCGACTTCAAACAGCAGCCGGGCCTTCCGAACCGCGACTAAATCGCTCGGTTTCGGCGAATAGGTATGTTCGTTTTCATAGCCGCTTAGAAGGGACGTGACATGGACATGGGGGCCCCCGACCTGTTCGGTCAGATCCTTCAAGACGGGAATCGTCACCACGATATTGAGAGGCTCGGCCGGCGAGGCGGCAAGGACCAGAGGTGCGGTCAACAAACCGTAACTAAGAGCGATCGCCACACACACAAATCTGAAGTTCAGCATGGGCGAGGACGGTACCATCGGGTCCTCGGCATGTCAACGCAATGACCGGCAAGAACGGGACAAACCGACAGAACTCGCACTGGCCCTCACAAATGACCCCCATGGAGCGCGCGCCTCCTGAAACAGCCGTAATCGCTGCGAAAATGAAGACTCCACATTCGCGAATTGACTTTTTTCATCCCCACCAGTATGCTCACTCCCTTTCCAACAGAAGGAGTTAGGGGCATGAAAGTTATTCTGCAAGAGACGATGGAAGGGGTCGGCCATCTCGGCGATCTCATCGATGTAAAAAACGGATACGCACGCAATTTCCTGCTTCCGCGCAAAAAAGCGGTTCTGGCCGACAGTCGCAGCATCAAGGCGTTTGAGCATATCAAGCGCGTCGCCGGCGAACGGGCAAAGAAGGAAAAGTCGGAGATCGAAACCCACGCCAAAAGCATCTCAGCCGTGTCCATCACCATCCAGGCCCAAGTCGGCAAGGACGACAAGATGTTTGGGGCCGTCACGGTCAAGGACATTGCGGAAGCATTGGCGGAAAAAGGCTTTACGGTCGATCGGCGCAAGATCCAGCTGGACCAGCCGATCAAAGAGCTCGGCACCGTCACCGTCCCGATCAAGCTACCCCGGGACGTGACCGCAACCGTCGCAATCCATGTCGTGAAGAAGCAAGAAGCTGAAGCGGCCCCCGCCGAGGCCTAAGAGGAAACGAGCTGTGATGAAAGACGCGGTCGGTTCTTTAGACGCACTCAAGGCCACAGACCCGGATGTCTATGCCGCGATTGCCGCAGAGGAAGAGCGGCAGCGCGACAAGCTGCTGCTGATCGCCTCGGAGAACTTTGCCAGCCCCGCCGTCTTGGCCGCGCAAGGCTCCCTCATGACCAATAAGTACGCCGAAGGGTACCCGGGGAAGCGGTACTACGGCGGCTGTCAGCATGTGGACATAGTCGAGGATCTGGCCATCCAGCGGTGCAAGCAGATTTTCGGCGCGGATCATGTGAACGTGCAGCCGCACTCGGGCTCGCAAGCCAACATGGCCGCCTACTTCTCCGTGCTCAAGGCCGGCGATACCATCTTGGGCATGGACCTCGCCCAAGGCGGCCATCTCACGCACGGCAGCAAGGTCAACTTTTCAGGGATCCTGTTTCGCGCCTTCTCCTACGGCGTGGACCGCGAGACCGAGACCATCAACTATGACGCCGTGCAAAAGCTAGCGGAAGAATGCCGGCCCCGCATGCTCGTCGTGGGCGCCAGCGCCTATGCCCGCACCCTCGACTTCCCGCGGTTTCAGCAGATCGCCAAATCAGTCGGCGCCTATCTCATGGTCGATATCGCCCACATCGCCGGCCTGATCGCTGCGGGCCTCCACCCCAATCCTGTTCCCTATGCCGACTTTGTCACCACGACCACGCACAAAACCCTGCGCGGCCCGCGCGGTGGCGTCGTCATGTGCAAGGCGGAGCATGCCAAAGCCGTCGACAAGTTCATCTTCCCGGGCATGCAAGGCGGCCCCTTGATGCATGTGATCGCGGCCAAGGCCGTGGCCTTCAAGGAAGCCCTCTCACCGTCTTTCACGCGGTACCAGCAGCAGGTCATCGCCAATGCGAAGGTGCTGGCCCAGGGACTCCTCGACCGTGGCTACAAAATTGTGTCGGGCGGCACGGATACGCATCTCATGCTGGTGAACCTGACGAACAAAGGCATCACAGGCAAAGAAGCGGACGCAGCCCTGGATGCCGCCGGCATTATCGTCAATAAAAATGCCGTCCCCTACGACGAGAAGCCGCCGGCCGTGGCCAGCGGCATCAGACTGGGAACGCCCATCGTCTCGACCCGTGGCATGCGCGAAGCCGAGATGAAAGAGATTGTGGATTTGCTCGACCAGGTCCTGCAGCATCGGCAAGATCCCGCGATGCTCGAGAAGGTCCGCGCGCAAGCCAAAGCTCTTTGCAATCGCTTCCCGATCTTTCATACCTACTAACCCGCGTCAGATGGGACAGGATCACCGCCTGTGAAATGTCCGTTCTGCGATGAACTCGAAGATAAGGTCGTCGACTCGCGTATGGCGAAGGAAGGCGAGGTCATTCGCCGTCGCCGCGAATGTCTCGGCTGCAAGCGCCGCTACACCACCTACGAACGCGTCGAGGAAATCCTCCCCGTCGTGGTGAAAAAGGACGGACGCCGGGAATCCTTCGACCGCTCCAAGATTCTTGCCGGTCTCAAAAAAGCCTGCGAAAAACGCCCCATCAGCACCGCCACGATCGAAACCGTAACGGATCGCATCGAAAAGCGCATTCAGGAAATGGGCGAAACGGAAATCGAAAGCCGGATCGTGGGCGAAGAGCTGATGAAAGAGCTCCATCAGCTGGATCAAGTCGCTTATGTTCGCTTTGCGTCGGTCTACCGCGAATTCAAAGACATTGACCAGTTCATGGACGAGCTGAGAACGTTGGCCCAGCAACGCCGAGACCGGTGAGGCCGCGGGACCAGCCCTCTCCCCCCTCGTCCTCTCTCGACCCTTCCATGCTCAGCCTGTCAACGACATGGTACAATCTTTCAGCCAGTAGGCGTCACGATGCCGACAACCAAGACCAAACCTTCCAGACGACCACGTAAAGCTCGGGCGCCCAGCGGCACGCATGTGGCGATCATCGGCGCCGGCCGCGGCGGTACGGCGCTGATCGAAATCTTTGCGTCAGACCCGCTCGTGCAAATCGTAGGCGTGGCCGAAGTCCAGAAAAATGCCCCTGGCATCGCCCTGGCAAAGCGGCTCGGCATTCCCGTGACCCGCGATTACCGCAAACTCCTGGATCTCGAGCGCGTGGATCTCATTATCGACGTATCGGGCGATGCCAAGGTCTGGCAACTGCTCCAAGACTTTCACCGCATGGGCGTCACAATCATCGGCGGAGCCAGCGCCAAGTTCATGTGGGAACTCATCGGAGCCCGCATCCGCGCGACGGCAGAGATCGAGAAGACTTTAAATAAATACCAATCGCTCTATCGACTCTACGTCAAGGAAACCAGTGTGGCAGTCACGGAGGAACGGACCCGCATCGCCTGCGAAATGCACGACGGCCTCGTGCAGAGTTTGGCCGGCGTGAACTTCAAGCTGGACCTGAGCCAGCAATTGATTCGAAAAGATCCGAAAGCCAGCCTGGCCACTTTGCGCGAAAGCAAAGCCCAGCTCAAACTGGCTATTCAGGAGGCGCGGCAGGTCATTTTCAATCTCCGTCCTCTCCACTACGACAAGATGGAGCTGCTCCCGGCCCTCACGAACTATCTCACCTCGTACGAGACGCAGTATCACATCAAGACGCAATTCCGCGTATCCGGCGATGAGCAGATCCTCTTCCCTCGCACCAAGATTTTCCTGTTTCGCATTGTGCAAGAAGCCCTCAGCAACGTGGAGCGGCACGCGAAGGCGACCCGGGTCACCGTGGGCCTGGACATCGACCCTGAACGCCTCCGGGTCACCATCGGGGACAACGGCGTGGGGTTCGACATGGACACCGTCCTGCGCGATCCTGACAAATGGGACCACTTCGGGATTCGCGGCATCCTGGAGCGGGCGCGACTCGTCGGCGGCGAAGGCAAGATCGAATCGAAAAAAGGGCGTGGCACGACCATCGTCGTTGACGTCCCGCTCGTAAAAAAGGAGACGATACTCGATGGAGAAGATTAAGGTGCTCATCGCGGACGACCATCGCGTCGTGCGCGAAGGACTGGCCGCCATCCTCAAGACGAAAGACGACATCCTCATCGTGGGCGAAGCCCAGGATGGCATGGAGGCCGTTGAAAAAGTGAAGACATTGGTCCCCGACGTGGTGCTGATGGACGTGAGCATGCCCAGGATGGGCGGGGTCGAAGCAACCAGACAGATCAAGCGCGAGTTCCCCCACATCGGGATCGTAGCTTTGACCATGTATGACGAGCAGCAATATATCTTCGACTTGGTGCGCGCCGGCGCCACCGGCTATCTCTTAAAAGACTCCGAATCTTCTCAGATCGTCGCCGCCATTCGGGCAATCTACAAAGGCGAATCATTGATCCATCCTTCTGTGGCGAGCAAGATTCTGGCTGAGTTTTCCTTAATGTCTCAAAAAAAGGGAAAGAAGCCTGGATGGGTCGAGCACGACCTGACGGAACGGGAGATCACAGTCCTTCGTTTGGTCGCGGACGGGAAGACCAACAAAGAGATCGCCAATAACTTGGATTTAAGCGAAAAGACCGTCAAAAACCACGTGCGGAATATCTTCCATAAGCTCCAAGTCTACGATCGCACTCAGGCCGCCATTTTGGCAATTCGGAAAGGACTTATCGAACTGGATCCCAGGCCCTAGTTCTTTGGGGCGCCCTGGTACGTTCCTATGGGACAAGCCGCACATCCTCCCTTCGGGACCGACTGAGCACCGCCTCTTCCAGGCAGCCACCTCCGCGATCGCCCACGCCACACATCGATGGTCCATCCCGACTGTCCATCGCTATCGTGATAAAGAGCCACAGTAGTAAGTTGCTCTCAACCTACAAAACACATATGTATTTTTTTTACAACACTGCTGCCCCACGCTGACGATTCATAATTATTATGTATAATCAACATGTTATGGTTATTTTTCGAGTCGATATATTTTGGCACATGAATTGCTAATACCACTGTGTGAATTATTGAGGTGATCTGTGCGGCTTCAGCAAACGTTAGCAAATCCGGTGAGTTGTACGGGAACTGGGCTCCATTCCGGAGAGCCGGTTACTCTCACGCTCAGGCCTGCCCCGGTCAATACCGGCGTAGTCTTCGTCAACAGAAAGAGTGCGAATGGAGCCTCTCTCGCGGCCTCCATCGAGCATCTTGTGGCGACCGAGCTCTGCACCGCCATCAGTGGCAATGGATTTCAGGTCAAGACGATCGAGCATATACTGGCGGCCTTGGCTGGACTCGGCATCGACAACGTCTATGTGGACGTTAATGCCGGTGAGGCGCCCGTCATGGACGGCAGCTCGGCGCATTTCGTTCGCTTGATCCAATCAGCAGGAATTGTCGCGCAGAATCGCCGGCAGCCCTATCTGAAAATTACCCGGCCTCTCGAAGTGATCGATGGAAACCGTCGCGTCCGCATTGAGCCCTCTGCGACAACTAAAGTCACCTATTCCATCCACTACAACCACCCGTTGATCCAGACTCAGACCTACACCTACGAACACTCGGCTCAGGCGTTTGAGCGTGAAATTGCGGATGCCAGAACCTTCGGCTTCTTGCAGGAAGTGGAAGCGCTATGGGCGCGCGGGCTCGGCCAGGGCGGCAACCTGGACAATACCATCGTCCTTTCTCATGACGGAATTCTCAACGAATCAGGCCTTCGCTTCCCCAATGAATTCGTCCGGCACAAGATCCTGGATCTGATCGGAGACTTTTCGCTGCTCGGCCTGCCCTTTATCGGACACATCATCGCCGAGCGTTCCGGCCATGCGATCCATACTCGCCTCGTTCAGCAGATTCTCAACCACCCCGATAGCTGGGTATTGCTCAACGCCGACGAAACCGTTGCCGCGTCTGAGCCACGTTCAGCCATGACCGCACCTCGATCCGCATCGATGGTGGCACTCCAAGCCTCGTAATACTCAACCGCTGATATCACAATCTACTGGGGGTCTTGCCTGAGAGGCGGGATGCTTTGTGGCGTGCGGGTAACCGTGAGATATGATTTAACGTCGGGAGCAAGTGGCCTTGCTCCCGACGCTAGAATCGAGGCGGGGACTACTTCTTCTTCTTCTTTGCTGCTTTCTTCGTCGCCAAGACTCTCACCCCCCTTCGAGTATTTTGAGGTATGACTGACTCAGACACACTACACTGCGTGAATCAATGCTTCTTCCAATGCTTCAAACGTATTCGGACCGACTTTCTTAAACCGCTTATCCCGCTTCAAGGAAGTGGCCACTGATGTCAGCGGCGTCTTCCCCTTGATCTGGAGGCCCCCCTCGACCAATCGCTGCACAAGCTCTTTTGCGTGCATCGCGCGATTCGCCTCGCGGAGCATTTCGTATGCGGCTTCCGCCACGCTTTTCCCCGAATACTTGCTCCGCCCCATGAGGATCTCCCTCGACTGGTCGGTGACATCCGTATTCGGTCGCTGGCGACCGCCTTTTTCATCTGAGTAGAATTGACTGGAAAGGCTGGCAAGCTTGGCTTTGTCAGCTTCGACGCGATAGAGCGTTTCTGCCAACTCCAAATATTTTTTGATCGTAGCGATTTCGTCATCCAAACGACGACGCTTCTTTTCGAGCTCTTGCAGCCGGTTCTTGTAAGCGCTGATACGCTGTTCAAGACCGACCAATATGTCGGTAAGTTCTTCCACGAAATTGCCCCCAGGTGAAGCATGCTTGCTTTATAGCATTGCTTGCAAAGCAAGTCAATAGATAAAGTTATAATTGCTGCTTGCATAGAATTATAGCTTTAATGCCTATCCATGCTTGCACATAACACTCTGATCTGGACCTCAAGAGTGAGAAGAAAGTCTATTCGCTCGTGGCTGCAGCTGCCGCCGATGCTGTTCTTAGCGGACCGTCACAATATTTTCGCGCGATAATACAAAATACGACCTCATGCTATGATGGCCTCTCATGCCCCAACCCTACGATCAGGACATCCCCCTCGAAACAGTCCTCGCGGTTGCCATTGACGCGGCCCGCCAGGCCGGAGCCGTCCTCGCTGACTGTACGCGCAGCGGGTTTCGCATTGAACATAAAGAGCTCATCAACCTGGTCACCGACGCAGACCACCAAGCGGAGCAACGCATCATTGACGTCATCCATAAGGCCTTCCCGGCCCATCCGGTCCTGGCAGAGGAACGGGGCCTGACCAAGCAATCTCCCTCCCGCTACAAATGGATCATCGACCCGCTCGACGGCACGACGAACTTCGCCCACGGATTCCCCGCCTACTGCGTCTCCATCGGCGTGGAATGTGACGGACGAGGGATTATCGGGGTGGTCTACGACCCGACCAGGGACGAACTCTTCAGCGCGCAACTCGGTCATGGCGCCCATTTAAATGGAGCTCCCATTTCCGTGTCCTCAACTGATCATCTCGATCACGCGCTCCTGGTCACAGGATTTGGGTACGACATTCGCGAGAACCCAAACAATAATCTGAATCATTTCGCCCGATTCGCCTTGAAGGTGCAGGGATTGCGACGAACCGGAACGGCGGCCCTGGACCTCTGCTATGTCGCAGCCGGCCGCTTCGATGGATTCTGGGAGGTGAAACTGAACCCCTGGGACATGGCGGCGGGAGTCGTCATTCTCCGCGAGGCCGGCGGTAAGGTCACGGACTTCACAGGCACCACTCACTCCATCTACGGGCAAGAATTAGTCGCGAGTAACGGATCCATCCATCAGGCCATGATCGACGTCCTCCGAGAAGACGTCATTCCCGAATAACCCACGCTCCCGCCGCACCAAGCCAACCAACCGTCTCGACCAGCCACAGGAGCCTACTGGCAGATATACAGACAGAATGACGATGCGGTATGATTCCCGCTCAAGAGGAAGGAGACTCGCGACATGGCACGTTCAACGCCTCCATCGGGACAATCAAACGGGAATCCCCCCCCAGCCCCAGGGACCGAATCGCATAACAGAGACGTAGAATTGCTGCGGGTCCTTGTGAGCCGCAAGGGAACACAGGTCGATGCCCAATGGGCGATTCATCCCCAACTGAAACAGGATCTGCTCCCGCAAGAATGGCAAGAGGTCACAGACCTCATGGCCAAAGTGACCGCGATCGTCGGCACAAAATTTTCTCAGGTCCTCGCGCAAGCAGACCCGGAACCACCCAGCAACGCATAGAGACGAGGGCGAGAGTAAGGAGCTGTCTATGGAGAGCTACTATCATCCGCACGATCTGGGCAAGTTCGCCGAGATGGGCAAGGGGAACCAAGGCCTCTGGGATAAATTCATGGCCTACTACAACGCCGTCTTCGCCGAAGGGGCGCTGACGGAGCGAGAGAAATCCCTCATCGCCCTCGCCGTCGCCCATGCAGTCCAATGCCCCTACTGCATCGATGCCTACACCCAGGCCTCCCTTGAAAAGGGCTCGAACCTCGAAGAAATGACGGAAGCCGTCCATGTCGCCTGCGCCATCCGAGGCGGCTCCTCGCTCGCGCACGGAGTCCAGATGAGGAACGTCGCAGAGAAACTATCGATGTGAATGTGCGCTGCTAGAGGTAGGTGTTTTCGGGAATAGCCAACGTGAAATACTTGCCACGCTCTTCGTAGAGAATTCGTGCGGCCGTTAAAGCAAAGAGCGCCTGATCGATTTCTTCATCGCTGCTCCCGCCCTTGTCCGGCCGCTGCGCCAGCAGAGAGCGAATCTGATCCGTACTCTTGGCCGCCTCGCTACAGACCTCGATAATCCCCGCTGCAGGCCAATCATAACGCATCCTGATCGGGGCCCTGGGATTCCGGCCATCGTAGACCGTGACATAGTCGATCGCCTTCGAGTAGTAGAGGAACGGCCGATCGCTCGAACCGGCCAGTCTCTGCCATTCCTGCACCAGGTCAACCAACTCCTGATAGACTTCTTGATCCACGTTCCAATTATCCAGCTCATATTCGAAATCATAGGCGATCTTTTTCAGATCCACCTGCCGCGCATCATAGACATATTCGTACGCAGTCCCGGGACCGGTGATGCAAACACCATATTCATGGGGCTTGGTGTAATAGGGGCTGAACCGCTCCAGCCAGAACTTCCCGGTCGACTCAGGTGGCTGGAGATGGAATAACGAGGGCAGCAGATCGATCTGCCGGCGGTAGTCCTCGTTCGTTTCACCGGGAAATCCGAGCAGGATATTCCAGGACACCGTGACATGGTAGTAGAAGCTCCACTTGAGGCAGATAATATTCTGCATCGGGGTGACGCCCTTGTCCATCGCCTGCAACTGATTGGCGCTCAGGCTCTCCAGACCCGGCTGCATGCACTTCACGCCCCCGACCGCGAGCGTGCGAATCTGGCTCTTCTGCAAGTTGCTCTTGGTTTCGATGAACAGGTCGAGATCGCAATGGTCCTCCGCAAACCGGCCGAAGAGGTTCTCCACATATTTCATATCGATGATATTGTCCACCAGGCGAAAGCGCGCCGTATCATACCGGCTGGAGAGGTAAGCCATTTCACGGGCCACTTGTTCGGACGACTTGGCCCGAAACTTCATGCTCTGCGCATTCAAGCCGCAAAACGTGCAGTGATGTTTTTCTCCCCACCAACAGCCCCGCGAACCTTCGTAGAGGAGAATCCGATCGAGCCCCTGCGCCGCTTCGCCCAATTCAGCTAGTAGATGATAGTAATCGTCATAGTCCGGCGGACCGGTCTTCGCAAAATCTGAGAAGAGGGCATGGTTCGGAGTGAAGGCGGGTGTCACTCCCTCTCGATAGGCCACGCCATTGGGCACAGTCCCGGACTTTCCCGAGAGGAGATAGCGAACCAATTCAGGGAAGACTTCTTCGCCTTCGCCCACGACCACATGATCGATGAAGGGAAAGGCCCGGAAATATTCCAGCCCCATCTCGCCGTCGTAATTCGCGCCCCCAAACACGATCGTTACTTCGGGATAGAGATCCTTGATGAGTTTCGCCATCGTCAGGCTCGCGACGTTTTGATCAAAGGTCGAGGTGAACCCGACGATTTTATACTGACCCCAATCAATGGAGGTCAGGGCTCCGGTCAAGAACTGCGGCGCGGTCCTCGTCGCCATGTCTTCGAAGAAAGAAACCGACTGGCCGCTGGCCTTGGCCACTTGTTCAAAGACCGGCTTGAACAGACGGGGATACTCAGCGCGCTTAGGATTGTCGCGGAACAGGAGGTAGGAAAAAATCCATTCGCCGAACAGCGCCCGCTTCTCGCAGATCATTTCGTAGAGGGGCACGCCGATCTTGTGGGCAAAGCGCACATTCAGATGGTGGCAATCGACGGAGATCCCCTTCGACTTGAGCAGGGCGGATAATGTGCCCAGTTGAATCGAGGGATACTTCGAATAGCTGAACGGCATATTGACGAGCGCCACCTGGGCCTGGTCACTCATCTGTTGTCTCGTGACATCATAGAAGACTCGTGACTAACTGGCTGCGGCTCGGAATGGCTCGAACGCCCGGTCGGCTTTCGCCGCGAGATAAAAATCGCTCTCTGTCAGGCCATCGATCTTGTGGGTCCAAATTTCAACCCTGCACTTCCCCCAGGCCAGATAGAGATCCGGATGGTGGCCTTCCGCTTCTGCCACAGCGCCAATCTTATTCACATAGGCCAGGGCCTGAGAAAAATCCTTGAACGTATACAAACGCTCAAGATGGCCCGCTTGATTCAGCGACCACCCTTGCCCCAATTCCTTCAGCAACGTCTGCGCGCGATCAACCGTGACTGGTGGCACACCGCCGCGGCAGGGAATACATGTGTTGTCAGCAAGGCTCATAGCGCCACCTCCGGATAGGGGAATCACCGTTGCGGGCCGATCCGATATGAAGCCGTATTCTAAAGGGGCTTCGAGAGGAAGGGCAAGGTGGGGAAACAAGGCCACCACGAAGCTATTGGCCTCGCTTCCCAGACATCGCTCAGTATGGTAGGGAAGGACGGAACACGATGCCATGAGCAATCCATGATCAACGAAGCGGAACAGAAACCCTCCACAGCGAAGATCGGCTGGTTCACAGCCTCCTGTGTGCTCGTGAGCAACATCATCGGTGGAGGCATCTTCACCACGACGGGCTTCATGGCGCGGGACTTGGGCGATCCAACGCTAATTCTGTTCTTGTGGTTCGTCGGAGCGCTCTTTGCTCTCGGTGGCGCCATGGTCTACGGAGAGCTGGGGGCTGCGCTGCCTCATGCAGGAGGAGATTACCTCTACTTACGGGAGGCCTATGGACCGCTGGTCGCCTTTCTCAGTGGCTGGACCTCCTTCACCATCGGATTCGGCGCAGCCCTGGCTGCATCAGCCGTGAGCTTTGCCTCCTATGCCCTGCGTATCGTTCCCCTCGCTGACGAGAGCGGTTGGTTGGGAAGGGGACTCGCCCTCAGCCTCCTCTGGGTTGTCACATTGGTACATTGCGGAGGACTCGGAACAGGCGGACGTATGCAGCGGTTACTCACGACCACCAAGGTCCTCGCCATCTGTTGCTTCATTCTCGGCGGTCTGTTGTATGGATCAGGGCAGTGGATGCATCTCACAACTCCAGCCCCTGCATCGCACCCCTCGCTCGGGGCCGCTGCCATCTCCCTTCTGTTCGTGATGTACAGTTACCTGGGCTGGAATGTGGCGAGCTATATCGCAGGAGAGATTGCCGACCCGCAACGATCGTTACCCAAAATTATGGTCGGGGGAACCATCTCTGTGGCCGGGCTCTATCTACTGCTGAACATCGTCTATCTCTATGCTCTGCCAATCGGGAGCTTAGCCCAAGACCCGCTCCTGCCGGTTGCGGAGAAAGCGGCGGCGGCCCTGTGGGGAACTGGAAGCGCGAGGTTCGTCGCGGCGCTACTCTGCCTCGCCATCGCCGGAGCCGTCAGCGCAATGGTCTGGGCCGGGCCCCGCGTCTACTGGGCGATGGCCCATGACGGGGTCATCAGCCCCTGGCTGGCCCAGCTCCATGCAAAGAGCGGCGTGCCGGTTCGCGCGATCCTGCTCCAAAGTACCTGGGCCTCCCTCCTGATTCTGAGCGGAACCTTTGAGCAGCTGATCGTCTACAGCAGTCTCGTACTGTCCCTCTTCATGGCCCTGACCCTCTCAACCGTTTTTCACCTTCACCGCAACCAAGCCGGCACCATACCTCGCTACCAAGCCCCGCTCTATCCCTTCCTACCAGCCATCTTGATCGCGGGATCCCTCGCAATCGTGATCTATAGCCTGCTCCAACGGCCGGCTGAATCGCTCTTCGGCGCCGCAACGGTCTTGAGCGGCATCCCTTTCTATATCCTCTGGCGTCGATCACACGGGCCGGCACCATAGCCCAAAGACAATCGCAGGGGAAAAATAATAGAGGAGATGGGATGGAATTTACCCGGGCAGATAAGGCACGGGCGACCCTGCACTACGGTGGGAGGTCGCCCGTGTCTGGCGCTTAGGACGCCAGGCTTCTGTGTAATTGTCGCGGCCCATGAAAAACTAAGACCCGCGCGACCACGAAAAGACTGAGTATCTGATCGTAAGAGAACAACGTCACTACCGGCACCTCTGTGCCAGCGCCAGCATCAAGTTCTCCATCCTGAAATTGCTGTTCTGGTGTCTATGGTGCCTTACGGCACAGCCAGTGGAGAGCCGGCTAGCGCAAACGATCAGATACCTACCCTCGAGTCGGCGGGCCTGCCTGATCCGGTGGAGTCAAATCATCCATCGCTACCCTCCTTTCATAAGAAAGTTGGCAGGGAACCCGTTAACAGCCGCGCGATCTGTCCGGTTCCCTCGTCGAGTGAATGAATGGGCCGTAAGTTCTACTTACGCCCATTAGAAAATCCTGTCAACGGGAGAAATAATTTTCCTGAAATAATTCTCGCAGCATAAAGCATACCCTCTAATCTTGGAGCGGCGAGACCCCTTCCTTCATCACGCAACCACAAGAAAAAGTGGAAGAAGAACACTACGGAAGTTTAGGGGCATCTTCCGCGCAGCGAAATCCAACGTTGGGATCATGTTCCGTGGGATCGCCTTTTGTCCGAAAGGAGGATCGGAGCCGATAGGAATTATTGATATAGGAGCCGCCCCGCTGCACCTTCGCCGTACCCTCGACCGGTCCGCGCGGATTGATGGCAGGGTTTTTCGTGTAGAACTGTTCGTCATACCAGTCCGTCACCCATTCATACAGGTTGCCAGCCAGATCGTGAACGCCATAAGGGCTTTTCCCTTTATCGCGATTGCCGATAGGCGCAACCATATCGGCCCCTTCCTTCAAGCCAAAAACTGCATGGGCCGCAGTCGGCTGATCGTTCCCCCAGGGATAAACCCTTCCGTCCGTTCCACGAGCGGCTTTCTCCCACTCCGCTTCGGTCGGCAACCGCTTCCCGGCCCAGAGACAATAGCCAAACGCTTCCATCCAATTCACCCAGCGAACCGGACGATCCGAGCGGACAACCGGCGTTTCCTTGTCCGCAAAGCCCCAAGGCGGTTCACTCTGAATCGCTTCGACAAACTTCGCAAACCGGCCATTCGTCACTTCAAACTTGTCCATATAAAAACTGTCGAGAAAGACTCGATGAACCGGCTGTTCATCGTCATCGCCCTTGTCGCTCCCCATCGTGAACTCACCGGCGGGAACCAACATCATGGGAACGCCGTCTTTCCCGGTGATCTCAGCAGGGGGTTGAACACCGGCAGGCTTCGGCGCAGCGCCAACACCGGAGGGAGGATGTACCTTCCCGATGGGCTTCGACTCAGCCTCTGACGCATGTGGTTTGGATAAAGCTGGAACCGGCACCGATTCCGGCTTCACCGGGAGAGGCTCATTCGCCAGAGAGAGACCACCGGTGAGCCCTATCGATGCCAATAGGACAATCACCATCCCGCACATCATGATCCGAACCAGCATCCATCGCCTCATGTGATGAGAGTACCGAAAATAGCGAGGACAATCCAGGGGAGATCTGTGGCGCGAATAACCTGCCTTCGCCATGGAGCAATGAGCGTAGGAGAAGAAAGAAGAGGGTTTGATCCGGCGCCTTCCTTCACGATCACTCGTCAAGGAGGCGCCGGTACAGAAGAACAACCTGCGCGGGGATGCGCAGGTGCGGTTTGGTGGAGGCGCCGGGAGTTGAACCCGGGTCCGAAGACCTTCAGCACAACGAATCTACATGTTTAGCCGATCGTTTTAATTTCGCAGCCACCCACGCCCACCGGCTAGCTTAGACTGGCCACTAGCCCAGTATTGTCTCGTCCTCAGCCGCTGAGCACCAGCTTTGGACCAGCCCGCTGTATCGCGCTCCGACCACCCCCGCGGGCCTCAGGTGGAGGAACGTCGCAGTTATTTAAGCTGCGAGTGCAAATTCTTGGTTTGCAGTTACATTTTCCCGGAGGATTTACGAGACCCCGAGAGCTCGACATGCATCGCTGACCTTAGTATCCCCGTCGATTCCGGTCGCCCCCTTTCATTCAGTCGGATATTGAAAAAGGCCCATCTTGAGCCCTTGCTGCATTTAGGTAGTCATCATACAGCACAGGTCAAGGGGACGCCAGAACCCATTGTTATTGGCCAGTTGAGAGAATGCCGTACAGAAACGCAGGATGGTCAAAAGCGTCGTTCGACAAGACCGCAGCGAGTGAAGGCCCGATGCGTACCCGGAGGGTACGTTGAGGGCCTGAACGATGCGAGAACGCAGTTGGCGGCGCTTTTCACCATCCTGCTCACGCGCTTTTGAAGCGGCTTACACGGGCAAACAAAATCGCGGCGAAGGGGAGAGCGAAACCTAGCAGAAGTTGCAGAATGAGCAGGTCACCCAGATGGCCATAATCGGCCGGCACTTGTAGGGCACCCGTCTGATCACGTACCTCGCGGGTGATGACATGGATTTGATTGAGATATTTGGTGCCAAGCTGGCTCAAAGACAGAGCCAGGTTCGTAAACGAGGCCATCACGGCAAAATACGTTGCCTTGAGATGGGCCGGTGCGGAATTGGCAATCCAGGCCAACATCGGAATCATCGCGATCTGTCCGAGCGGTGATTCCAGCGCCGTGTTAACCAGCGCAATAAAACGGGCATCGACCAGACCGCCCGTCAGCGCAGATGTCCATTGGTGCAGCCCGTAATACATGCTGACGATGGGTACCGTGAGCAGAACACCGGTGACCGTGAGAAATCCCACCACATAGGTGATCGATCGTTCCGCCATGAATCGGCGAAAGATGAACATACCGGCCAGCGTCAGCATGCTACCGATCAGCGACAGCACGGACATAAAATGCTGATCGAATTTGAGTTGATCGATCATCCACCAGGTGACGCCTTCTCCCGGTCCTGGAACGGCGCGAAAGACAAAAATCACGATGGCGGTCCCGAGCAACACATGGCGGGCATCTGGCGCCAGCTCCCTCGTCAAGCGCAGGACCAGAAACGACACAATACCGAACGACCCGAGAAAAACAATTTCCTCATTGTAGGGAACGTCGCTGAAACCGACTGTGAGGGTAAAGAGGACGAACAGGAGGCTCCCGCCAAGTATCCACCAGTTCGGTTTCGTCGGCTCACCATGCTCGTCGAATAATGACCGGACCTCCTCCCTGGTCATCCCTTGGCGGAGGAGCCGGCGTTTGTCGCGGAGCGAAATCAATGCCGCGGTCAGGACGCCCAGGACCGAAACGGCAGGAATGGCCAAGGCCATGAGATACACATTGCGATAAATCTGCGCGATCGATTCCTGAGGCAGGCCTTCTACTCCGGTAAAAAGATAGAGGTTGATCAGCGCCACGAGGATGCTGCCGCCGACCACCGCGACCCGCCCCAGCGTCTGCATCGTGGTATGCATGAGCTTGCGCGTGGCCTCATCAAATGGGCGGCCCTGCTCGTCCACTCGCGGTACTGCCTCGACCGTCATTGCATCCGCAACCGTATCTTGAATCACATAGCCGATCGGCGCGAGCAGCACGCTGATCACATACCAGGCCTCAGCCGGCAAGATGGCGGTCATCGCCTCACGGCTGCCGATCAGTCCGACCATAATCAAGAGACTCGTCGCGATCAAGCCTGCCCCGAGGGAGACCAGCCAGCCCTTCCAGCGCCAGATCAAATCCACCAGATGGCCGATCGGCATCTTGAGCGCCCAGGGAATGCCGGCCCAGAAGGCCAGAGCGGCGAGAAAGGAAGCGGAGAGTCCGAGATAATCCTTGACGAAAAAGGTGCCGACAATCCCGGTCAATCCGGAGATACCGGCCGCGACGTAGACCATGAGAGGAGGCAGATAGGATAACCGCATCTCACGGCCCAGCTCGAACACATTGCGATCGATCCAACTGGCAAGGCGCATCAACATACTAGGACGACATTCTGGCTGGCTGGCGACGCTCGATCAACGTCTGCAATTGCGATTGCATCGCCTCAGCCGATAAACACACCCGATCCCCATGTCCGGCCAAGACCCATTCAAACCGGTAATTCAGAAGCTTAAGCAGGGAGTCCAGCAACACGCGTTTCCTCCAGACCAGCTGGCTCGGAGCACGTAACATCTGCTGTTTCGAATCCCACCAGAGATGATCTCCGGTGAACAAGAATCTATTCTTATACAGCAGGGCCATACTGCCGGCCGTGTGGCCCGGCACAGGAATGATCTGAAATTGTGGCAGGACCTGGCTACTATCCACGTCTTCGATAATCCATTCTGCGCCAGGGGCCGCCTCCAGATCCGCGCGATGAATGATCCGCTTCGCGCCGAAGTGCGCCGCATACTTCTCCACTTCGGCCACGTCATCTTTATGGGTCAGAAAGATGTAGGACAGGCCGCCCTTCCGCTCGAAGGCCTCGACCAGATGTTTGAGGTAGCGAGGTGAATCGATGAGCCAGTTTCCGTCCGGATGTTCGAGAAAGAAACTATTCGCACCAAATGACTTCTCGGAATTAAATCCACAGTAATAGACCCCGTCTTCCAGATAGAGCGGGAAGCTGGCCATGGCCTCCTGCATCCGTCCCGGCTCGCTCCGCTCTGTCCCGATCGAACCGACCGGACAGGCCAGGAGTGCTTGATAGGCTTGATGAAGAGGGCCCTCGCCAATCGGCTGGCTGGTGACCGCGGAGAAATCGCCGACTTCCTCGAAGGCCGCCGGCGCCAACTGCCGGCAGGTGTCGCAATTGATGCAAGTCGCATCGACATAAAAGTTGCCTGCGACATTGGAATCGAGTCGTTTCTTCTGATCGGCCATACACAACCTCTGTGCCTGTGCGCTGGTTCTATCCCTGACTCATAATCGCGTCTGCTTCGATCTCGACCAACATGTCCGGATCGATCAAACGCTTCACCTCGACCATCGTCGTCGCAGGCCTGATCGCACCGAAGACTTCGCCATGGGCCCGGCCGACTTCCTGCCATTGATCGATATTCGCCATATAAATTCTGGTCCGCACCACATCGGCGAGCGAGGCGCCGGCTTGCTGCAAGGCTGCTTCGATCGTCTTAAAGGTCTGAATCGTCTGGGCATAGGGATCGCCCTTGCCGACGAGACCGGATCCCGTCATCGCCGTCGAACCGGATACGGAAATATGGGCTCCGACTCGCACCGCCCGTGAATAGCCGATCTTGCCTTCCCAAGGACCACCAGTCGAAATATTCTGCCGCCCCATCTGCTCCTCCTACATCACAATGCCGCCGCCGGCGTGGATATTCTGACCCGTCAACCAACGGGCTTCTTCACTGACGATGAAGGCCACCACATCGGCAATATCTTTCGGTGCGCCAAGCCGCTTGAATGGCGACAGCTCGATGGCGATCTGCCGCAACGGCTCCGTCACCCGGCCGGTGTCGGTAAAACCTGGCGACACCGTATTGACCGTGATGTTGCGTGACGCCAGCTCTTGGGCGAGACCCTTCGTATATTGTTCGAGTGCCGCCTTGCTCCCGAGATGCGCGGTCGCACCGGGAAGATTCATATGCGTAGCATCGGTGGAAATGTTCACGATACGCCCGCCCTCTTTCATCACCTTGCCCGCCTCCTGCATCGCAAAGTAGGGCCCCTTAGCGTTCAAGGCGATGATCTGATCAAAGTCCGCCTCCGTGGTTTCCGCGAGAAGCTTGGGCATAAATTTCCCGGCATTGTTCACGAGAATATCCAGTCGCCCGAATTGCTTCACCGTTTCAATGACGAGACGGCGCGTCTCCGCCACCTGGCTCATGTCAGCTTGAACGGCGATGGCCTTTCCGCCCTTCCCCTGAATGCCCGTCACCACTTGCTTGGCCTGCTCCTCACTGGCGCCGTAATTCACCACCACAATCGCTCCATCTTCGGCCAACCGCTCGGCAATCGCTCGGCCAATCCCGCTCGACGATCCGGTGACGATCGCAACTTTTCCACTGAGTGACGCCATAATATGTCCTGTCCCTTTCCACTTCGTGATCGACTCTGCCCTTGAACTTCGATGCGATTCATCCCTGCCGAAAAAGGGAGGACGGCAACTTCCAGGTTGCCGAGTACACCAACTCCGTGAGGGGCTTGCGGACTGGCAATGGAGGTTCCTGCGCCCGTAGGCGATCCGACTGTAGGGCCGGATCGCCTGGATACCCGACCGCAATCATAACCACCGGCTCATAGCCGTCCGGAATCCGACAGTTTTCCCGCGCCTGATCGATTCGAAAGCCCGCCATCTGGCGCGCAACCAGCCCGAGCGCCGTAGCCTGAACCACGAGATTTTCCACCGCCATACCCGTGTCATGGAGCGCATGAGCGTTCGGGGAGCCATCCTCGAACTGCAGTTGCGCCACGGATAACATCAGCACCGGCGCCCGGTAGGCCGATTTCTGATTGCCCATGACCAAACAGTGGAACAGACGTTCGTACTCGGCTGTCTCATCTTTCGTGGCGACTAGAAATCGCCAGGGCTGCCCATTATCCAATGAAGGAGCCCAGCGCGCCGCCTCGAAAAGGCTCCGCAGTTTCTCCGGCTCGATCGGTCGATCGTCAAACGCGCGAGGACTCCAACGCTGACGCAACAAGTCATGAATCGGGTAGGGATTATCTGTCTGATTGTCCATCGCCTTACGAACCTTTGCGCCGGTCTATCGGGTGATCCATGTCGGGAGACCACCCACCACCGAGCGCCTTATAGAGTTGCACCACCGAGACCAGATGCAGACGGCGCGTGCCGGTCAAAGACAATTCCGCCTCGAAGAGATTGCGCCGCGCCACGAGCACATCCAAATAATTCGCCAGCCCGCCCTTATAGCGAAGCTCCGCCAGCCTGAGCGCCGACTGCAAGGCTGTGACCTGCTGCTGCTGCGCGTCGTGTTGCACCAACAGCGTGCGCACGGCCACGAGCGAATCCTCGACTTCACGGAACGCGGTCAACACCGTCTGTTCGTACTGCGCCACCGCCTGCCTCGCTTGCGCCTCTGCCGCTTCCTGCTGAAACCCCAACGCCGGCCCATTCAACAAAGGCGCGGTGACTCCCGCCCCTGCCACCCCGAAGGAAGCGGGGTCGGTGAAGAGTTTCGACAGTTGCGGACTGGCCACCCCGAGCAGCCCCGTGAGTGAAATCTTGGGGAACCGCTCGGCCTTGGCCACGCCGACGCGGGCCGTCGCCGCCACCAACTCTTGTTCCGCCTGAAGCAGATCAGGCCTCCGCTGCAACAGTTCCGAGGGCAGCCCAGCCGGCACGGCAGGCGGCATCACCTGGTCGGTGAGTGCGCGGCCCCTTGGAATCGCAAAGGGCTTACGCCCCAACAGGATGCTCAATTGATTTTCCGCCTGGACCATTTGCCGTTCAAGCTCCGCGGTACGGGCCGCGGCATTCGCTCGTTCCGCTTCGAACTGATCCGTATCGAGACGTGAGGTCATGCCCTGCTTCAATCTGGCCCTGGCGATACGGACCGACTCCTCCCAAGACTGGAGCGTCCGCCTCGCGATGTCCAGCTGCGCATCGAACTGGAGCAGGTTGAAGTAACTCTCTGCCACGCCGCTCACCAACTGCAACACGACGGCGCGACGATTCTCTTCCTTCGAGAGAAGGTCCGCGCGAGCGGCTTCGTTCGAGCGCCTCACGCGGCCCCAGAGGTCCAGCTCCCAGGCCAAATTGCCCTGCAGATAATAGTTGAAGGGGTTCGCAAATCCTGGAAAGAGAAAAATGGTCTTGCGGCCCAGGGCCGGGGCATTGCCCGAGGCAGAAACCCCCGGCAGAAAATCAGATTTGGCGATGGCCGCGCGGGCTTGAAACTCGTCGACAACGGCCGCGGCACGCTGCAGATCCCTGTTCTCCTCCAGCGCGATACGCACCAGCTGTTGCAACGGCTCGTCCCGCAAGAGTTCCCACCAGGGCAGATTCGCGATCGAGGGAGCGTCCTGATGCGATTCCGCCATCCGAAAGGTTTCGGCTCCCTCCGTCTTAGGTCGTTCGTAGTCCGGCCCCATCACGCAGGACATCAGCAAACAGGAGAGTCCGATGACAACAGGCTTGCGCATATCAGGCATGATCCTCCGAAGCTGGCGGCATCGAGAGTTCCTCGGAAACTGGCTTCACTGATGCACGAGGCTGAGTCAATCGACGAATCACCACATAAAATAGCGGCACGAAGAAGATCGCAAGGAACGTGGCAGCCAACATCCCGCCCATCACGCCGGTTCCGATCGACTGGCGGCTTGAGGCCCCGGCGCCAGTGGCCACGACCAGCGGGACCATGCCGAAGATAAAAGCCATGGAGGTCATGATGATCGGGCGAAACCGCAGCCTGGCCGCTTCCAGCGCCGCCTCGATCAGCGGACGTCCCGCCTCATAGCGGGTATTGGCAAACTCCACGATCAGGATCGCATTCTTGGCAGAGAGGCCAATCAAGGTCACCAGCCCGATCTGAAAGTACATGTCGTTTTCGAACCCGCGCATCCAAACGGCGGTGAGCGCGCCGAAAATCGCAAAGGGCACAGCCAGGATCACCGCAAAGGGTACGACCCAACTCTCGAACTGGGCCGCCAACACCAGGAACACCATGAGGAGGCCCACCGCAAAGACCTGACCGGACTGGCCGCCCACCCGGCGCTCCTGAAACGAAATGTTGCTCCAGTCGATCGCATAGCCCTGCGGCACGAGCACCTCTTTGCCCACACGATCGAGCGCTTCGAGGGCCTGGCCGGAACTATAGCCTGGCGCAGCCGCGCCCAGCACTAAGGCAGTGTTATAGCCATTGAAGTGATTCACCGGATCAGGGCCGCTCTGATACTCCGTCGTCACGACGGTATTGAGGGGGATCATGTTCGTCCCCTGGGCGGTGTGAGCCCGCACATAAATTCTCGAAATATCCTGAGGGGTGGCCCGGTACTCCGCTTCCGCCTCCGTCTGCACATGATAGACGCGGCCGAATTTCACAAAATCGTTGATGTAGAAATTGCCGAAGTAGGCCTGCAACGTATCAAAGATATCCGAGATCGGGATGCCCAGGGCCTTCGCCCGCTCCCGATTCACATGGACATAGAGTCGCGGCGAGGAGACGCGAAAGTTCGTCCCCACCCGGCCGATCGCCGGTTCCTTCTGCGCCCGCTCAACGAATTGCTGCGCGACTGAAGCAAACCGTTTGAAGTCCCCGCCGCTGGGATCCTGCAACTGCGCGGAGAATCCCCCGACGGCCCCCACGCCACGGATCGCCGGCGCATTGAATGCCAGCAGCAACGCTTCAGGAATCTTCGCGAACTCGGCATAGGCGGCGCCGACCAGCGCCTTCGCATGGCTCTGCGGATCCGTTCGTTCGTCCCAGAGCGTCAGCGGCACGAACATCGTCGCAGAATTCGGCCCTCTGGTACCGAACACAAAGTTCTGACCGGACATGGCATCGGTCGAATGAACCGCCGGATTCGCCTGGAAAAACCGCTCAACCCGTTCGAGCACCGCATCGGTCCGCTGCTTCGACGCTCCGTCCGGCAGCTGCGCCACCACGATGAAATAGCCCTGGTCCTCTTCCGGAAGAAAACTTTTCGGCAGGGCCTTGAAGAGGCCGACCGAGACCACGAGGAGCACCCCGAACAGCAGCAGCACCAACAGAGGCCGCGCTGTGAATCCTCCCACCGCTGCCGTATAGCCCCGCTGCGTCCGGCTGAAGGTCCGGTCGAAGAAGGCCCAGAACCAGTTCCGTCCTTCCTGCTGCGGTACGAGGACCATCGCGCAGAGCGCGGGACTCAGCGTCAGCGCCACGAACCCGGACACGGTCACAGAAATCGCAATCGTCGCGGCGAATTGCTTATAGAGCGCGCCGGTGATCCCGCCGACAAACCCGACCGGGACGAACACGGACACCAGCACCAACACGATGGCGATGATCGGAGCCGTCACTTCGCTCATCGCCCGCTTAGCCGCGTCTCTGGCGGACAGACGATCTTCGCGCATGTGGCGCTCGACATTTTCCACGACCACGATGGCGTCGTCCACGACGATTCCGATGGCCAAGACCATCCCAAACAGTGTGATCGTGTTGATGGAGAACCCCAGCGCATAGAGTCCGACAAATGTGCCGATCAGCGAAACCGGCACAGCGATCGCAGGAATGATGGTGGCCCGCCAGCTTTGGAGAAACAAATAGACCACCAGCACGACCAGGACCATCGCCTCCGCCAATGTCTTGACCACTTCTTTGATCGAGACTTCGATAAAACGCGTGGTGTCATAGGGAATGTCGTAGGTCACGCCGGACGGAAAATTCTTGGTCAGTTCGTCCATCTGCGCGCGTGTGCGGCGCACCGTGTCGAGGGCATTGGCCCCCGGAGAAAGGAAAGTCAGGATGAAGGTGGTGGGTTTGCTGTTCCAGCGTCCCTCCAGGGCATAGGACTGGGCGCCCAATTCGATACGCGCCACATCCTTGAGCCGAACCATAGAACCGTCCGGCAATGCGCGAACGATCAGCTCTTCGAAGTCCTTCACCTCGGTCAGCCGGCCCTTCGTGATGATGGGAATCGTCAACTCGGTGCCCAGAGGCGCCGGCTCCCGCCCGATGGTCCCGGATGGGTAATCGCGATTCTGTTCTCGAATCACGGCTGCGATATCGCTCGGCACGAGGCCCAACTTCGCCATGAGCAGGGGATTGAGGATGATCCTCATGCTGTAATTCTGTTGCCCGAACACCACCGCATCCCCGATGCCCTTGACCCGCTTCAAGTCATCGACCACCCGGAGCGTCGCGTAGTTCGAGAGAAAGACCGCGTCGTGCAAGGGATCGGTCGACTTCAGCACGATCACCGCGACGAGGTCCGGGGACACCTTCTTCACGGTCACACCCTGCCGGATGACTTCCGTCGGCAGCTGCGGCTCGGCAAGCTTTTGGCGATTCTGGGTTTGGACCTGGGCGATGTCCGGATCGGTGCCGATCTCGAACGTCAGTTTAATGGTCACATGCCCGTCGTTGCTGCTGGTGGAGTCGAAATACAATAAATTATCGATACCGGGAAGCGTGACCTCGATCGGCCTGGCGACCGACTCGGCTGCCACTTCCGCGCTGGCGCCGGGATAATCCGCATCAATCTGCACGACCGGCGGAGTAATCTCCGGGAACTGGGCGACCGGCAAGAACTGCAACGCGAGGAGCCCCATCACGACAATGATGATGGACACCACCGACGCGAGAATCGGCCGGTCGATGAAGACGTGCGACGTCACAAATGATCCTTTATTGAGGCCTGGAAGGAACGGAGTCCGCGGCCGGCACAGGGGCTGCGCCCCAGGGAACGGCCTTCACCGGCGCGCCGGGACCGATCTTCATCAATCCGTTCACCACCACGCGATCGCCCTGGCTCAGGCCTCGCTCAATGAACCACTGGTCCCCTTTCCAGTCGGACGCGGCCACGGCCCGGATTTCGATCTTTTCGTCCTGGTTCACCACATAGACAAAGGGGCCCTGGGGACCTTGCAGGACGGCTCGTTGAGGAATGAGGATCGCGTCCGTCTTTGTATCGCCGGTGAAACGCACCTTCACAAACTGGCCCGGCAAAAGAATTCGCTGCGGATTGGGGAAGGTGATTCTAGTTTGACGGGAACCGGTTTCCGTCCGCAGGCCCGGGTCCAGGAGATCGAGCACCCCTTCATGGGGATAGACCGTGCCATCCATCAGCGTGAGCTGGCCTCGCAACTGGTAGACCCCCGGATGATGAATTTTCTTCGACTCGATGTCCCGCCGCCGCTTGAGAATGAACGTCTCCGGCACACTCACCACCACATACATGGGATCGACGCGGTGGACGATCGTCAACAAATCCGTTTGCGCCGACACCAGGCGCCCTTCGTAGTAACGGCTCCGTTCGATCAAACCATCGATGGGGGAAGTAATGAGCGTATTGTCGAGATCGAACTGCGCCTTGGTCAGCTCGGCATGCGCGCCTTGCAGCAGCGCTCTGGCGGCAAGGCCTCCGGCCATGGCATCGTCGACATCTTTCTGGCTGACCGCCTGTTGCGCGAGGAGCGGTTTCACACGGGCCAAGTCCTGTCTTGCTTGCACAAACCGCGCTTCCGCCTCGGCAATCTTGGCTTTCGCCAGCGCTACGGCGGCTTGGAACGGGACGGGATCGATCTGATAGAGGGGGGCGCCCTTCTTGACGTCGCGCCCTTCCTGATACAACAAGGCCTTCAAGAGACCAGTCACTTGCGAACGAATCTCCACCGGGCGCGAAGCCTCGGCCTGCCCGATGAATTCCGGTTCGTCCGGAATCGTCTGGCTGGTCACCGTCACGACCTCGACCCGTGGAACTTGCGGGGCATGCGCCGACCCAGCCTCTTGCTTGCAGCCAGCCCCCTGGGCCAATGACAGCACCAAGAGCCCCAGGATGACATGACGCGGCCTCTGTACAAACGTCACAACGACCTTTCCATTAAACCAACTGAACAGGTGACGAGTCTACCTCTTTGCCATGCTTTATCTCTACTCCGCTACTACGGTGGGACGATCAGAGTGAAAGGGGCTTGATCGGTGACAGGACCGCGCCAGGATCCTGTTTCCACAGTGATTCCTCGGCATCCACATACAGTTCCACTTCGTTGCCGTCAGGATCGCGCAAGTAAAGGCTTTGGCTTACGGTGTGATCGCTCATACCGTCTATCACAACTCCGGCCTGTTCCAGTTCACGTTTCGCCATCCTGAGTTCCTCGAGACTGTCCCCCACTTTAATGCCGATGTGGTACAGCCCTCGCCTATGACCCTGCAACGGTCCCGGCGCATCACCGACCTGGATCAGCAACAGCTCGTGATGGGTCCGGCCAGAGGTCAAGGCCGCCGCCGCACCGTTGAAGACCCGTCCAATTTCCTTAAATCCAAGCAGGTCGCGATAGAATGCCAGGGACTGCTCCAAATTTTTCACATAGAACACCACGTGGCCGAGATAATGAGCCTTCATGAGTTCACCTCCCGAACGTGATACCAGCCTTTTGGACTTCCTGGTAGGGGAGAAGCCAGACCAGCGATTCATCGCTGAGATCTCCAACCTGAATACGATTCCCCCAGGGATCGCGGAAGTCGCAACGAAAGCCGGGCGCCAGTTTGAGTTTGTATTTGTTGATGAGCTTCTTCCGCACTTCCTTGATTTGTTTCTCGTCACGGACCATGAGACCGAAATGCTTGGTGCGGTCCGGTTGCAGTATGTCCACTTCAAAGATCGCCATGAATTGGTGCTCGCCCAGCTTGCACCAGGCAGCGCCTTCCCCGCCACGGAGCATCTTCAAGCCAAAGACATCGGAATAGAACTTCACTGCTTTCTTGGCGTCGGTGACTTCAATGACGATGTGGTTACATCCGTAGACTTGAACTGCCATCAGGCCCCTTCCTTTCTTTCCATGACTGTATCCTTTGCCTGCTGAAGGGCAGACACAAAGATGTCGGGCGGCTGGGCACCGGAGATCGAAATACTGCCGTTGAGGAGAAAATAGGGAACCCCGCGAATGCCCAACCGATGCCCGGCCTCCTCTTCGGCTCGAACTTCTTGAACGGCCCGGTCACTGGACAGAAACGCCCGAACCTCTTCGCGATTGAGCCCACTATCTGCTGCGACCTCAGTCAACGAATCGAGATTCCCGATATCGCGTCCCTCCGTGAAGTAGGAGAAAAAGAGCGCCTCAACCACCTCATCCTGACAACCCTGCTGTCCCGCAAACCAAATAAGCCGATGGGCATCGAAGGTATTCGGCGTCCGGACGATCCGATCGAAAGCAAACTCAATCCCCTCTGCTTCGCCAGCTTGGGCCACCCGACCTTCCATTGTTTGCAAAGCCTCGGCTCCGCCGAATTTCGCTTCGAGATAGGTGCGTCGATCCAAGCCTTCCTTCGGCATCGTCGGATTCAATTCAAAGGGTCGCCACAAAACCTGAGCCAGTTGGGCGGATCCGACCTGCTCGAGCGCCTGTTCTAATCGGCGTTTACCAATGAAACACCAGGGACAGATTACATCGGAATAGATTTCAATCTTCATAGCTTGCGCTGCTGATCTGAAACGGTCTCTCAGTCCAGATGCCCCATCTTTCCTGCACGGTAGTCATTGACGGCTTGCGCCAGTTCGTCCTGCCGATTCATGACGAAGGGTCCGTACCGTGCAATCGGCTCGTGGATCGGCTCCCCCGCCATCACCAGCAGCATCGAATCCTCTTGCGCGTCGAGCAGGATCGGTTCGCCGGAGCTGGCCAACACGGCCAACTGCGCCTCAGTGACCGGTTTCGATCCGTTCACCATTACCTGCCCGCTGAGTACGAACAGAGCCACGTTCCAGCCAGCGGTGAATGTGAGGGCCGTGCCCCGTTGCGCCAGGAGGCGAAGGTCAAGGAGCTGCATGGGCGTGACCGTCCTAGCCGGTCCCTTGGCTCCGCCGAATTCGCCTGCGATCACCCGGACCGATCCGGCCCCTCCCTCCAGCGGCACAATGGGAATCGCCTCGCTCACCAGAGCTTGATATCTCGGCTCGGTCATTTTAGAGGCGGCGGGCAAGTTGACCCAGAGTTGGACCGCCTGCAATGTCCCGCCCTGCTTGGCCCAATCCCGCTCATGCCGCTCCTCGTGCACAACCCCGGAAGCGGCCGTCATCCATTGCACGTCGCCCGGACCGATCACGCCGGAGTTCCCCGCAGAATCGCGATGCGCCACTCTGCCTTGATACACGATCGTGACGGTTTCAAATCCACGGTGAGGATGCTCACCAACGCCGCGCGGGTGATCCGTCGCGGGATAGAAGGTCGGTCCCGCATAGTCCAACATGAGAAAGGGACTGACGTCGCGATCGATCTCATTGCTCGGAAACAGATTCCGCACATGAAACCCGTCGCCGACCACATGGGTCGAGCCTGGCTCATACAGACGAACCTGATCCATCATTCCTCCCATTGCCTCATGACAGGATCCACCGACAATTCATGTGTGATTATACTGAATTCTAGCCGGAACTAGGGGAGGGGGGTCTTCTTATCAAAAGTCGGCTAATCCAATCATCTACTACGCGACGTCGAGCGAGGCCCTTCCGAGGGCGCGCGCTCCGGGAGCACGGGACAATGCTAGACCGCTTCGTTGCTCACCTTCGATCCTTCATCGCTCGCTCCACTTCGCGGCTGGCTTCACGCGACTTGTCGGATTCCCGGCGGTCATGCTGCTTCTTGCCTTTGGCCAACCCGAGTTCGACCTTAGCCAGGCCCCGATTGGAAAAATAGATGCGGAGCGGGATGATCGTGAGCCCTTGCTGCTTCGTCTTCACGAGGAGCTTGTTGATCTCCTTGCGATGAAGAAGCAGTTTCCTGGTACGTAGCGGCTCGTGATTCGAAAGGTTCCCGTGGCTGTAGGGACTGATGTGGCAATGGTGAAGAAAGATCTGGCCCTCTTTCACGCTGGCATAGCTATCTGACAGGTTCACACGCCCCTCGCGCAGAGATTTGACCTCCGTGCCCTGGAGCATGATGCCCGCCTCGAACTTCTCTTCGATGAAATAGTCGTGGTACGCCTTGCGGTTCGTGACCACCGCTTTTTCGAAGCTGGCTCTCTCTTTCCCCATCAGGCGTCAGACTTTCATGGTCAAAAGATCGGTCGCGGTTCACTCTCTGCTCAGGATACCAGGAAACGACCGTCCTGGCATGATGGAACGCGGCTGCTGATTGCCACAGCAATTTTTGCTATGATGCCGCCATGCGAGGACTTGGCCCCATCGATTCGATCTCCAGCATCCTTGAGGGGCTGGCTCGCCGCCTGGGTCTCGAATCCAAACTGCTGGAAAGCCGCTTGCGCCGAGACTGGGTCTCCATCGTCGGAGAGCCCATCGCGTCCAATACCTGGCCGGACCAGATTCGCTACAAGAAGCTCTATCTCCTGGTCCATAACAGTGTCTGGCTGCACCAGCTCACGTTCCTCAAACCGACACTCATCCAGAAACTCAACCAGGTCGCCGGCTCGGAAGTCGTCACCGATATCGTATTGAAGATAGGGGAACTGCCGGAAGCCGACCGGGCACCCGCGTCACCCGAGGCCCTTCACGAGGCCACTCCGCCTGCGAGCGACGAGTTGCTCGCGGAAATCTCGGAGCATGTGACCGCGATCCAGGATCCGGATCTTCGCAATCACCTGGCGCAGCTCATGGCGCAGTCGCTGGCTCAACCGCGCGGGCCGAAGGCACGCTGAGCGGCCCTTTGAAAAGTTGCCGGGCATAGACCTGCGTCGCCGCCGTCTCCGGACCATCCAACAGGGGACCGATCCGCCCCTCTTCCTCCGACTCCGTCAGCTGGTACAACCCCCGCAAGGCCTTCCGAAATCCGTCCCGCACATCCCGCTCTTTCCCGAGCAGGTACTTGTGCAACATCGCCGGCTCCGCCCAGGCATCGAGGGAGAAGATATAAATGGTAAGGAAGCGATAGCGCTCGGTCGGATCGTCTGGCGTCGTCGGCCGCACCTTCATCGGTCCGAAGTTTCTCGTCTCATGGCCGACTTTGCGAAAACGCTCGATGAGCGTTTCGATTTCACCGTCGCTCGTCCAGGGCGGAACATGGATCGCGACGGAGGTTTCCTCCTGCGATCCGATGCTATAGGGAGGGATCGACCGGTCGGGACGGCTAAGATACATCCCGCCCCAGATCAGAGCGAAGGACCCGACCAAGACGCCGATAGCCAACTTGACGACCGTATCCAGCGGCTTTTTCGCCTTGGATCCGGAAGGGGACGTTGGAGAAGAATCCTGCTCATGCATGGAAGGCTCAACGAACAAGGCATAGAATGCCGCGCATATCCGTTAGGCGCCGCCTTCCTCTGGAATAACCTCAACCGCTTCCGCCAACCGCGCGACGGCCACGACCCGGTCGCCCTCGCCGTCGAGATCCAGAATCCGAACCCCCTGGGTGTTCCGGCCGATCTCGCGGAATTCATCCACCTTGCACCGCAGCACCTTGCCGTGCGCGGCCATCAGCATGATCTCGTCGCCATCCCGGACTTGCAGGAACCCGACGGCGAGTCCGTTGCGCTCATTGGTCTTCACGCTGATGATGCCCTTGCCCCCGCGTCCCTGGATGCGATACTCGTTCACCGGCGTGCGCTTTCCGTAGCCGCCCTCCGTGACCGTGAGGATTTGGGTGGTGGAGTCCGGCGTGATAGTTTCCATCCCGATGACTTCGTTGCCTTCCTCGAGCGCAATGCCGCGCACCCCGTGCGCCGTGCGGCCCATCGGCCTGGCTTCGTCTTCCTTGAAGCGGATCGTGATGCCCTTCTTCGTGCCCAACAGGATTTCCCGCTGGCCGTCGGTGACATGCACGCTGATGAGCCGGTCTCCCTTATCCAACGACAGCGCGATGATGCCGCCCTGGCGGGGATTACCATAGGCCGAGAGTTCCGTCTTCTTGATGATGCCCTGCTTGGTCGCCATGACCACGAACCGGTCGTCGCGGAATTCTTTGACCGGCACAGTCGCCGTGACCTTCTCATCGCCGGAGAGCGCCAGCAAGTTCACCAGCGCTTTGCCCTTAGCAGCCCGGCCCGCGTCAGGAATCTCATGGACCTTCAGCCAATAGACCTTCCCGGCATCCGTAAAGAACAGAAGCGACTCGTGCGTGGAGGCGGTGAAGAGGGTCACGACGAAATCCTCTTCCTTGACCCCCATCCCGATTTTGCCCTTGCCGCCGCGCTTCTGCGCCCGATAGAGCGTCACCGGGTTACGCTTGATGTAGCCGGCATGCGAGATCGTGACGACCACTTCTTCGTTCGCGATCATGTCTTCCAGGGTGATTTCCGCTTCTTCTTTCACAATCTGCGTGCGGCGCTCGTCCTTGTAGGCTTCGCGCACCTCGATCAACTCATCCTTGATGATCGTCCGCACCAGCGCTTCGCTGCTCAGGATCGACTTGAGCCGCTCAATCTGCTTCAAGACCTCTTTATATTCTTCGATGAGCTTGTTGCGTTCCAATTGCGTGAGCCGCTGGAGCCGCATCTCCAAAATCGCATTCGACTGGATTTCGCTCAACGCAAATTCCCGCATCAGGCCCACGCGGGCTTCATCGGGCGATTGCGCCCGCCGGATCAAGGCAATGACGGCATCCAGGTTGTCGAGCGCGATCTTGAGGCCCTCAAGGATATGAGCCCGCTCTTCC
The DNA here is from genome assembly GCA_026387665.1 of Nitrospirota bacterium. NCBI lineage: Bacteria > Pseudomonadati > Nitrospirota > Nitrospirota bacterium. Next base: position 178,094 of record JAPLLG010000013.1, read on the forward strand.
GCCTTGCGCAATTCGAAAGCGGTCCGACGGACCACGACCTCGCGCCGGTGCTCGATAAAATGGTGCAGGATCTGCTTAAGGTTCAGTACTTCCGGACGCTTGTTCACCAGCGCGAGCATGATGACCCCGAAGGTCGTCTGGAGCTGCGTGAGCTTGTACAGATTGTTCAAGGTAATGAGCGGGATTTCTCCGCGCTTGAGCTCGATGACGACGCGGATGCCGTCCCGATCGGATTCGTCGCGCAGATCGGAAATGCCTTTGATCCGTTCGTCCCGGATCAACTCGGCGATCTTTTCGATCAGCTTGGACTTATTGACCTGATAGGGCAGCTCCGTGACGATCAACCGCTCGCGATCCGTCCGTTCATCGGTCTCGACCTTCACTTTCGCGCGCAAGGTCAACAGACCCCGGCCGCTCTCGTAGGCGGATTTGATCCCGGCCGTGCCATAGATGAAGCCGGCCGTCGGGAAATCGGGACCTGGAATCTTCTTCATCAGCTGGGGAATCGTGATGTCCGGATTTTCCAGGAACTGGAGAAGCCCCTCGATCACTTCGCCGACATTGTGGGTCGGGATGTTGGTGGCATAACCCACCGCGATGCCGCCGGCGCCGTTGACGAGCAGGTTCGGGATTTTCGAGGGGAGCACCAGCGGTTCGACCAGCGACTCGTCGTAGTTCGGCCCGAAATCGACCGTATCCTTGTCGATGTCGGCAAGCATATCCTCGGCGACCTTGGTCAGGCGCGCTTCGGTATAGCGCATGGCCGCCGGCGGATCGCCGTCGACCGATCCGAAGTTGCCCTGCCCGTCCACGAGCATGTAGCGCATGTTGAAAGGCTGCGCCATACGGACGAGAGTATCGTAGATCGCGCTGTCTCCATGGGGATGGTAGTTACCCATGATCTCGCCGACGATCTTGGCGGACTTGCGGTAGGCCCGGTTCGACGCCAGACCCATTTCGTTCATGCCATGGAGGATCCGGCGATGGACCGGCTTGAGGCCGTCACGCACGTCGGGAAGCGCCCGGCCCACGATGACGCTCATCGCGTAACTCAGGTACGACGAGCGCATCTCGTCTTCGATGGCGATATGTCCTAACCGTTCATCAGGTGGCATCTAATTCTCCTCGAGAAAAGAGCGAATGGCTTATGGCCTATAGCTGATGGCAAGAAAGAAACTCCGCATCTGCCATTTGCCATACGCTATCAGCCATAAGCTCTTTGGCAATTTTTTACACGTCTAGATTTCTGACTTCGAGTGCGTGGGCTTGAATAAAGTTTCGCCGGGGCTCGACCTCATCACCCATCAGAATCGTGAAGATCTCATCGACGCCAGGCACGTCTTCCAATTTCACTTTCAACAGAGTCCGGACTTCCGGATTCATCGTCGTTTCCCAGAGCTGATTCGGGTTCATCTCGCCCAGACCCTTGTACCGCTGGATCGCGAGTCCGTGCTTGCCCTTGTCGAGAATCGCCTTGACCAATTCAGCCGTCGCGGGCAAGAGCTGCTCCTGGTCATCGGACTTAACCTTGTACGGTGCCCGGCCAAACCCGATCGCCGACGGGGCGAGCTTCTGCAATTCGCGGAATTCGGCGGAGCCGACCAGCTCGTGCGTCAGGTCGAAACCATGAGTCACACCGTTGACGTGCAACCGGCAGGTGACTTTGTTGGATTGATGTTCTTCATCCTCGATGATCTCCAGCGTCGGCGTGAGCTTCGGATAGACCACCGCGAGCGTTTTCTTCACGTTGGCCACAACCTTCGTGAGGGTCTCGCGATTCTTGAGCAGGTCACGATCCAGTCCCGGCTCATCCACAAAGGCCCGCACCATGCTGGCCTCATGCGGTTTCTTGTTCAGCCGGCTGAGCAGGGTCTCGAAGCCGATCAGCTTCTTGAGGATGGGCAGGAGCCGCCGTCCCGTGACATAGCCCTGAGTCCCCTCCATATACACTTCCACATCCTCGACCGCGATGTCGGCCAAGTGCTCGTTCAGCGCTAGCTCATCCTTGAGATACCGTTCCGTCTTGCCCTTCTTCACTTTGAAGAGCGGCGGCTGCGCAATATAGATGTAGCCCCGTTCGAGCAGCTCCGGCATCTGCCGGAAGAAAAACGTGAGGAGCAGGGTCCGGATGTGGCTCCCGTCCACGTCGGCGTCAGTCATGAGGATGATCTTGTGGTACCGGGCCTTACTGATGTCGAACGAGTCTTTGTCGGGCTTTTCACTGTCGTCGCGCTTGCGGCCGATGCCGGTGCCGAGCGCCATGATCAACGTCCGGATTTCATCGCTCGACAACATTTTGTCGAAGCGCGCTTTCTCGACGTTGAGGATCTTGCCCTTGAGCGGCAAAATCGCCTGAAACTTGCGGTCGCGGCCCTGCTTGGCGGAGCCGCCGGCTGAATCTCCCTCGACGATATACAATTCGCTTAAGGCCGGATCTTTTTCAGAACAGTCGGCCAGTTTGCCGGGAAGCGAGCCCCCGTCCAACGCGCTTTTGCGCCGGATGAGTTCCTTCGCTTTGCGCGCCGCTTCACGGGCGCGGGCCGCATCGATCGCTTTGCCGATGACCTTGCGCGCCACCGTCGGATTCTCTTCAAAATAATTCCCGAGCGCTTCGTTGACTGCGGCCTCGACGATGCCCTTCACTTCGCTGTTGCCCAACTTGGACTTCGTTTGCCCTTCAAACTGAGGGTTCCGGACCTTGACGCTGACGACGGCGGTCAATCCTTCACGGACGTCATCGCCGGTGAGCGATTCGGTATCTTTCTTGAGCAGGTCATTGGCGTTCGCGTAGCTGTTGATCGTGCGGGTGAGCGCAGCCTTGAAGCCCACCAAGTGGGTGCCGCCTTCCTTGGTGTTGATATTGTTCGCAAAGGAAAACAGGTTTTCCGCGTAGCTGTCGTTATATTGGAGCGCGACCTCCAGCACCATCTCGGGTTTTTCAACCTGCACGTAAATCGGCTTGTGCAGCGGCACCTTGGCTTCGTTCAGATGCTCGACGAACGAGACAATCCCGCCCTTGTACTTGAAGATTTGTTCCTTGACCGGTTCTTTCCGCTCATCCTTGAGGGTGATCTCGAGTCCTTTGTTCAGGAAGGCGAGCTCGCGCAGCCGCTGCGCCAGCACATCAAAGCTGAGGTCGAGCACTTCGAAAATCTGTCCGTCGGACTTGTAGGTGACCTTCGTGCCGCGGCGCTTGGTCTTGCCCGTCATCTTGAGCGGCGCGGTCGGTTTACCTCGTTCATAGCGCTGCTCGAACACCTGGCCGTCCTGCCAAATCTCCAGCTCAAGCCATTCGGACAGGGCGTTGACCACCGAAATTCCGACGCCGTGAAGTCCGCCGGAAACCGTATAGGCCCCCTGCTCGAACTTGCCGCCCGCGTGCAAAACCGTAAGCGCCACTTCGGCGGCGGATTTCTTTTGTGTGGAATGCATTCCGGTGGGAATACCGCGGCCGTTATCCACGACCGTGACACTGCCGTCGATGTGGATCGTGACCTCGATGGTCTCGCCAAATCCCGCCATATGTTCATCGACACTGTTGTCGACGACTTCATAGACGAGGTGATGGAGGCCGTCCACACCGGTGCTGCCGATGTACATCGCCGGACGCTTCCGCACGGCGTCCAGGCCTTCCAACACTTTGATTTGATCCGCGCCGTAGCTCTCGGATTTCGATGTGGTCTCGCTGTCGTTACTGGCCATCAGTCTCCCGTTTCAATACAGCCTTAAAGTTTCAGCCTTCAGCGGCTGACCGCCCGTCGCTGAACTCAGCTAGATTTTAATTGGCATCACGACGCACTTGAACCCGGGACTGTCCGACTCCTGGATCAAACAGGGGCTCAACGGATTGTCCATCTGCAGAGAGATCGTCTCTCCATCCATCACGCCCAGGACGTCCAGCAGATAGCGGGCATTGAACCCCGTGTTCAGGGCCTCTCCTTCGTACTGCGCCGCCAGCTCTTCGGTCGCTTCCCCGAAATCAGGATTGCTGGAGAACAGGGTCATCTGTCCTGTGACAAACGACACCTTCACCGCATTCGCCTTGTCACGGGACAGAACGGAGACACGCCGGAGCGCGCTTTCCAGCTCATTGCGATTGACCCCGATCTTTCTGCCGGTTTCTTTCGGAACCACTTGCTGATAGTTCGGATAGTTCCCCTCCATCAACCGCGAGGTCAGCAACAGCCCGCTCTTCCGGAAGATCATGAGATTTTTGGTAAACCCGATCAGAGGCTCGCCCTCGCCACCCTCTTCCAAGAGACGCTGCATCTCATGCGCCGCCTTCTTGGGAATGATGGCCTTGATTTCTTGCGGAGCCCCTTTGACTCCGGCATTTCCAACCTCCTGCTCGGCTACCGCCAACCGATGTCCATCAGTGCCGACCAGCCGCAAGATCGTTTTCTTCTCCGACGTAATGAGGGTCACCAGCAACCCATTGAGGATATAGCGCGCGTCATTGTCCCCGGCCGCGAAGAGCGTCTTACGAATCAGCTCTAAAAATCCGGCCCCGGCGAGGGGAATGAGCCCTTCCCGTTCGATCGTCGGCAAGGCAGGATAGTCGGTGCTGGGGAGACCCACGATCTTAAATTGGCTCTTGCCGGCTTGAATCGTCGTCCAATTATTCTCGCCGGACGTGATTTCGATATCATTGACCGTCAGCTCCTTGATGATTTCATAGAGCTTTCGGGCCGAGACCGTCACCCCTCCGGGTTTTTCCACGGTTGCCTTGTAGAGGCCGCGCATGCCGATTTCGAGGTCGGTGGCGACAATTTCCACCCCCTCCTGCTTCGCCTCGATCAAGATGTTCGAGAGGATCGGCATCGTGTTGCGCTTCTCCACGACACCTTGAACCCGCTGGAGGCCCGTCAAGAGCTCGACTCGTCCCATACGCAGTTTCATAATATCTTTCCCCTTAGCGCGTGGCTCACGCTCGCAGGATCTGCTCCTTTAAGCTGTCCAACGTGGCACTCAATGCACTGTCGCTATCTTTTGCTTTGATGACCTGTTTGCAGGCATGGATGATGGTCGTGTGGTCTTTGCCCCCGAACTGCCGCCCGATCTCGGGATACGAGGAATCCGTGAGTTCCCGGCAGAGATACATGGCGATCTGTCTCGGATGCACCAGCGTTTTGCTCCGGCGACGGGATTTCAGGTCGGAAATTTTCACATGGAAGCGTGCGCCCACTGTTTCCTGAATATCGTCCATGGACACGATCTTCTTCTTAGTGCCGATCAGATCCCGGAGCACATTCTTCGCCATCTCCAGCGTAATCGTTTGACCGGTGAGGGAGGCATAGGCGCCAAGACGCACCAGCGAACCTTCAAGCTCGCGGATATTGCTCTTCATCGTGGTGGCGAGAAACTGGACCACATCTTCCGGCAACGTAACGCCTTCATCCTCGGACTTTTTCCGCAAGATGGCAATGCGCGTTTCCACGTCCGGTGGCTGGAGATCCGCAATCAGGCCCCATTCAAACCGCGACCGCAAACGCTCCTCGATATCAGGCATGTCCTTGGGAAAGCGATCGCTCGAGAGGACCAGCTGCTTATGCGCTTCATAAAGGGCGTTGAACGTGTGGAAGAATTCTTCCTGCGTCCGCTCCTTGCCCGCCAGGAACTGAATATCGTCGATCATCAACATATCGATATGACGGTATCGCTTCCGCAGATCCATCATCTTGTCGTAGCGAATGGAGTTGATGACCTCGTTCGTAAACTGCTCGGTCGTCAAATAGGCAATGCGGAGGTCGGTCCGTTCCGCCACATAGTTGCCAATGGCGTTCAGGAGGTGGGTCTTCCCCAGCCCCGTTTCCCCATAGATAAAGAGCGGGTTATAGGCTTTCGCCGGCTGCTCCGCGACCGCCATACAGGCCGCATGGGCAAACTGGTTCCCTGCGCCCACCACGAAATTCTTAAATGTGTATTTGGGATTGAGCTGGATGCCCCGTTTCGGCCGCGCCCCGGTAGTCTGACGGCTCGTTACAGCAGAACTCCCACCACTCTCGGATTGGCTCGTCGGTTGCTTATGAGAGATGGCAAACGTAATCGACGTTTCCTCACCACCCCTGGCCGCTGAGATCGCTTCCATCAGGAGAGGCCCATAATGCTGGCTTAGCCAGTCCCCGAAGAACTTATTCGGGACCCCCAGTTGAGCTGTAGAATCCTCAATTCTTTCAAGGTGAATCGGCGTAAACCACGTATCATAAACTTGTTTTGGCACTTTCCCTTGGATATGAGCCAAGGCGTCCTGCCAGATAGTTGCGCTAGTCATTATTTCTGTATCATTCTTCATACACAGGCTTATTCACACCTGTGGATAACCTGGTTCTTCAGATTGTCTTTAGGTCTTCGATCTCAACTTTTTCATCTCAAAGGAGAATTCATCCACGGTCTACTACTCCGATTAACACAGGTTACTGACTCTGCATGCAGGGGTTACCCAGAGTCAATCCCCAACTATCTCCACATAGACAGCGTGTGAGCCTGCCCATAAATTCAATATGTTAATTCCCATTCACAATATCCACAGAACCTACTCTTACTCCTACTACGACGACTAATTCTTTCTTATACATAATAAATTAGAAGAAGAGCCACTAACAAACCTATAGAACAATGACCTTTTCCGATGAGAAGATTTTATCAATCAAGTCGTCATACGAAGAAGGAATCATCGATAGGATCGGCTCAATAGAAACAACTTCTATATCTGAATCAGTCGCATCAAAAAGCGAGTGCGAGATCTGATCTGGCTGTTGTCGAAGAAGATAGAGCGTCATACTCATAACATCCTTAAAACACGAGACTTCTATCAACAGTGCGAATTAACTGTCTAATGTCATCAGCTGTGCGAATCGTCACAGAAAAACTATCAGACCAATCATCCATGACTGTTCCCGGTTCGACAATAAAGGGAACAGAGAGATGTTTAAACGAAGGAAGATATTTTTCAAGGATATCAACATCCAGAATCTCTTCCGTATCCGTCATTAAAAGACGGGAAGCATGGCCTAAGAGAACGACGGTCGTTTCATGGTCCCCAGCACAAAGCCCCAGTGCAATACGAAGAGCCTCAACCGGACGAGCGGTGACATAAGGATCTTCTGAAATCACCACCGCAATACGTTTCGACATAAAAAACTGAAAACAATAAGAACAACGTCTTATGTAAACGCCAAAAAGCGATCACACCCATCAATAATTCCAGACAACACGACCAACCCGGATAATGAAACCCTCGAATCCACCGTGGCAGTTGGGACACCATGTTGCTGGCAACCATAAGCACAGACAGACAGCTTTACTCCCGCATCAATTAAGCCAAGATAGCGCGAGTCTGTGACCATCTTGACTCCCTCATCAATGAGATAGAGATAGACCTCAACGCCACGACGCAGAGCAGCGTGAGCCAGTTGAACAACAGTCTCAACGCTGGGATGAGAAGGGGCTGTGGATAACAAGAGACCGAGCTTGCGAGCTGCCATAGTAATTAACTAAAGACGTCAATACAATCAATTACTTATGAAGTGTAACGCGAACGAGCGTACGGGGTTTTCCACACAAAGTCAATATCAAAAATATGAGGTCTTACGAGGGGATAGTGCGAGATTTTAGGAGGGAGGCAAGACCAACCAGAGGAAGTTCTTCCTGGGCTTTAGACTCCAGATTGCGAAGGATGACGGAGCCACGACCTGCTTCATCATCACCCAAAAGAATGGCGTACCGGCACTTCGATCGATCGGCTTGGCGCAGGTGGGCCTTGAGCGTGGCGGCGCGATAGTCACATTGGGCCGAGAGGCCTAATCTGCGAAGCTCGTCGAGCAGCACGAGTCCGAGCTTTGTGCCGTTCTCTCCGAAGGCCGCGACATAATAGAGACATTCGTGAAGCGAGGACGACATTGTCTCCGGGAGCATCAGGGATACCCGTTCAAGTCCGACGGCGAATCCGACAGCCGGAACAGAGGGGCCGCCGAGCGTTTCCACTAAACCGTCATACCGTCCGCCGGCGCCAACTGCGTTCTGTGCGCCCAAATGGGTCGAGGTAATTTCAAAACTTGTCAAACAATAGTAGTCGAGCCCCCGCACTAAACGAGGATTCAACTTGTAGGGAACCCCAATGGCCTGGAGGCCGGCCAGGACCTGGTCGAAATGGGCGCGGGCTTCCGGCGCGAGATGGTCGGTCAGCTTGGGAGCAGACTCGGTCGCAGTCCGGCATTCCGGTATCTTGCAGTCCAATACTCGCAGAGGATTCGTTTCCATCCGGCGCCGGCAGTTGGCGCAGAGACTGGCTTCCTGTTGTGCGAGGAATGTCAGGAGGATCGGCTTGTAGGCTGCTCGATCGCCGGCGCTGCCCAAACTATTGATCTCAAGCGTTAGGTCCGGCAAACCCAGATCTGAGAGCAGGCGCCACAGGAGGGCGATAGCCTCGACGTCGACGCGCGGGTCCGACGTGCCGAACGACTCAACGCCGAATTGATGGAACTGCCTAAGCCTTCCCGCCTGAGGCCGTTCATGGCGGAACATCGGTCCGATGTAGAAATATTTCTGCGGAAGAGGATCGGCCGCCCGATTATGCTCGATGAAGGCGCGGACCGTGCCGGCTGTGCCTTCCGGGCGCAGGGTCAGCGAGGTCCCGTCTCGGTCGGGAAAGGTATACATCTCCTTCTCGACGATATCCGTCGCAGCCCCGATACTCCTGGCAAAGAGCGCGGTCAGCTCGAAGATGGGGATCCGGATCTCCTGATAGCCATAGCAGAGAGCCCAGCGCCTGGCCGCATCCTCGATGAAACGCCACCGGGGCGTCTCCTCTGGCAGGATGTCCTTAACGCCCTTGATCCCTTTAATAATGTCCATAGTTAGCGACCGTCGAGCAGGATGCTGAAAAAGCCCGCCAGCTTCGTTCTCACCTCGAAAGCATCCTCAACGTAGCCAGGGGCTACGCCTCCGGTGCTTCCAGCGGCTGCGGCCTTGCTGATGGCCATTTTGAGCATCCTGCGCAGTATTTCCCTGTTGCCATCAACAGTTTATCCGCGGACCTCTAGAAAGAAGTGGGACTATAGCGACGGGTTGCGGGCAAGTCAACGCAGAGAAGCCGGTCAAACGTCACTCGCCATGCGTCAATTAGTTCCGAATCGGCATTCGTCGGCCGCTTCTACAGTTTTTGCGAATGACGTCCGAGATCCTTGCGCCGACCGCCGCGCGGGGGTATAGTTCGCGGCCTATCTGTTGTCCGGGGATGTTTCATGAGTATCGATCAGCCGACCCGCCGCGTCATCGCGCTGGCACCGATGCCGCCCGAGAAATCCGCCTATGCCCTGGCCCGCTACAGCCGCTCGCCCGATTCGATCGAGAGCAGCCTCCGCTGGGTCCATGGCCATTCGTCTGAAAAGTTCTGGGACCAGTTCTACTTCGACTACGGCCATGCCTCCATCGCCGATCTGGGCCACGTCATTATCTGTTTCGAAGAGATCTCCGAACTCGCCGCGATCCGGCTTGAAGACGAGCAACTGTGGGACGGCCAGGCGAAGTCCAGCCGGTATCAGAACTTCGCCTCTGGCGCCTGGTTCGTGCCCGATTCCATTCGCGGGACGGAGACGGAAGGCACCTACCAGGGCATTCTCCGCAGCCTCGGCGAAATCTATAAGCTGTTGCACCAGCCCCTGATCCAATTTATTTCGGAGCGTGAACCGCGCCCCGAGTCGATGAAGCCGGCCGACTATCAACGGACGATCGCCGCGCGGGCTTTCGACGTGACACGCTATCTCCTGCCCCTCGCGGCCAAGACGAACGTCGGGCAAGTCGTCAGCATCAGGACGCTGGAGAAACAAATCACCAGACTCTTATCGTCGCAATTGCCGGAACTGCATGCGATCGGAGCCGATCTCAAAGATGCCTGCCAACGGCCACCCCAGAACCTCTGGGGCGAACTCTGCGGTCAGCCCGGTGAACAGGAACCCCTCGCCCCGACGTTGGCGCGCCATGCCAAGGCGAACGACTATCAGGCCTCGGTCTACCTGGACCTGGCCAAATATGCGAAGAACGCGCTCAGGGGAACAGGATTGGATCAGCCGGCCTCCTGGGGCGAGCCGGAACCGGTGGACCTCATCGAGCCCCACGATCCCATCGACGAAATCGTCACGACCCTGTTGTACCGTGTCTCTCACGCGCCCTACCGGAACATTCTGGCGGTCGTCCGCACCTGGACGGAGAGACAGAAACAGGACACCATCGACGTGGCGATGAGCGCGCGCGGCCCTTACGACGAACTCATCAAAGAGTTCCGCAGCGGCTACGCCTTCACCTTTGACGTGCTGATGGATATCGGAGGCTGGCGCGACATGCACCGGCACCGGCGCTGCCAGCAGATCCAACAGAACTTTACGACATTGCATGGCTATGACGTGCCGCCGCCGTTGGTACAGGCTGGGCTGGACCAGGAATATCGGCAGGCGATGGATGCGGTCCGTTCAGATATCGAGCAGCTCAAGAAAACCAGCGCGGAGGGATCGCTCTACGCTACGCCGTTCGGCTTCAAGGTCCGCTGCCTCTTCAAGATGGACTATGCCGAAGCCGAATATATCGCGCGAATCCGTTCCGGCGTAAAAGGCCATTGGTCCTACCGGACCATCGCCTGGCTGATGAAACAAAAAATCGCGGCGCGCTATCCCATGCTCGGGGATCGCATGCAGGCCACCTCGCCGGACATCGAAGACACTCTCACCAGATAGACCGGACCGACCCCGATGACCGATTACCAAGCACAATGTGAAACGACTCTCTTGGCCGGCCAATGGGATCAGGCCTTGCCTGCCGCGCTGGCCTGGGCCCGTCATTCCGCCACGAGCACGGCCAGCGATCCGCGGCCCCATTTCGCCTTGAACGTCATCTATCTGCTGCGCGGAGAGTTTGCCGACGCCTGGAATACGCACCCCAAGTGCCTACAAGAATTGGACGACATTGCCAAGGTCAAAGAATGGGTCGAGGGATTCGTCGCGGGCCACTCGGAGCAGGCCAACGCCCATCTCGTGATGGGCCTGTTCCTCGCCCAGTCAGGCCAGTCCGAACAGTCGATCACGTCCTACAAGGAAGCGATCAAGCTCGCGCCTCAGTCCGCCTATCCTCATTATTTTCTCGCCCAGATCCATGAACGGGCCGACCACCTGGAAATGGCCATCAAGGAATACCGCGAAGCCGTCCGGCTGGACCCTTCCTATGTGCCGGCGCGCACCAACCTGGGCGTGGCCTATCAAGAGCAGGGCCGGCTGGAGATGGCGATCCCCCAATATCGCGAAGTGATCAAGCTGCATCCTACCGATGCGGTGGCCCACGCCAACCTCGCCTGCGCCCTCGCCGAGCAGGGCAAGTTTGAGCCTGCCTTACAGTCCTACAAGGAAGCCCTGCGCCTGAATCCCAAGGACGCAGCGGTGCATTTCGCGCTGGGAGATTTCTACGATACGCGCGGACGTCTGGACCTGGCGCAAAAAGAATATGAAGCGGCCCTCGTCGCTGATCCGAACTTCGGTCCGGCGCACGCGGCGATCGGCTGGATGGCGCTGGGCCGACAGCATATGCAGGCCGCCTACGAAGCCTTCAACCGCGCCCTCAAGGCCAACGACCAAGACCCCCGGGCCTACCACGGCATCGCCGAATACTATTCCCAAAAGGGAAAGCGCGAGAGCGCATTGGACAACTTCACCAAGGCGCTCAAATTCTACAAAGACCCCGAAAAGAAAAACGCGATTTTGAATCAGCTGTTTCAGGAAGGCCAAATGGCGGATTGAAGAGGGTCTGAGGCCTCCTTCTTCCTTGCTCGCAGAGGCCCCACGATGAGACAGTGGTCCCTCGATGCGCGCAGTCGAAGAAGAAGGCCTCAACCCCTCTTTGTGGGGTAGTAGAAGAATAACATGAGGGCCGCGCCCTGCGAGGGTGTAGTCGTTCGACAACCACAATAAAATTGTAACGCTTAAACCCAACGGCGTTTATATCAAATGACTCGATCAAAAAGAATAGAGCGTCTTCTTACCGCGATCCCAACGCTCTCGGATTATAGACTCCAACTTATTGATCGCATTGTCAGCGTTTTCTCTCTCCCGCGAGATTATTGGAAATCTAAAACTTCGGGACTCATTTCGGAGCGTGTACTGGAAGACTTTGGCGATGCATTGCGTCTCCATCATTGCTTCTCTCGTGAGCCTTTTTCAAAGGACAAGTTTGAGTACGCTCTTGAGAGTGTATTGAAAACGGACGAGATTGACGCAGCTCTTGCGCCGCGCGGACAGAGGGGCTACGACATACGAATCAGAGACGAAAACTTTTCCCTCAAGACTGAGGCGGCAAAAGCCATTCGCTCTGACACGATCCATATTTCAAAGTTTATGGAGCTTGGCGGGGGTCAGTGGGGAGATGATCCTAGTGACTTAATAGGCTTGAGAGCACAGTTTCTTGGGGCCTTGGCGGGAATTCAGCGAATCTTAATTCTTCGAGCACTAAAGAAGGGGACACCCGAATATTTTTATGAGTTGGTTGAGATTCCCAAAGCGCTTCTTAAGAAAGCCGCTACTGGTCGATTGAAAATGATGAGTAGTAGCAAGCAATCTCCAAAGCCTGGGTACTGCTATGTCGAAAAGGGAGAAAAGGCTCTGTACAGCCTGTACTTTGATGGTGGGGGCGAACGAAAACTACAGATTAAAGGGCTGAGAAAAGATTTGTGTCTCGTTCATGCCTCGTGGAAGTTTGAGCTACCTACGGACGCCCTGTGAACAAAGCTGGTGATACCCCCAGCAATCTCTGTTTAGCAATATTGATATAGTCTGCTTTCACTTCAATGCCTACGCATCGGCGACCTGTTTCGATTGCGACGATACCGACCGTTCCACTTCCAAGAAACGGATCAAGTACCAACCCACCCTTGGGGGATCCTGCAAGGATGCAAGGACGAACGAGGGCGCGTGGAAACACGGCAAAGTGAGCTTCCTTGCACGGTTCTGTATTGATTTGCCAGACCGTACGCTTGTTCTTACGTCCTTTTCCATCCGCCGTGGGCTCTTTAATGGCCTCTTGATCAAAGTAGTAGTTCTCGCTTTTTGAGAACATAAACAGATATTCATGCGAAACCGTTACTCGATCCTTGACGGACTCAGGCTGACAATTCGGCTTATGCCAGATAATGTCAGAGCGAAGATACCAGCCGTCACGTTGAAGAGACATCGCTAGCATCCAGGCTACACCGATTAAATCCTTGGGCTTTAATCCTTCGGGCGTGTCAGGGCGATACGACATCGCCCGTCCAGGATTCTTGGTATCCTTATCGCGCCAGCCGCGGCCACCAGAGGTGTAAGTGTTAGCGATATTCAGCCAAAACGTGCCATCGGATCTCAGTACACGACGCACTTCTCTAAAACAGGCGACTAAGTTCGAAATGTATTCTTCAATCGTCTCTTCCGCGCCGATTTGGCCACGATAACCATAATCTCGCATTCCCCAATACGGCGGTGATGTCACGCAGCAATGAACTGTTTCATCGGGTAGGGATGACAGTTTATCGCGGACGTCCCCACTAACTATTTGGACAGGCTCATTCTCAGAGCACCGAAGAGGCCACACCGAGGAGCCATTAACATAAGGAGCGCTCATTTTTTTCTCTCACCAGAGTTCGCAGCTTGGCGGCTAGCGATGTAATGCGCTGGCTCTTCTTGCACCTTAGCGGTCAGTGTTTCAATGATGTAAGAGTGAAGCGTCTGATCGGATTCGATCGCTTTATACTTTAAAGCCTTATGCAGATTATCCTCCATCTCAAGAGGAAATGTCTTGTGGCGTTTTCGCACAGTCTTTAGTTTCATAGGTCAGGAAACTTACCCTACTAACCTAGGTAAGTCAATGAATGTAATCGGAGCAATTTTGAATACAATACGTTGTTACCGTCGTCTCGTGATGGCAACAACATGTCCGGGGGATTTAAAAGGGTCAGACCCCTTTGTTTTTACGGGCCCTGGCATCACGTCGACATGCCAAAGCCCACAGCTAAAAAGAAGAAAGGCAAGAAGAATCCCGCAGGCATAAACCTGCTTACTCCGTAGTCGAAGCGGCTAATAGGGGAGGCGCTCACGCCTAAGAAGCCACGAAAGAAAAAGTCTACCAACAAGCCCAGATGCTAGGATCATAGCCGGTATCATCTAAGCTTATAAGCGTCTAGCTATCCGCGCTTTCCGATTTGGGCAACGTCTTTTTCACCTTGATTTCATCGACAACATTGTCGAAGTCTGACTTATACTCTATGTCTTGGATTACACGGAACTTTTCATATTCATGGATCGCGTGACGCTCTGCATGTTCTCTTTTAACTTTTCCATGGCTATCGAGGACTTTGTAGTCGTTGAACTCCAGGAAGTCATCTAGCTTTTCTGCCCAGTCTTTCATCGTTAGGGCTTTGTTCCGCCTAGCGAAACTTTCCGCAAAATCAAGGTACATGCTTACAAGTCTGTCAAGGTCTTCTATTTCTTCTTTGGTTAGGTAATTCTTCCCAACAAGAACATCGGATTTAGTTACCTTCCCCTTTTTGCCTTCGTTTTTCCAATGCATTACGCCCATGTGAGGCTTTGTCGCATCGGCCCTGGTTGCAATCAGTTCAGCGGATGTATGGCCGTGAATCGCATAATGCAGTTTGTCTTGCACCTGCGCGTAGAACTGTTGCGTGATAGGGGAGTCCTTGTCGTAGTCAATACTGCACTGCGCATAAATGTCGGTAATCTTTTGATAGAAGCGCCTTTCTGATGCGCGTATTTCCCGAATGCGCTCAAGCAGTTCATCAAAGTAATCCTTGGCAAACAGCTTTGCGCCTTGCTTTAGACGATCATCGTTAAGGGCATAGCCTTTGATTAAGTAGCCTTTAATAACTTCTGTCGCCCACTTCCTGAATTGTGTGGCTCGATAGGAATTGACCCGATAGCCTATTGAAATTATCGCGTCCAGGTTATAGAAAGCCGTTGCGTACTTTTTCCCATCAGAGGCAGTTGTCAAGATTTCTTTGACAACTGCTGCTTGCCTTAGCTCTAAGTCATTGAAAATATTTGAAAGGTGATAACTAATATTTTGCTTTGTAGTATCAAATATTTCAGCTAGACCCTGTTGCGTTGCCCACACAGTTTCCCCTTCAACTAAAACCCATACTTTTACGCTTCCGTCTGCTGACGAATAGAACAAGAATGGTGAGGTGGCCGGGCCATCATCAAAAGACTCCCGTGCAATTGGAACCGGAGCGTTGGTTCGCGTCTGGGGTTCGGCGAGAATAACAACACTGTTTATATGCTCCTTTTCTTCCTTATCAATCTCTGACGTTTGACGAAATATCAAATCGTTCGGGCTTAGTGAAATGCCACGCGACTTCGCCGCATCGAGAATGGGGCCGTGCCACTTTGCCGGTATTACCCCTGTCTTTGCCCAGTGAGCAACGGTGCTTTGACCCTTTCCTATTATCTCAGCCAGAGCCGTCTGGCTACCAAATTTATCGATAACCTTTTGCGCCGTATTCATGGATGCCCTCCTTTTATTTGATTATTTTATCAAAATAACTGTTGTTGGTCAACGGTAAAATTGATATATTAGGGGATTTAAAGAGGTCAGACCCCTTTGTTTTCTTTCGGGTACTCCAGAGGCTGCTCAAAATTTCCGCCAGCGAGGCCGCAGGAAGCGGGACGACCGAGGCGTACCCTTGCAGTACGTCGCAGGTTGGTACGCGCGCGAGAAGGAAGCGATGTTGGAACTTTCAGCAGCCGACAAGAGTTCACTCAGGATGCCGCCAGTAAATTAGGAAACTTTCTTTGCGGTAAGTTAATCGAAGCCCGCCTCTTACTAATGAATCTCTTTCAGTGGCTCTTAGTAGCCGTATAATTAATTGATATACAAAGGACTTATCAGTGAACTACTACTTTGTACTATTTTTACGAGAATTAGTACTTGTTGACATTAATCACATACTAATTTATAAATCTTTAGTACATTTTAGTATTTGGTAAATATGGCACTTGTCCTAACTCCCCCAAATTTCGCTGAGACTGTTAAAAGCCCAGAGCGGTTGCGAACCCTCTTTGAGTTGGGAGCTAAGCCAGAGTTTCAACAAACGATCCAGAGAGCAAACGAGCGCTACATACACTGGCATCGCTTCAGATATGTCCCGATCCCAAATGGATTAACCCATGAGGAAGTATGGACACTATTAAAACTTGGGAGACGAGCGAATTTCAAACAGGCTCCGTTCACAGATAAGCAAGGAGTGCCGTTTTGGTACTGGATACCGGATGCTCTTCAAAGGTATCTCCACGACATCGATGTCTGGGCTGGTGGCAACATTGTGTCAGAGCATCCAGGTCCATTGCCGGGGAAAGAGCAGTACATCATTAGATCGCTAATGGATGAAGCGATCGCCTCCAGTCAGTTAGAGGGTGCTGCAACCACAACCAAGAAAGCCAAGGAGCTACTACAAACAGGACGAAAACCAAAAGACAGAAGCGAGCAGATGATTCTGAACAACTGGGAAACCATGCAGTTCATCAGAGAGAATAGAAAGGTCAGTCTCTCGAAAGAGCTCGTGATCGAAATTCATCAACGAATTACCGCAGACACGTTGGACCATCCAGAAGATTCAGGTCGTATCAGGACTAGCAATGAAATAGTGGTCGAATACAAAGGAGAAACCGTCCACATACCCCCTGACTTCAAGATTCTGCCAGAACGATTACAGGCATTTTGCAGATTTGCCAATGAAGATAGCCAAAGCAAATGGGTGCATCCTGTCATAAAAGCTGTAATGCTCCATTTCTGGTTAGCCTATGACCACCCGTTCACTGACGGAAATGGAAGAACGGCAAGGGCATTGATGTATTGGTATCTCCTATCTCGGGACTACATGCTTTTTGAATACTTAGCCATATCACGATACATACAACGATCGCCCGGACAGTACGTTCATGCGTATGTTCATACAGAAACCGACGAAAATGATCTAACGTACTTTCTCCTCTATAACCTAAGGGCAACAAAGCTAGCGTGCGAAGAGATACTGAGTTATATCGGAAGAAAGCAGAAAGAGCTGGCTGGATTGAGCTATGCCTTGAAGAAATACCCAGGCTTAAATCTGCGTCAGAGAAGTCTTCTATCTCATGCCATTCAACATCCTCAAGAGATTTACACATTCGAAACCCACCGAACTGCTCACGGGATTGTCTATCAGACATCTCGCAACGACTTGCTCGAATTAGCAGAAAAAGGTTTTCTCAAGAAAGAAAAGTTGGGAAAAGAATTTATCTTTATTCAGGCTGACAAAATGATGGATAGACTGAGAAGTGCTGCAAGCACATAGCTCCGATTAAAGAGTGTATGGCGAGTCTGTTGAAAATTGTCTATAGCAAGGACAAAAAGGCGGTAGAGCGTGCGGTTGCTCAAACAGGTGGTCAACGAGGCCGCAGGCGAGAAAACACCGGAGGCGTACCCTCTGGGGTACGTTGAGGATTTTTCGAGCTGAGAACGAAGTTGGGCGCCTGTTTCAGCAACCGATTACGGGAGGCCGAGCGAGCGCATGAAGTTTTCGACCGTCGCGGTGTAGTCGCTGGGAAGACCCAGCTCTTTGTTGAGTTCCCCGTGCTTCATATCTACCGGCAGCACGGTGACCTTCCCACCTAGTTCGATGGCCTTGGACGCAAAGGTTCGTGCTTGCGGGCAGGTACCGTCGCTGCGCAACGAGCAGACCACGAACATCGGTGCCGGCGCGGCTGTCAGCCGGTGGTATGGGGACGCGGCAGTCCACAATGCGCGGTCCTTGCCGAACACACGATCATAAAAACCTTTGTGTTTCCGTTGCATGATCTCGACGAGGTCGTAGGCGGCGCTGTCGAGCACGATGGTGCCGAGCCAGGGTGTGCCGCCTTTGCTGGTCACGATGCGCGGGTCGGCAGCCAGCAGGGAAACCAGATGGGCTCCGGCGGAATGTCCCAGTAACAATACTCTGGCTGGGTCGCCTCCCCAGGATGGGGCCTTGGTCTGCACGAAGGCCAGCGCGCGGGCGATGTCGTCGGCCTGGTCAAGCGGGTTGGGCTGTCGAGACATGCGGTAGTTCGACGACACGAGGATGTAGCCCTTGGGCAGCCAATGCGCGACCTTGTTCGAGACGAAGGCCGAGGCCCCCTTGTCGCCGATTATCCAGGCACCCCCGTGCACCATGAAGATGATCGGAGCCGCCTTGGCTTGGGCGGGCATGTAGACATCCAGACGTTGCTGAGGGTCGTTGCCGTACGATAGGTCCCGTTCGAGTCGCGCGCCAGGCGGGAGGCGTACGCCGGTCGTTGACTGATCGCTGGGATCCATCTCTGCGGCATCGTCAGATGGTGCAGCTGCGCGGCGGCTTTCGAGCCGCTCCTCGAGCCTGTCACGGAGTGGGCCGCCGAATGCCGAGGTGAACTGCTCCAGCAATTCCACCAGAAACAACGCCAAAAATAGAAAATGTTTCATCATCAGTTCCCGGTTCACTCACCGACGCGCATCATGCCCTGTTCGTATCTGGGCATCAAGGCATGCAGGTGCATGGAGTTGCGATGTATCCCTAGTGGGGATAGAGTAGTGCTCGTCATTCACCAGGGGGTTCATGGGTCGCAACAAAAGGAGGCATCATGAAAACACTCTGTTTAACGGTGCTGATTGGAATGTTGTTTGGCTGTGCGACGACCCCTTCCGGACATTGGGAGCAGGCCGGGCGAACGGAGTTGGAAACCCAGGACGATCTTGCTCATTGCGAGAAAGTGGCCTATTTGGACTCGCAGCGCAACAAGACCGACGAGCCCTTCAAGGGACAGATCATCGAAAAGAATTGCATGCAACGGCTGGGCTACAGCTACATCAATAATCCGAAGTAAGTCGGGTTTTTAGCTGTCCCTCATGTATTCGACCGTGGCTGCTCAAACAGATGGTCAACGAAGACGTAGGCAATGAAAGATGCGAAACATTCTGAAAGCTTTTAAAGCTCGTGCGCTGGCTCGCCCGGATGTGCGTCGAGAGTATGAAGGGCTCAAAGAGGAGTTCGAGATTCTCGACGAGATATTTAAAGCAAGGGCCGATGCGGGACTCACTCAGGCTGAACTCGCGGCTAGAATCGGAACCACGCAATTCGCGGTGGCCCGTCTGGAAACGGCAATGGGGAAGCATTCTCCCTCCATCGGAACATTGAAGCGCTATGCCTCTGCGCTGGGATATCGACTTCAGGTCCGCTTAGTGAAAGAGGAAGGTTTTCCTGCGCGTAAACAGATGACGCATGCGGCGCCGGTCGATGCCGATACTTTACTGGCGCGGGCGCGAGCCCTTCGTCGAACGACTAAAAGTGTTCGAGTGACAGATCGACGACTCAAGGTGCTGAAAGGGAGACCTGGGGGTCTGTCGAAGGCGAATGTGCGAGCGAAGTAAAAGTGCGGGTGAGTTCAACGGGGAACGGTTTTCAGAGATTTCAGCGGCTGTTCAAAATTTCATCCAGTGAGGCCGCAGGAAGCGGGACGACTGAGGCGTACCCTTGCGGTACGTCGCAGGGAGGCACGCGCACGAGAACGAAGCTTGGGAAAACAGCGCGTCTTGGCGCGCTGGGGGTTGGGCGGGTGAGAAGTCGGAATTTTCAGCAGCCGACTAGAGTTCGCGGATTGCGCCCTGTAGGACCGTGATCTGCGTGACCGGATCGCCGGAGGATTTGAGCTCGGTGCGGATTTGGTTTTTGAGGTAGGAGGAGTAGCCCACTCGGTCGACTAAGAGGTCGAGGAACCGCTCGACCGGAAGGAGGCTCTTGGCCTTGAGTTCTTCCACGGTCTCGTCGCTGACCGGCACGTAGCTGCTCCCCATGTGGAACACCACATTGTAGTAACGGTCTTTCCCGATGCGCTCGAAGCGTAAACCCTTCATGCCCACCTCCTGCCAGCTGACGACGGGCTCATTTTAGACAAACAGATCCTGGAAGACAAGGGCGAGCGAACCGACCGGGCGCTGCATCTCCGGGAGGTTTCTGGAGACGGATCGGACCTGTTCGGCTTTCGTGCCGGATCTGTTGCGCTACTTTGTGGGGGTCTTCCCGAAGTACTCCTGCCGGCTGACCGCCACGTCTGTGACGAACATGACCCCGGAATGCCGATCGAACAGCGGCCGTAGTCCTGCCAGGATGGGCTCCACCTTTTCTTCCGGGACGACCGTCATGATCATCTCGAGGCTTTCTTGCTCGCTGAACATGAAGTGGGCTTCACGCACGCCATGATGCCCTTTGCCTGACACATTGCCGATGATCGTATAGCCGGTCGCGTTGACCCGGTCCAGCAGGTCCGTCACAAACGGCCGGTGTTCTCCCGCCACGATCACCCGGATCTCTTTCATCGGATGCAATATCAACCCGCCCACGGTTCAGCTCCTTCCTTGGTGAATAATTCTGTTCAGAATGCTCGCATTCAAAAGCCGGCTCCTGAGTCGACTTTGGCCCACTCGCCGGTCGGGCGATACCGATAGAAGACTCCCTCCTCCGGCTCCAGCGCGACCAGGTGGACCCACTCGTTGTGATAGAACTGCTGCAGCACTTCATGACGCCCGATCAGCTTCACGATCCGCTCGCGCGGCGCTTCGATCACGGACAGGAGCCGCATCGGCTCATGGTACGGCACCTCGCCGTTCATGACGGTCTGCAGGGCGAGCCCGAGCCGGAGGTCGCTCCAGGGGCCGGACATGATGCCGAAACGTCCTACGACATTATGGTAGATCTTACTCCCGCTGCCATAGACCTCATTATCCACCGTGGAAAAATAATGTTCCATGTTGATCCACTGAGCCACGACTTGCGGCCCGGTCATCAGCACTTCGAGCAAGCGGCTGCTGGGATCTTCGCGGTAGTCGTACGATTGCAGAAAGGCGCGTCCGCCTAGATCGATTCCTTTGGTCAAGTCCCGCCGGCCGATCACGATGGACGCGTTGCTCGACAGGCCCCATTCCGGGCGCACCTGGCTCCAATCCACGCTGCGGCGGCGCACATGCGCGATCGATTCAGGGGCCGGCAGCGGTTCGGCGAGATCGGGAAAGCGGGTGCAACGTTCAAGACTCGTGAGGCGGGAGGCTTCGCGAAGGTCTTGGGTCAGCCGCGCGATATCCGCGCGGTGCGTCGGCGGCGCATCCTCCAAATCGAAGAGTTGGACGGCATCGGTCGTGGTATCGACTTGCCCGGCCAGGAAGTGCGTGTCGGACGGAATCACGAGGCCGTTTTTCGCCAGGCGCTCCCGTACTTTTTGATTGTTGGCCATCATGGCGAGCACGCGCGCGTTGGGTTTGCCTTCGTTGCCTCCGCAGGCGCCGCAGTCCAGGGCGGATTCGAACGGATTATTCTCAGAGGTGCTGCCGTGCGCGCAGAACAGGACGAGGCGCGCAAACTGATGCGTGAGGCCCATCATCCGCAAGGCCGTGTCCACTGTCAGGACCTGCTCGTCGAGCGTAAAGCCGGTGCGCGTGATCCGCTCCTTCTGCCGGGAGGCCGAGCGCTGATTGATGCCGTAGCGCTGGCGCAACGTCGTGACGAAGATTGTGAGCGCTTTCGTCGAGAGTCCGGCCTGGGTTGCGGCTGAGACGAGCGCCGCGTCCGGCTCGACGTCACCGCTCAAGGCCCATTGCCGCAAGGCCTCGATCAGCGCCGGCGTGATTTGAGAACTGCGCAGGCCGGTACGTTCTTGGAGCGCCTGCCTGATGGTGGCCTGTTGTTCGGCCATCAACATTTCGGCGGTATCGGTCGGCGCCAGTTTATCGATGGTGAGGGTCGTGGCGATGGATGGCACGAAGAGGCGCTGCAGCCAATCGGTCCAGCGCCGGTAGAGAGAGGGCAGAAACGTTTTCCCGATGATCGGGAGGCCATAGAACCAGCCCACCGATTCCACCATCACGTAGGGCGTGACGACATTTTCTTTCAGGTCGTGCAGGAGTGTATGGCCGGCATGGACCATTCTGGTCCGGGCCTCATGTTTCGAGACGACATGATCGAGATAGCTGCGGGGGATTTCGCGCACCTCGTTCTTTGCGCGCATGATGACGGGGAACTGTTCCGTGTCATGCTCCTTGCCCCAGGCGCGATAGCGGATGAAGGCGGCGAAGAAGCCGGCGAACCCGTAGGTGTCGTTCGCGCCGCTGGATTCGAGATGCCGCCGGAACGGTTCGGAGCGGACATCGATGCAGAACACCGATTGCGAATGGGGCCGTTCGAGTCCCGATTCGACGCCGGATGGGGGCTGCGCGACCGGTGATCGGGCGAGCGCTCCGAGGAGTCGTTCCTGATAGCCGGCTTCGAAGGCCTTGAGCCAGACCGGTCCATGGTCCGATTCGGGGAAGGTTTTCATCCACTCGACGAGGCGGACGAGTTCGTCCGGCGCCGTGGTCATCAGCGTGGTCGGATCGAGCTGCAGCGCCAGCGCGAGGGACCGCAACTGCTTGGCGGCGCCATGGCGGGCGACGCGGAGCTGGCGGGGCGCGACATCCGACCGGTAGCGCTCGTACAATTCGTCCCAGTCTTGCGTGCGCTGATGCCGCAGCCGGTCGACTTCCTCCGCATAGATTGCGGGAAGCCGGCCGGCGACCCGTTCCCGACGCAGGAAATATTCCTTGGAACGCTGCCGCATATAGTCGGTCACAGACTGATACGTTCCCTCGATGCCGAGTTCCTCCCGGCAGGTTTGCTGAACCAGCTCACGCACATACCAGAGACGGATCGCGAGATACTTGACCACTCCGACCGGATAGGCCCGCTGCCATTCGTAGTCGCGCTCTTCCGAACGCCATTTAATGAAACCGGCCCATCCCGGCAGCGCCGTAAGTTGCAGGGAGAGATAATCCTGCCGCAGGTCTGCGGGAATGCCGAGCGCGTCCAGACTTTCCAGCAACGTATCTTCGGGATAGTCGGGCAGGCTGGCAATCTTCCGTTTGCTGTCGGAAATGCCGCAGGGCGACCATTCATGGGCCGCGAGGGCTTTCCAGGCCAGGTACAAGCCCTGTTCCCGTCCCGGCATGGCCCAGGTGGCATGGCCTTCGTCCAGGAACGCCCCACACCACTTGATCAGTTCACGGTTGATCCGGTCGACAATGGTGGTGCCCAGCGCCTGATCGCACCAATGTGAGAGCGTCATCCATCGGCCGAGCGATGTCTGGTTGCAGTGGACCAGGCCCCGTACGCGTTCGTCCACATTCGGATTGGGCAAGACCGTTTCCAAGCGGTCGGCGATCGAGACGTCCAGTTGGTGGTAGGGATCGTGCTCCCATCGCGCATCCAACGGTTCCTCGACCGGTGTGCAGAGGCCTTCGGCAAGACAGGCGCGGAGCACTTCGCCGTGGGACACGCGATGCAAGCCGATCGTCGCGTATTCGTCGCGCGCCAGCGGAGCCACAGCCGTTTCCATATGGCGGGATTGAATTCGGCCGGAACGGAGATAGTGGCGATAGAGCTCGCTGGGGAGATAGCCATTTCCTCCGAGGAATTGTTTTCCTCGTGTAACGGTTTCTTCGAACGGAAGATATTCGAGGCTATGGAGCGGATTGTGATGCACGAAGGTCCGCATCGGCCAATATTGGGCGACGACCTCGCTCGCGAGGCGGATCACGCCCCGGAGCTCCATGCGTCTGGTTTCCATGTTGACGGATGGGTCTAGCGATTCCATGAGACTGGCTCCATGATGGCCCCGGTGCCGGTCGATCGCGGCGCCCCCTCGAACAGGTTGGTTGGCGCGAGACCCAAGGCGAACATGATCATCACCACGATCAGGAGGGAGGTGAATTCGGACTGACGTACATCCTCATAACGGAGATCCGGGCGTTTGCGGCCGAAGAGCAGCCCTTGCACCAGATCGAGGATGTACCAGGATGCCGCGAGCCAGGTGATGGCGACGACGAAGGGGGCCATCGAGAGGGTCAGCGGCGATGCGAAGAGTAACCCCATGAAGCCGGCGAAGACCCCAAAGGGAGGCAGCCCCATCGCGGCCAAGGCCAGGAGGGAAATCAACACGGCAAACTGCGGCATCTGCGCAGCCAGCCCACTGATGGCTCGCGGATCCACATCGTCGCCGTAGCGTGTCCGGATCACCTGCCAGGCGAGGAGGAGTCCAGCAGTCACGAGGGCCAGGCTGCCCAGGAAGACCGCGGCCTGTGGACTGACAGTCCGCGAGGTGGCCACGAACCACCAGAGGAGGGAGAAGAACGACAGGCTGCCATAGGCGAGGAGTAGCCGCACGCGCGACTGCGCCAGCGCCTTGATCGCTCCATAGAGGGCGCCCGACAAAGCCAAGACGATCACCGGCAAGGTTTCAAATTCCGATACGGCAGGGATCAGCGCGGCGAGCTTGTGCAGCCCGATTGCGGGAAGCAACAGTACGGTGAACGAGGGGAGGCTGCCGGGTAATCGCGTGAGTGCCGCCACATAGCCATGGTGGAAGGGGACCAGGGGCAGCAGGATCATGCAGGCCAGCAGCGAGGGGATGGCCGAGCCTGTCATGGCCGCGATCCCCGCGCATAACGTTCCCAGCCCGTAGGTCCCGATGCCCAACCAGGAGGGGCCCCAGAAGGGATCGTGATGCCAATAGAGGAGGAACGTGATGAGGCCTAGGAGCAGCGTGAGCGCGATCGAGCCGATAGGGGGCGGGAGCGTGAGAATGCCCAAACCCATTCCCAAAAACACCAGGGTCACGACCCATGCCAGGCGATGGTCCCGGTGAACCGGCTGTCCCAGGAGCGAGACAGAGGCGGCCAGCGGAAGGAGCAGGACGAAGAGGAGCCCCTCGGTGGACCCCGTCAGCCTGAAGAAGCTCACGATGACGGCGAGCAGACTCACCAGGGTCACGGTGACGGACCAGGCCTTCAATTTCTCCGGCTGAGACCAGACCGCGACGCCCAACAGCGCGCCTAGCAGGGGAACCGCGGCTAGGAGCCAGGGAGTAAGCATCTGCTCCATCACTCCGACCACCTCGCATTGCGCTTGTCGATGCGGTGGACGAGGCGCATGACGGCTTTCCCCAGCGTCTGGTAGAGCTCATCCATATACAGCCGGTTCATGATGATGACATACAGGCGAATGCGTAGCCCTTCGACCCATCCCGGTATCCACATCGTCTGGCCATGGGCTCGCATGTATAGATAGCCCCAACTGAGCACGGTCAGAATCGTAGCTATGATGACCATGCTGTCGAAGAGCCAGTTCGGCAGGTCTGCGGCCTGGAAGTACGATGCGACCTCGTCCGGATTCGGATAGAGGAAGGCGGTGAAGGACTCGACGGCGAACAGATAGACGAAGACGACGAAGAGCAGGGTCAGCAACATCGCGGAGGACACTTTCCAGGAGGCGATGGCGCGTAACCGTGTGAGCGTCAAGATGGCCTGGGACGAGGTGATCCAGATAAAGAAGAGAAAGATCACGGTCCCTTGAGACTCCAGCAGGGGGATGTGGAGCACCCCGTGCGTCACGAGGAGAATCAGGAGCGGAATCAACAGCGTGGTGATGAACCCCGTTGACCAGGTCAGGGAGGAAAACTCCTTGGCTTCCTCGCGAGGATCCGCATGAGGCGATTCCGGATCTTGGCGGGCCTTGTGGATGACATTCCCGCAATTTAAGAACACGGTCGCTTTGAAGAGGCCGTGCGCGATCAGGTGAAAGACGGCCAGCGAAAAGGCGCCCAGGCCGCATTCCATAATCATGTAGCCCATCTGTCCGATCGTCGAAAATCCCAGCGTCTTCTTGATGTCGTTCTGTGCCAGCATCATGGTGGCGCCCAGGACCGCGGTGAGCGTGCCTACCACGAGGGCCACATGCAGCGTGGTCGAGCTGAGACCATAGAGTGGCGCCAGGCGGTTGATCAGGAAGCCGCCCGCATTGATGATGCCGGCGTGGAGCAACGCATGAACCGGCGTAGGCGCATAAAGCGACCGGGGCAGCCAGAAATGCAGCGGAAACTGCGCGGACTTGCTCATGCCGCCGATGAACAATAAGAGCGTGACGGCTGTCGGTCCGCTGATCTCGACGCCAGGCCAGGGCGACAGCATGCCCGGCTGGTCGGCGGCCCTGGCGAAGAGGGCTTGAAATTCGAGCGTCCCATATAACTGGTAGGCGAGCACGGTGCCTGAGAGAAACGCGACATCGCCGATCCGTAACAGGGTAAAGGTCCTGAACGCGCCGTCGAGCGTTGCCGCATGGGCATGGTTGTGGGCCAGGAGATAGAGCATGTAGCTCAGGACCTGCCAGAAGAGAAACAGCATCATTAAATTGGCGCTGGACACCATGCACAGCAACACCGCGGTCGTGAAGCCGATGAGCGCCAGATATCGCCGATCGTGAGGGTCCTGGTACATGTAGCTGATCGAGTAGGTGTAGATGATCGTTCCGACGCCGGAGATCAGCACCATCATGACGGCGCTCAAGCGGTCGACATAGAACCCGATGGGGAATGCCAGGGTGGCCGGGGACGCGGGATCGTAGAACCGGAGGGTGATGGGCCCTTGTGTGGCCACCCACCAGAGCGTCGCGATGGCGCCGAGAAAGGCCCCGCCGATGGGATAGGCCGCCATCTTGGCCCGTTCCTGTCGCGAGGGTTCGTCACCCGCTAGGACGAGGAGCGCTGCGAGCAGCGGGAGCAGCGGCACGAGAATTACGAAGGACATGTCGTACCCTTCACTCTGCGAAACACGAACGGCGTCCTGCGCAGGGCCTCGGTGATGACGGAGTTCGTGATGTCTTCTGGAGTGCTCATCGATATCGCCCGGTATACGGAATAAAAAAAGCCAGCGGGCGCGACTCGTCAGAGTGCACCACACTGGCTTGTATTGTTATCGGCCAACCGAAATGGGAAGCCGACGACCGTACGTGCCCCATAGTGGAGTTGGGTTTACACCTATGTGAGTTCCCCGCTACGGTTCCGCTAGATCTCTCTAGGAAATCAAGCCTGCGGCACCGTCTTCCATTCCAAGATGTAGCAGGATTCCGGAGACAAACGCAAAGAATCTTTCGGTCCAGCGGCACAGGAACATCGGGGCCATCCCCATGGGTCCTTTGTCCCATTTGCTTGGGAAAACAGCTGAAAGTGACGGCAGGGATTCTGCCGAGAATTGGCTCCTGTCATTGCCTTGTTTGTCCTAAGGTCTCTATAATCCGCCTCGCACGAGGAGGCCGTAGCGCAATGGTATGGCCCTTGTGAAATGGGCCATTGAGCGGGGGGATATGCACAACGCGATCAGACAGGCCGTCATCAAATTCGAGCAGGACTTCATGGGGCGCGGACCGACGGATGTGAAAGCCTTCATCATCCGGGATATGGTGGTCGTTCGACTCAAAGGCGTCCTGACTCAAGCCGAACGTCAGTTGGTGAAGAACGCGGATGGCGTGGAGATGGTCAAGCGTATGCGCCAGAATTTGATGGCGCAAGGCAAGGACAATCTGTGCGGCGAGATCGCCGGCATTACCGGCGTGAAGGTCACCGGTTTATTCACAGACATCGACACGCAGGTCGGTGAGCGGGTCATGGTGTTTACGCTCGATCACGACCTTGAAACGAGTGAATCTTCCGCCAGTAGTTCGTGAGTCGCTGTCAGTGCGCCGTCGCGAGGCTCTCAAAAGAACCGCTCCATGACGCGGAGCCCTGCTATCGGAAAGACATCGAACAGTTCCGGTCAGGCTCTCTGGTGGAATGGACTGTTTCGAAAGAGAAATCCGTGGGGTCGACCACATAAGGGAGAGAGGCGATGGAAAAATTAGTTGAAGGGTTTAAAAAGTTTCAGGCGGAGATCTTTGGAGCCAAGCGCGAATTGTTCAGCCGCCTGTCCGAAGGCCAAACCCCTCGCGCGCTGTTCATTACCTGCTCGGACTCACGCATCGACCCCACCTTGCTGACACAGGCTGAGCCCGGCGAACTCTTCATTCTGCGGAATGCCGGCAATATCGTTCCCTCCTATGGGGAGACCATGGGAGGCAGCACGGCCACGATCGAATATGCTGTCGCCGTGCTGGGGGTGAAGCATATCGTCGTCTGTGGCCATACGGATTGCGGTGTCATGAGAGCGCTCCTTCACCCGGAATCGGTTGAGGATCTGCCCGCCGTGAAGAGCTGGATGATCCAGGCCGAAACGACGCGGCGCATCGTGCGGGAAAATTACGCCGACCTTAAAGGAGAGGACTTGCTGGTGACGACCATCCAGGAGAACGTGCGGATTCAACTGGACCACCTCAAGACCCATCCGGCGGTTGCCGTGCGGCTGAGACGCGGGACGCTGACCCTTCATGGCTGGGTCTACTCCATCCGCACCGGCGATATCTGGGCCTATGACGAAAACAAGGACGCGTTCGTCTCCCTGGCTGAGCCTGCCCAATAACCACTGTGCCGGCTTGCGGCGAAGCCATTCGCTGATCCGGCGATGGCGATTCTTGTTCATGCCATGCTAAATAAGAAGGTATGCGATCCTTGTGTAAGCTTGAAGAATTGTCGTTCGACAACACCTATGCCCGCTTGCCCGAGGCCTTCTACTCCAAGTTGCAACCCACTCCGTTCTCGTCGCCTCCCTATCTCATCAGTTTCAATCCCGCAGCAGCTGAATTGATCGACCTCGATCCGGAACAAGCGAAGCGGCCTGAATTTGCCGGTGTGTTTGGCGGCAGCATGCTTGCGCCGGGGATGGAGCCGCTGGCCATGCTTTACTCAGGCCATCAGTTCGGGGTCTATGTGCCGCAGCTCGGCGACGGCCGCGCCATCCTCCTGGGAGAAGTGCGGAATGAGCGGGGCGAGAAATGGGACCTGCAACTCAAGGGAGCCGGTCTCACGCCCTTTTCGCGGGAGGGTGACGGCCGCGCGGTGTTGCGTTCGACCATTCGGGAATATCTCTGCAGCGAAGCGATGCACGGCTTGGGGATTCCGACGACGAGGGCGCTCTGCATCGTCGGGAGCGACCATCAAGTGTATCGTGAACAGGTCGAGACCGGCGCGATCGTGCTGCGCATGGCGCCCTCGCACGTGCGGTTCGGCTCGTTCGAAATTTTCTATTATCGAAAACAACATGAGCAGCTCAAAGTGCTGGCCGACTACGTGATCGCGCAGCATTATCTCCATCTGATCGATACCTCGGACAAGTACGCGCGATTTTTCTCTGAGGTGGTCGAACGCACGGCGAGGCTCATCGCGCAATGGCAGGCTGTCGGCTGGTCCCATGGAGTGATGAACACCGACAATATGTCGATCCTTGGCATCACGCTCGACTACGGTCCCTTCGGCTTCATGGACGATTACGATCCCGGCTTCATCTGCAACCACTCGGACCACAGTGGCCGCTACGCCTTTAATCAACAGCCCTACATCGGGCTGTGGAATCTCAGTTGTCTGGCTCAGGCGCTGCTTCCTCTGGCAGAGAAGGACGATCTCAAATCATCCCTCGATCGCTACACGCCCATGTGCGAAGGTCGCTACATGGAACTGATGAGGGCCAAGTGCGGGCTGACCGAGACGAAGGAAGAGGACGCGTCGCTGATCCAGGATCTTCTGGTGCTCATGCACCAGCACCATGTGGATTACACCATTTTCTTTCGGACCTTGAGTGCCTTTCAGACTGGAGCTGTAGCGCAGAACGAGCCACTTCGCGACTTCTTTGTGGACCGTGGAGCCTTCGACCAGTGGGCCGTCCGGTATGAGGCCCGTCTGCGCGAAGAAGGGAGCCGGGACGAGGACCGTTCGGTCCGCATGAACCGCGTCAATCCCAAGTATGTGCTCCGCAACTATCTGGCGCAGACCGCCATCGAGAAGGCGCAGCAGAAGGACTTTTCGGAAATCGATCGGCTGCTCACCCTGCTGCGCGATCCCTACAGCGATCAGCCAGGCATGGAGGCCTATGCGGCTCCACCTCCCAACTGGGGCAAACATCTCTCGGTCAGTTGCTCGTCGTAGTCCCTCACCGTCTGTTGTAGAGTGGTCGGGGCAGCCTGGTCATCCTCGTGTTCGCGGACCGCGCGGCACTAATTAGAGAAACGGAATCCTCTATGGCAAAAGGAAGTGCGGAATCGAAGCTCGCCTTGGCGGGGGTGGTCACCCTCGCAGTCGCGCTTGTCGGCGTGCTGTTGGTGAAAGAGCCTCTGCGCAGTTCGCGGCCGGTAGGGACCGGATTGGAAGTGAAACAGACCACCGGTGAGCAATCGGTCCGTGCGCGGCTGTGGGAAGATCCGCTGGCAGCGGTGCAGCGGGGTATGCGAGAAACTCGGCCACCGTCGAGCGGGTTGTTCACGTCCGCGTCCGACCAGTCGGCTGAGTCGCTCCTCACCCAGCGCCTGAGACCCTTGCGGCAGGCGATTATCAACCGGGTCAAGAAGGATGAGCAGATCACGGTTCTCCTGGTGACCATGAGCGGCGATCCCTATGCGGAGAATACGGAGTCCCGCATTCGAGATCGCTATGCGGTCGGCACCGCGCTGGGGGTGGCCTGCTATGTCCCGGAGGACGAGGGGCATCTCTCGTTCATCGAGGGGGAGAAGCAGGGAGTCGGTCAGGCCGTGCCGTACGAGTGGTTTCGGCTTCGGAAGACCAGGGTCTGTGGCGAAGGGCTGGATCGAGCCCGGAGCACCCTCGTGGTCTGGATTCCCGACGACGCCCTCAGCCGAGGGTTCTTGGCCACCCTAACCTCGCTGTCGCGGGCCTTAGTGTGCCAAGAGTCGACACAGAAAAGCGGATGCCTCCTGACTGACGACCGGCGCAAGTTGATCCGTCTGAATCCGACGTTGCAGCAGGCCGTCACGTTTAAGCTCGTGGGGCCCCGCAGTTCCTCCGCCTTGCGTAGTCTGCTGGATGAGGCTGGAGACTTGTATGCGGAGCCCCAAGAGGGGGGCGGGATCTGGCCGAATGAAGACGGGACCATCGAGCTCTATTCGCCCTGGGCTAGCGCGATGAAAGGGCTCCTGGCCTATGGGCTGAAGAAGGAAGGGGGGCAGGGTCTCGCGTGCCAGACGTATGAAGCCTGCGAGCAGGAGTTTTCCCATCGGTTGACTCTGGCGCACATTCGGCTCGTCTACGAGATCGGATCAGATGAACGGTTGTTCGATACGCTCATCGAAGAACTGGAACGGCGCCAGGTGCGCCTCGGCTGGGATTCGGTGATCCTTATCGGGGAATGGGATTCGTTTTATGGGCGAGCGCTGCCCATCGAGTTCCGCGCGGCAGCCTGCGCCAAGGTGGCGACCCTCACGGAGGCCGAGCTGATGCAGATTCAGGTTCCGGCGACGATCAAGTCCTGGTGTCCCACGGTCCCGCGCGCGGTCGATTTGCAGATTCAGCGCCCGGCGGACTATGAGTCCCTGACCTTGAACGTCTTCCGGTATAGCTATCTCAGCGGTCTCGATGGCGAAGTGCCGGGCGACGAAAGTGTAAAAGCCGGGCGCGGAGAGCATCCCAAAACCACTGAGACGGCGAAGGATGCGCAGACCGGCGCGCAGCAGGAACGTCCTGAAGGCACTGGCCAGCTTGATTATGTGCGCGCCCTGGCCGCGCGGATTCAAGATGAAGGAGAAGGCGCCAAAGCGATCGGCATCCTGGGTACGGACCCCTATGATGCGCTGCTCATTATCAAAGCGCTCCGGCCGGCTTTCCCCTACGCTGTCTTCTTCACCGTCGATCTCGACGCGCGCCATCTTCACGCCAGCGAGTACAAGTGGACCAGGAACATGGTCGTCGCGTCGCCGTTCGGCCTGCAGTTGGACAGCGGTCTGCAACGCGATGTCCCGCCGTTTCGGAGCAGCTATCAAACGGCCACCTACTTTGCCGTGCTCCGGGCGGTACATCACGTGGTCTGCCGCGCAGCGGGCGATCGGCCGCCATCGGCGGCGCCCTGCCAGGCCGGGTATCACGTCGCCCTGACGCCGGAAGACCGGGTCTACGATGCGGCTGACCATCCCCGGATCTTCGAAGTGGGGCGAGAGGGCGCGGTGGATTTAAGCGTCGTGGATGTCGAAGGGGTGAGAACCATCCATCCCTTGCGCGCAGACCTTGAGCATACGGCCGATCAGGGCCAGCTGAAGCAAGGTCTCACTCCCAGCAGCACCACCATGACGGCGCTGGTCGCGATCGGACTGTTCGTCGGGACGCTGCTCGCCTGGACCAATCAGCGACTCTGGCTCTGGGTCTCGCGCTCCTGGCGCCTGCTATCCGTGGTTGGCCTCGTCCTTCTGGTCGGGACAGCGGTCTTGTGGACCATGGGTGGCGGGACAGCCCTCATGGCCTATCACGATGAAGGCGAACCGTTTTCCTGGACCGCAGGCGTGAGCATCTGGCCCGGGGAGTGGCTCCGGCTTCTCGCGGTGCTGCTGTGTCTCGTCTTTCTGGTCAAGGGGTCGCGCGATCTGACGAACAACAGCGACCGCCTGACCGAGGATTTCTTCTTCCGCACCGAGGGCCATCGCTCCCGATTCACCCTGAGGACATTTTGGACCAATGTGCAACGGGTCTATCATCCGGCTGCCACCAGAACGGCCACCACGGTCGATCAAGCCTGGGCCTGGTACCTCGAGGCGGCAGGTCCGCTGCAGCGGACGGCACGCGTCCTGGCTCTGGTCCTGCTGTATGGCGCAGTGATGATGTCCCTGGGCTACTGGGTCGTTGACGAAGAGATGATCCATCCTTGTCGGGGATGGCTGAGCTGTCGAGTGGACGTGGTCATGACGCTGCTCAGCGTGAGCCTGGTGGTGCTGCTGAATCTGACGGTGTTCGATGCGGTCATGTTGTGCCGTCGGTGGATCGGTTGGGTGAACAGCTCGAGCGGGGGCTGGTCGGAGCAGGTGCAGCAGGAGTATTTGCGTGAATATGGATTGAGCCAGAGCCACAAGGCCGAGTTTGAAAAGCTCAAGTACTTAGCCGGCATCGACCTGATCAGCCGACGAACGGAAGCGGTCAATCGCCTCATCCGATACCCATTCATCGCCTTGCTGATCATGATTGCGGCGCGCAATGACTACTTCGATATTTGGAATTACCCGCTTCTGTTGTTGCTGTCCTGGGGGCTGAACGTCGTTCTGGCGATGAGCGGGGCGTTGTTGCTCTATCAAGCTGCCGACCGGGCGAAGCAGGCGGTCTTGGCCGGATTGAGTAAGCAAATGATCCAAGCCCTCGGGCTCGGCAAGGACCACGAAGTTCGCGCGAAGCAAGTTCAGTACATCATCGACGAGGTCGAAGCCAACCGGCAGGGGGCCTTCGTGCCGTTCTATCAACAACCAGTGGTCGAATCCTCGCTCTACGGCGTGGTCGCGTTGCTGCAATATTTGTATATGAGATAACGGGCCATTTATGCGCGAAGAATCAGTAGGCGGGCTGCGGATACGGGTCACGGGCGGCACAGACGGCAAGGGCGGAGGGCGCGGTCCTCTCGTTCTGCTCCTGCACGGCTTCGGCGCGCCAGGCGATGATCTGGTGTCGCTGGCCGACGTTTTGAATGTGCCGCCCGGTACGAGGTTTGTCTTTCCTGAGGGCCCGCTCACATTGAGTTTTGGACCGGGCAATGCGCGGGCCTGGTGGATCATCGACATGGCCCGCATTGCCGCGGATCGAGCGGCCGGCAAGCCGCGCGATCTCTCGCAAGACATTCCCAAAGGCCTCGCGCCGGCGCGGGAGGCCATGCTGGCCTTCCTCAAAGAAGTCGAACGGGTGTTCAACGCGGACCCGCGCAAGACGATCCTCGGAGGATTTTCCCAGGGCGCGATGCTGTCGTGCGATGTGATGCTCAGAACGGCGCAGCCCTATGCGGGATTGGTCCAACTGTCCGGCACGCTCCTGGCTAAACAGGAATGGGCGCCGCTGCTCCCGAAACGCAAGGGGCTGCCGGTCTTTCAAAGCCACGGGATGCAGGATGAGATCCTGCCTTACGCGGGGGCGGAAGGGTTGCGAGACCAGTTGACTCACGCGGGGCTTTCGGTTGAGTGGCACAGTTTTCGTGGCGGCCATGAGATTCCACGAGCGGTGCTGCAGCGGCTGGGGCTCTTCATCACCAAATCGGTCACGCAGACATGAGCGGTCTGCAGCAGTTTGAACTCGCGGCAGCCGACGGCACATTGATCCGCGGCGATCGCTCGATCGGCCAGGATCGACAGATCCTCTTCATCACCGGTTTCCTCTCGAAACGCTGGGGCAATAAGAGCAAAGCGCTCGCGCAATGGTGTGAGGAAAAGGGTTGGGGGTTCTGCTGTTACGATGTGCGGGGCTTCGGCGACTCAGAGGGCACGTTTACGGACTACACCCTGTCAGATTGGATCGTCGATGCGAGGCTTGTTGTTGATCTGATACAAGACGGTCCGCCGATCACCATTGTGGGCAACTCGCTCGGTGGCTGGATCGCCTGGCTCCTGGCGCAAGACTATCCTCTGGTCGAGAAGCTCGTCCTCATCGCGCCGGCTTTCAATATGATGGGAGTGCGGGCAAAATCGATTGAGCCTGAACGGCGGCAGGTCTGGCACAAGGCCGGCTGGATGCCGTGGGACGACGAGCCGGCCCATCGTGATTTTCCCATTGCCTGGAAGTGGGTCGAGGAGAGCGAGGCCTATTGGAAAACGAATTTCGCGCGGCTGCGG
Source organism: Nitrospirota bacterium (assembly GCA_026387665.1). Lineage (NCBI taxonomy): Bacteria > Pseudomonadati > Nitrospirota > Nitrospirota bacterium. The sequence goes on from JAPLLG010000013.1 coordinate 212,688, forward strand.
TCGGTCAACACGGCCATCCTCCACGGTCAGCAAGACACAGTGATTCTGCCGCATGGCAGCAGCCAGTTCGTCGAGCAGGTGCGATCCCTTGCCCCCTCTTTTCCGATCGAGCTCCATCTGGTTCCGGGCGACCATCGACTGAGCAGTCCTGAGCATCTGGATACATTTCAGCGTCTCACAGTGGATTCAACGAACAGGTAGGAGAGCGACATGCTGGTGTTAATTCACAAAGAATGCGGCGGACCAGCGATTGACGATTCGTCCATCGGCGAAGCCTGCGCCATCCCCATCGACCGGTTTCCCTTTAATTGTTTTAGTTGCCTCGAGGAAATCGACGACGAATCGGAAGTCCGGCTGTCGCAAGAACTCGGCATCTAACCGCATCCAGTCCGGCAGGTGGCGGGAACAGGATGTTGGCAGGCGAGAACGTCGATGGTCTGTACGTGTGGCACAACGGGAGAACATTCCTGTAGGATGCTCAAATAGGCCGTCAGTAAGGCCGCAGCGAATGACCAACTGAACATTGAACGACGAACGCAGAATGCTGAAGCGACAATCGCTTCCTTCTTCATGGTTCATCGCGCACCACTCAGCGTTTCCAGACAGGCGGACTTTTTCAGCATCCCGATAAGGCCCATTCCAATAATCAGAGGCATACATGGCGACTACGAACGATAAACAAGTCATTTTCTCTCTCGTCAATGTCGGCAAGATCTATCCGCCGAAAAAGCAGGTGCTGCGCGAGATCTATCTGGGGTTTTATTACGGCGCGAAGATCGGCGTCTTGGGCCTCAACGGATCGGGTAAGAGCTCGCTGCTCCGGATCATTGCCGGGACCGATCCAAATTACACGGGAGAGATCACCCGCTCGAAGGGCTACAGCGTCGGTTTGCTGGAACAGGAGCCACAGCTTGATCCGAACAAGACGGTGAAGGAAGTCGTCGAAGAGGGAAAAAAAGAACTGGTGGCCATGCTGCGGGAATATGACGAGGTCAGCAATAAGATGGGCGAGGCCACGCCCGATGACATGGAAAAACTGCTCGAGAAACAGGCCCAACTGCAAGAAAAGATCGAAGCGGAAAATGGATGGGAATTGGACAACGTGCTCGAACTGGCCATGGATGCCCTCCGCTGTCCTCCGGCTGACGCCAAGATCGGGGTGCTCTCCGGAGGCGAGAAGCGCCGGGTGGCCCTCTGCCGCCTGATGATCCAGGAGCCGGATATCCTCTTGCTCGACGAGCCGACGAACCATCTGGATGCCGAGTCCGTGCAATGGCTCGAACAGCATCTGCAGCAATACAAAGGCACGGTCATCGCCGTCACGCACGACCGCTACTTCCTCGACAACGTGGCAGGCTGGATTCTTGAGCTTGATCGCGGCCACGGCATTCCCTTCCAAGGGAACTACACCTCCTGGTTAGAGCAGAAGCAGGTGCGGCTGGAAAAAGAAGAAAAAGCCGAATCGAAACGCCGCAAGTCGCTGGAACATGAGTTGGAATGGATCCGCATGTCGCCGAAAGGCCGGCAGTCGAAGGGCAAAGCGCGGCTCAACCGCTATGAAGAGTTGGTCAATCAGAAACAGGAAGAGCAGGCAGCCGATCTGGAAATCTACATTCCGCCAGGTCCGCGGCTGGGCGATGTGGTCGTCGAAGCCAATGGCCTCAGCAAAGCCTATGGGGACAAGGTCCTTTACGAGAATGTGAACTTCAGTCTCCCCAAGGGCGGCATCGTCGGCGTGATCGGTCCGAACGGAGCCGGCAAGACGACGATGTTCCGCATGATCACCGGGAGCGAGAAACCTGATACTGGCACGATCAAGATCGGCGAGACGGTCAAGCTGGGCTATGTGGACCAGGATCGCAGTCTCGATCCGGAAAAATCCGTCTACGATGTCATCTCCGAGGGCCAGGATACCATCATGCTCGGCAAGGCCGAAGTGAACGCCAGGGCCTATTGTGCCCGGTTCAACTTCGCCGGCACCGATCAACAGAAGAAGGTGAAGGACATCTCCGGCGGCGAACGGAACCGGGTGCATCTGGCCCGTATGTTGAAAGAGGGGGCGAACCTCATCATCCTCGACGAGCCGACCAACGACCTCGATATCAACACGTTGCGCGCGCTGGAAGAAGGATTGGAAAATTTTGCCGGCTGCGCCGTCATCAGCAGTCACGATCGCTGGTTTCTTGACCGGGTCGCGACTCACATCATGGCCTTCGAGGGCGACAGCAAAGTGGTCTGGTTCGAAGGCAACTATAGCGAATATGACGCGGATCGGAAGAAGCGGTTGGGCAAGGCAGCCGATCAACCGCACCGCATTCGCTATCGCAAGCTGACGCGCTAGCCCGCACCTTTCTTATGGCACCACTCGCCCTCATCACCGGTGCGGCAGGGCTCATCGGCCATTACCTCGTCAAGACGGCGCCCCGCTGGGCGCCTCGTTGGGAGGTGCGGGGCCTCACCAGGCAGGATGTGGACCTGACCGATGCAGAGGCGGTCCGCCGTCTCTGGCGCGATCTGCATCCTCAGGTCGTCATCCACTGTGCCGCGCAGAGTCGGCCTGGGCCTTGCCAGCAGGACCCGATTCTGGCGCGCCGCATCAATGTGGAGGCCACGGCTCTCCTTGCAGAACTCTCGTCGGACATTCCCTTTTTCTTCTTTTCCAGCGACCAGGTCTTCGACGGGGCCAAGGGTTGGTACGTTGAAACCGACCCGGTGAATCCTCTGAACGTGTACGGCGAGACCAAGGCGGAAGCTGAACATCTCGTGCTGCAGAACCCACGACACAGTGTGATTCGAGTCGGTCTGAATGCCGGTACTTCTCCGACCGGCGATCGCAGCTTCGTCGAAGATATGAGGAACTCGGTGAAGGGCGGAAAGCCGCTCACTTTGTTCACAGATGAGTTTCGTTGTCCCCTGCCTGCCGGTATGACGGCGCGAGCCATCTGGGAACTGATCGAGTTGGACCGGCCCGGTCTCTACCATCTTGGAGGAGCGGAACGGCTTTCGCGTTGGGAGATCGGACAAGTTCTGATTCCCTGGTACCAGGAACTGGCGGGGCAGATGGAGCCTGGTTCCGTGAAGTCCTACACCGGTGCGCCGCGGCCTCCCGACCTGTCGATGCGTTGCGACAAGCTCCAGGCTCTTCTGTCGTTCCCCCTGTCGGGATTTCGCACATGGTTGGCTGAACGGACTAGCATCGGTGTCGACCTATGGGATTACGAATCTCCATGACCACCCTCGATCCCCTCACGGTGCTGGTGGTTGTGTATGGGGTGATGGCTTGCGTGATGGTGGCCCTGTGGTTGGCGGATCGTCGGATACACAATGCTTCGATCGCGGATGTGGGCTGGTGCGTCGGTCTGGTGGGCGCGGTGGCCTGGTATGGCTGGAGCACGACGGGCGATCTTGAACGGAAGATCCTGCTCCTTTCGATGGCCTCTCTCTATGGTGTGAGGTTGGGACTCTACATCCTGCTGAATCGCGTGATCGGCAAGGAAGAGGATGCGCGCTATCGGCAGCTCCGCTGTGAGTGGGGCTCGTCAGAATCGGTCAGGCTGTTCGCCTATTTTCAACTGCAGGCTGCGGCGGTGGCGCTTTTCTCGCTGCCATTTCTCGTGCTCATGCAGAACATTGTTCCTCCCTTCAGCCTCTGGGAGCTGGCGGGGTTCCTGGTCTGGCTCGTTGCCATTGTTGGTGAAGGATTTGCCGATTGGCAGCTTGCGCAATTTCGATCCAAGTCCTGGAATCGAGACCGGGTCTGCCGCGAGGGACTCTGGTTCTATTCACGCCATCCCAATTATTTCTTCGAATGGCTGCACTGGTGGGCCTATGTCGTCATGGCGGTTGGTACGTCCGGCTGGCTGCTCACCTGGATCGGTCCAGTGGCGATGGGCTGGGCCTTGTTGAAAGTGACGGGGGTTCCGCTGGCAGAAGCGCAGGCGTTGCGAAGCCGTGGCGAGGAATATCGGATCTATCAGCGGACGACGAACCGGTTCATTCCCTGGTGGCCGAAACGCTGGCCTATTGAGTTGGGGTAAGAGCGGCAAGCCGCGCCCTCGCCATTTTCGCTTCTGTGCTAGTTGGATAGAGCCGGATCACATCTTCGTAGAGCTGCCTGGCATGGGGCAGGTTCATCTGCTTTTCTTCAAACTGGGCTGTTTCAAGCAGCTCCTTCGGCTGATCCCCGCTGCAGGAAATTAAGACTACACATAAAATAACGGACCCCGTATAAATCCATGATCTCATGGTTCCTCCGATCGGTCTCACGGTTTGTGCGCAGCCTGATCGACTCCATAGCGTGGCGCGGTGATGTCTTCGCTGCGGCAAAGGGGGCAGCGGCTCGGTCTCGTCAGTTTCGTTCTGTCACGAAAGACGAAGTCGCAATCCTGACAACGTGCCGGGTCCAGGATAAACTTTCTTGTCTTGTCCCGTGCAATAGTTTTCACGACATGGGGCAGATGATCTTCGACCTGACGCTCCGGGATCCCCAGCATCTGGGCCAGCTGAAACGACGACAGTCTGGCGCCGGTCAGCAGATCGATGATGCGTTGGCGGGGCGTTCGCTCGCGCGGCAACATGGCGGCCCATCGTAGGCGATGAGGCCGGTAAAGCCAAGTCCCTGGCTGGTCAGTTGAACGGAATCCCTGCCTCTGGCAGGATGACGTGCATGCCCAATCCTAATAAAGACGAATTGGCCGAATTGGTCCTGAAGCGCATCACCGCTTCCGGCGCTGAGTATGGCGATATCCGCTTCCTCGACAGTACAACTCAGACCATCAACGGTGAAGATCGCCGCATCGATTCCATTCGAGATCAACAGGATAGAGGGTTCGGGATTCGCGTGCTCTATCACGGGGCCTGGGGTTTTGCGGCCAGTTCGGTGGTGTCGCTGGAAGAAGCCCCTCGTGTGGCAGATTTGGCGATCGAGATTGCGAAGGGCTCTGCCTCCCTGGCGATCGAAAAGGTCAAACTCGTTGATGAGCCGGTCCATCGCGACCGGATCGTCACGCCGCGGCGGATCGATCCATTATCAGTTCCTCTCGAACAGAAAACAGCGCTACTGCTTGAGACGATGGAGTCTGTCCATCGGCAAGCCGGAGTCGTGCGGAGTAGCGCGAGTCTCTGGGCCCGCCGGGACCAGAAACTGTTCGTCTCGACCGAAGGGTCACGTCTGGAGTTCGATCTCCTGGCCGTGGGCGGCGATTTCGATGCGACGGCGGTTCATGAGGGGCGGTTCGCGTCGCGGACGTTCAATACGCCGTATCTTCGGATGGGCTACGAAATGATCGAGGAGGCTAATTTTCTGGCCGAGGCTCCGCGCCTCGCCGCGCAGGCGGTCGAGAAGGTGCAGGCGCCTACCATTGCGCCAGGCCGATACGATCTGGTGCTCGACCCGGAACATCTGTCTCTCACCATGCATGAATCCTGCGGCCATCCAAGCGAGCTGGACCGGGCGCTCGGGTACGAGGCCAACTATGCCGGCACCAGTTTTCTTACGACCGACAAACGGGGAACCTTTCGCTATGGTTCTCCACATGTGAATCTCGTGGCCGACAACTGCGAGCCGGAAACCCTCGCCGCGACCGGCTACGATGACGATGGTGTGGCCTGCCAGAAATGGGACATTGTGCGCGAAGGGATCTTCGTCGGCTATTGCACGAGCCGCGAGGTGGCGCCGAATATCGGCGAGACCCGTTCGCGCGGCTCCAACAGGGCGGACAGCTGGGGCAGCGTGCCGATCGTGCGCATCGCCAACATCGGTCTTGAGCCTGGCAAGGCCACGTTCGACGAGTTGCTGACCGATGTGAAGCGGGGCATTTATATCGAAGGCCACGGGTCCTACAGCATCGATCAACGCCGCTACAACTTTCAGTTCGGCGGCGACGCCTTCTGGCTGATCGAGAACGGGAAGCGGACGCACATGATCCGCGACGTCGTCTATCACGGGATCACACCGGAGTTCTGGAGCAGTTGCGATGGAGTTGCGGACCGGTCACATCGCCGCCGGTACGGATTCATTACGTGCGGTAAGGGCCAGCCTGGCCAATCAGGCTGGATGACCCACCCGGCTTCCCATGCGCGGTTCCGCAACGTGAATGTCATCGGAGGGCAGGCCGGATCATGAGCATGACCAGCCACAAGACTTGGCCGAAGCTGACGAGCCGGGAGGAATTCCGGTTTCTCGCGGAGCTGGTCATGAAACGGTCGACCGGCGATCACACGCTAGTTTCGCTGGAGGATCGGCATGGAGGGACGACGCGCTTTGCCAACAATCAAATCGTCCAGAACGTCGATACGAGGCGGGGCTCGCTGAGCGTGACGGTGGCCTTCGGGAAGCGGCAGGGTACAGCTGACACGACGGACTTTACCGCTGGGTCGGTGCAGGAGGCTGTGACCAGAGCCGCGCAGCTCGCGCGCCTTTCGCCGGAGGATCCGGAATATCTCGCTCCGGTGGCGCCGCAGAGCTATATAACGCCTCCGACCATGCGGACCGAAACGGCTGCGGCGGGGCCGGCCCGCCGGCTGGAATATGCGAATGAAGCGATCGGGCAATGCCGGATGGAAAATCTTGCCGCGGCCGGAATCGTATCGTCGTCGATGGTCACGGTCGGTGTGGCTGCCAGCACCGGGCTCTTCGCCCACGAAGAGCGGACCGATGCGCGATTCAGCCTCACAGTTCAGGCAGGCGAGACCACCGGCTGGGGCGCGTCGGCCCATCGGTCCATTGACCATCTGAAGATCCATGAGCGGACCATCACCGCGATTACGAAAGCGAAGCGCGGCGGGGAGGCGCGGGAGCTGCCGCCCGGACGCTACACCGTGATCCTTGAGCCGGCTGCCGTCGCGGGGCTCTGGTCCCAGCTGCTCTGGGCGCTCGATGCGAAGTCCTATGAGAAAGGCACGAGCGCCTTGTCCGGCAAATTGGGCAAGCCGATTGTCGATCCACGGCTGACGCTCCGCAATCTGCCTGCGCACGAGGATCTCCTGGGCGTCGGATTCACTACCGAGGGATTACCGACCGTGGAGTCAAGCTGGATTACGGAGGGAGCGCTCACCCAATTGTCGTACGATCGCTTCACGGCGAAAGAACGGGGGATCGACAAAATCCCCACGCTCGACGCTCCCTGCCTGTCAGGGGCAGGAGCGTCTTTGCCGAACTTACAAGAATTGATCAAGCAGACGGAGCGCGCCATCCTCGTGACGAACTTCTGGTATATCAGGACGGTTACCCCGACTGATCTCACCCTGACCGGTATGACGAGAGACGGCACGTTTCTCGTGGAGAAGGGCGCGATCGTATCGGCGGTGAAGAATTTCCGGTTTCACGAGAGCCCGCTGCAGGCCTTCAACCGGATCGAGGCCTTCACTGGCCCGGCTGAAGCGATCACATCGGAGACCGGCAAGCTTCTGGTGCCGGCGATGAGGCTGCGCGATTTCAACTTTTCCAGCGTCACCAGATTTTAGCGAACCGGCGAGGAGGCTGCTTTGAGGAAAAGACACACGCCGATTTTTTTCATTGTCTGGATCGTGCTGGTCTTCGGAGCCTGGATTCTTTACTCGACCGGCCCGGCGACTGCCGCGACTTCCGGCAAGGCCTACTTTGCGGGAGGCTGTTTCTGGTGCATGGAAGAAGTTTTCGAGAAGGTCGAGGGCGTCCTGTCCGTGACCTCCGGCTATATGGGGGGCACGGCCGCCAATCCGAGATACGAAGAGGTCTCGGCGGGCCGGACAGGCCATGCGGAGTCGGTCGAAGTGGTCTATGACCAGGCCAAGGTGAGCTATCAGACGCTATTAGAGGCCTTCTGGCGCAATGTTGATCCGGTCACGCCGAATGCCCAGTTCTGCGACCATGGCAGCCAATATCGCTCTGCGATTTTCTTTCAGACCGACGAAGAAAAACGCGTCGCGGACAGTTCCAAGCAGGCGATTGAGCAATCGAAACGATTGAACGGTCCGATCGTCACGCAGATCGTGCCGTCCGCTCAGTTTTATCCGGCCGAGGAGTACCACCAGGACTTCTACAAGAAGAATCCCGTCCGGTACAAATTCTATAAATATAATTGCGGCAGGGCTCAGCGGTTGGAAGAGTTATGGGGGAAACCATAACCGGAACTGTGTCCCTTCACAAGAATCGCGGGACAAGCCCTCGCCCCCGGTGTATATTTCAGAGAGCGACAATTGCATCAGTCTGTTTTTCAGTGAGGTCTGCCCGTGAAACGTCCGACCAGACGATCGACCAGAAAACCGGTAATAGGCGTCATGGGTCCTGCCAAGGCGGGAGCCAAAGAACTGGCCGACGCCAAAACTCTGGGAGAGCTCATCGCCCGTCAGGGCTGGGTGCTGTTGACGGGCGGGCGGGCGAGCGGCGTGATGGATGCGGCCAGCGAGGGGGCGAAGTCTGTGCCGGGCAGTTTGACGATCGGGGTTTTGCCGGATAGTAAGGCCTCCGTGTCCCGGTATGTGGACGTGGCGATCCTCACGGACCTGGGCCAGGCGCGCAACAATGTGAATGTCATGTCCAGCGACATCATCGTCGCCTGCGGGCTCGGTGGCACCGGGACCGTCTCAGAAGTGGCCCTGGCGCTGAAGGCCAAGAAGATCGTGATTCTGCTGGGCGCCGATAAGGCAGGAGTGAGGTTGTTCACAAAACTCGCACCGCAGCTCGTCCATGCCGCCGCCTCGCCGGAAGAAGCGGTGAAATTGATCGGCGATCTGCTCTAGCAGGATGCTGAAAAAGCCCGTCAGCGTCGTTCTCGCCTCGAAAGCATCCTCAACGTAGCCGGGGGCTACGCCTCCGGTGCTTCCATCGGCTGCGGCCTTGCTGACGGACTTTTTGAGCATCCTGCCGGGACGTTCCCCTCTTGTTCCATCACCGCCTTGTTGTCTTCAAGACTTTCGCGTCACAATTATTTTTCTGCTCTGTGTGGAAAGAGGGCTTGACCTGTCGGGAATCGCTCTGCGAAAAGAGAGACTCTTCGATCTGGGAGGAAGACAACGATGACGCGGCACATTAACCAGCGAATGGCGGACTTGGCCCATTCGGAAATTCGAGCCATGACTCAGGCTTGTGTGAATGCGAAGGGCCTCAACATGGCGCAGGGAGTCTGCGATACACCGGTTCCTCCTGTGGTGCTGCGAGCTGCGGAACAGGCGATGGAGCAGGGGAAGAACGTCTACTCGCGATTCGACGGATTACTGGAGCTCAGGCAGGCCCTTGCCGCCAAGTTGTTACGGGACAATGGGATCACCGCGGATCCGGAGACCGACATTACGGTCAGCGCCGGCGCCACCGGTTCCTTCCATTGTGCCTGTATGGCCTTGCTCAATCCCGGTGACGAGGTAATCCTCTTCGAGCCTTATTACCAGTACCACATCAACGCGCTGCAGGCGGTGGAAGCTGTTCCGGTCAGGGTGAAGATGCAGGCTCCCGACTGGAGTTTTTCCGCAGCCGAACTCGCGCGCGCGATCACGCCCCGCACTAAGGCGATCATCGTGAACTCCCCAGGCAATCCCTCCGGGAAAGTGTTCAGTCGGCAGGAGTTGGAAACGATTGCCACGCTCGCGCAGCAGCATGATCTATTCGTCTTCACCGACGAAATCTACGAATATTTCCTCTATGACGGCCGGACCCATGTGAGTATAGCCACTCTGCCTGGTATGGCGGAGCGGACGATCACCATTGGCGGTTACTCAAAAACGTTCAGCATTACCGGCTGGCGCATCGGCTACAGCGTCGCGTCGGCGAAATGGGCGCAGGCGATCGGCGCCATGAATGATTTGCTCTATGTCTGTGCCCCGACGCCGTTGCAGGCCGGGGTGGCAGTGGGCATCCAGGAACTCCCAAGCTCGTTCTACCGGGACATGGCCCGAGATTTTCAGCGGAAACGCGACCGGTTCTGCGCTGCCCTCACGAAGGCCGGGTTGACTCCGTCGATTCCACGGGGCGCCTACTATGTGTTAGCGGATACGTCGCGCCTGCCCGGCACAACGGGAAAAGAGCGGGCGATGTTTTTGCTCGAACGGATCGGCTTGGCCTCCGTGCCAGGCGAGGCCTTCTTCTCCGGACCGGAAGGGTCGCGGTTCGTCCGATTCAGTTATGCGAAAGTCGATGCCGATGTGGATGATGCCTGCAGGCGACTGGCACAGCTCGGCTGACGGATTTTTTCAGCATCCTGCTAGACTTTCGGATTGACCGTTTCATAGAGCGCGGCGTAATCGTCCTCGCCTAATCCCTTCGCAATGGTCCGCTCCAGCACTGGCTTGATTCCCTCCAGACTGCTCGTCGTTAGTTCATAGCCGGAGGCTTCTTTCAGGAAGAGCTCCACGTCCTTCAAGAGATGGCGGGTGGAAAAGTTCGGATGGTGATAGTCCCTCGTCAGGAGTCTCGGCAGTTTCTTGTCGAAGGCCGGGGCGAACAGGGCGCTCTCCCGCAAGATGGCCATGAAGGTTTCCACGGGAACGCCGGCCCGTTGCACCAGGCCAAGGCTCAGGGCAAAGGCCGATATTTCCGCCGCGATCAATTGATTGAGCGCGAGCTTCAGGGATGCGGCCTTCCCGACAGGACCGATCAGGCGCGGCTCCCGACCCAGAGAACGGAACAGCGGGCCCCATTGGGTGAATTGCTCTTCTGTTCCTCCGACCATCACCAAGAGGGTTCCGGCTTTTGCTTCTGCAATGCTGCCCAGCACCGGCGCTTCGCAATAGGATCCGCCGGCTCGCTCGACCTCGGCTTGGATGGCCTGGCTTTCTTCCTGCGCGATGGTGCCCATCTGGATCACGGTTTTACCGCGCAGGACCTCCAGCGAGGCTGGCGTCAGCAGGACGGCACGGATGGCCGCCGCGTCGGCCAGCATCAGGACGACACAGTCTGCTTGAGCCATGGCCTGCTCCGGCCTCGTGACGACGGTAATGCCGCAGGCCTGGAGAGGAAGCGCCTTGGCCGTGGTTCGATTGTAGACCGTGACGCAGTGGCCGACCGACTGGAGCCGTTCGGCGATCGCTCGACCCAAGAGACCGGTTCCCAACAAAGCGATGGTCATGGAGTCTCTCACTTTCTTTCTGGTTGCAAGCGGGCCTGTTCGGCATGAATTTGAAGTTTGGCGCGCAGGTCCTTGTCAGCCGTGGCAGCCACGGAGATGACGCCTGAAAATTTCGGGAGGGGCTGATTGAAGACGAAGGGTTTCCCTGCTCCGTCGCTGATCGTGCCGCCACTTTCTTCAATGAGCAGGACTCCAGCCGCCACATCCCATTCATGTTCCGGATCGATGGTAAAGGCGGCCTGGACGCGGCCTGCTGCGACCAGGGCCAGGGCATGGGCGATGGAATACATGGGGCGGCACCGACTGGTTTCAGCGAGCGTCGACCAGCGGTCGATCCGGAATTCCCTGGCGCCGACCATGATGACGGGATCAAGGTCGTGACGAGCCGAGAGAGTGACGCGCGAGCCGTTCAAGAAGAGCCCTTCGCCGCGCACCGCCGTGAAGAGTTCATCGGTGGAGGGGTTGAGGATCGCGGCGACGACGGGCGCGCCGCGTTCAATTAATGCGGCAGAGATGCAGAACTCCGGCATCCGGTTGACCAAAGCCTTGGTGCCGTCGATAGGGTCCACAATCCAGACTCGCTCGTTGTCGAGTCGAGCCGGATCATCGGGGGACTCCTCCGAGAGCCATCCATCTAAGGGAAAATCCCGGCACTGCATCTCATGCAGGATGCGGTTGACCTCGAGGTCTACGGTGGTGACGGGCGAATGGTCAGGCTTCGTCCGCACCTCGAATCCATCCCTGACCAATTCACGCACCTTCGCGCCGGCCGACCTAACGGCTTTGACCAGCACGGCTAATTCTTGTTCCATGTTATGCGCCTCGCAAAGTTGACCGGGAAGAGTAGCAGGTCTTACCGGATCAGCAAAGCGGAAAGACGGTGCTGGGATGCCCCTTGACCATCGGAGCGAACCATCGTACAAGCAGAGGATCTTGCGAGGTCTCTACCGATGAAATTGGTTCAGAAACGCTCTGAAAAAACGGGGCTCCCTCCTGGCACCCTGGTCCATATCGGCGAGAAAAAAACGGACAAGGTCGCGATCACGGTCTTCAACTACGTCGGCACCCGCTGCGACGAACGTCAAGATGTATCGCTTGCTGCGCTTGCGCCCCCGACCGATGAGTCCGTCGCCTGGGTGAATGTCGGGGGCGTCCATAAGATGGAGATTCTGGAATCGTTCGGGAAGCAGTTCCAGCTCCATCCTCTTCTCCTCGAAGACATTGCCAACACCGATCAGCGGCCGAAACTCGACGAGTATGAGACCTGCTTGTTCCTTGTGATGAAGATGCTTTCCGTCACCGATCGACAGGAGATCATCGTCGAACAGGTGAGTCTGGTCCTCGGACGGAATTTTGTGCTGTCCTTCCAGGAGAACGGCACCGATGTCTTTAAGCCGGTGCGGGATCGTCTTCGTGGGGGCAAGGGACGCTTGCGGCAATCCAGGGCCGATTATCTGCTGTATGCATTGGTCGACGCGATCGTGGATCAATACTTTGCCGTGCTGGAGGCTCTAGGCGAGAAGATCGAAGCGCTGCAAGATCTGGTGGTCAGCGATCCTAAGCCAGAGACGCTGCGCCAGATTCACGCCCTCAAACGGCAGTTGCTCTTTCTGCGGAGGGCGGTGTGGCCACTTCGTGAAGCGACAAACAATCTCTCCCGATCGGAGTCCCCCTTCTTGCAGGAGTCGACCAAGGTATTCTTCCGCGATGTGTACGATCATGTGGTGCAGATTGTGGATACCATCGAGACGCTTCGCGAAATGGTCTCAGCCAGTCTCGACATCTATCTGTCGAGCATCAGTTATCGGCTGAACGCCGTAATGAAGGTGTTGACGATCATTACGACAATTTTCATGCCGCTGACCTTCATCGTCGGTATCTACGGGATGAATTTCGAGCATATGCCGGAATTACAATGGGAGTGGGGCTATCCCGCCGTCTTGGGCGTGATGGCCTTGGTAGGAGCGGGAATGTTGCTTGTCTTCAGAAAAAAACGATGGTTGTGAGGGGCGGGAGAAACGTTACTCCTGGACCTCGACACGGTCGACGAAGTAGGCGGTCTCTCCGAAGCAGCTCGTCGGTAGGTACCGGTGCTCTTTATAGTGCAGCACCAGCCGTTTCCCCATCACCTGCGAGAGTTGTGATGCGACTTTGTCATCCCAGACGGTGAACTCCCAGAGCACTGGCGCGAGTCCTGGCACGGTAGTCATCGCCAATTCGCCCTCGTGGGTCTTGCAGACCCACCCCTTGTGGGAAAATTTCTGAATATAGCCAGCTCGACTGCCGTCGGAGTAGCTGTAGTTGAAGGCGATGAGCAGATAGGCCGCGCCCAAGAATAGGAGCAACAGAAACAGCTTCGGGCGCCAGAGCCACGTCATCATGCGCGTCCCGGTTGCGGGCGAAGGTCCGTGAAGAGCCAGGGCGCCTCGGTCTTCCGTCGGGTTTCGTAGGACACGATGCTGGCCTCGTGCTGCAACGTCAAGCCGATGGAATCGAGGCCCCGATAGAGGCAATCTTTCCGGAAGGGATCGATCTCGAAGCGATAGCTGGCGCCGCTCGGGGTCGTCACCGTCTGCTTTTCCAGGTCCACTGTCAGCTGGTAGCCGGGCGTCGCGAGCACGTCTTTCATCGTCGCCAGCACCTCGTCGGCCTTCAGGACGATGGGCAGAATGCCGTTCTGGAAGCAGTTGTTGTAGAAGATATCGGCAAAGCTCGAGGCGATGACGCAGCGGAAGCCCTGATCGAGGAGCGCCCAGGGGGCATGTTCGCGCGACGAGCCGCACCCGAAGTTATCGCGCGTGAGGAGAATCGTCGCGCTCTGGAAGCGGGGTTGATTCAAAAAGAACATCGGGTCCTGCGACCCGTCCTTCTGTTTGCGCCAATCGTAGAACAGCCCTTCGCGGAGTCCGGTCCGTTTGATCGTTTTCAAAAACTGCTTCGGGATGATCTGATCGGTATCGACATTGACGCGGTCCAGCGGCGCGACCAGACCTGTCAGGATGGTAAATGCTTGCATAGGTCCTCTATTTCCAGGTTCGGATATCGACGAAGTGCCCCTCGACGGCGGCTGCGACAGCCATGGCCGGAGAGACGAGATGGGTGCGGCCGCCAGCCCCCTGGCGTCCTTCGAAATTTCGATTGCTGGTCGAGGCGCAGCGCTCGCCTGGTTGAAGTACGTCGGCATTCATGGCCAGGCACATACTGCAGCCGGCTTCCCGCCACTCGAATCCCGCGTCCTTGAAGAGGCGGTCGAGCCCTTCCTGTTCGGCCTGTTGCTTCACCAGACCGGAGCCTGGCACCACCATCGCCCGCACACCAGTGGCGACGCTCTTGCCCCTGGCCAAGTTGGCCGCCAGGCGGAGGTCTTCGATGCGTGAGTTGGTGCAGGATCCGATGAACACCGTATCGATCTTGATATCGGTGATGGGCATATTCGGGATGAGGCCCATATATTCCAATGCCCGCTCCGTAGCTTGGCGTTGATTCACGTCGGTGATCGTTCGGGGGTCCGGCACTCGTTGATCGATGCCGGTCACCATGCCGGGACTGGTGCCCCAGCTGACTTGCGGCGCGATGTCCTCGGCCTTCATCGTGACGGTCATATCGTAGGAGGCGTTCGTATCGGTCTTCAGATGTTGCCAGGCTTGCACGGCCTGTTCGAACAGTTTCCCTTTCGGAGCCAGGGGACGGTCCTTCACATAGGCGATGGTCTTTTCGTCCGGCGCGACCATGCCGGCTCGCGCGCCTGCCTCGATCGACATATTGCAGAGCGTCATGCGCCCTTCCATGCTGAGGGCGCGGATCGCCGAGCCAGTGTATTCGATGACATAGCCGGTTCCGCCGGCTGTGCCGATCTTTCCGATGATCGCGAGCGTGACGTCCTTCGCCGAACAAAGGTTCGACAGGACTCCGTCGACGCGAACCTCCATGGTTTTGGGTCGTTTCTGGACCAGGCATTGGGTGGCCAGCACATGTTCCACTTCGCTGGTGCCGATGCCGAAGGCCAAGGCGCCGAACGCGCCATGCGTCGAGGTATGGGAGTCGCCGCACACAATGGTCGTCCCCGGCAGGGTAAAGCCCTGTTCCGGCCCGATCACATGCACCACGCCTTGGCGGATATCGTTCATGCCGAAGAGGGTGATGCCGAAGTCGCGGCAATTTTCCTCCAGCGTCCGGATCTGTATCGCACTGAGGGGGTCGGCGATGCCCACGGACCGGTCGGTGGTCGGAACGTTGTGGTCCGGCACCGCCAAGGTGGCGCCGGGACGGCGCGGCTTGCGGCCTGAGAGTCTGAGTCCTTCGAACGCCTGCGGCGACGTGACTTCGTGGACCAGCTGGCGATCGATATAGAGCAGGGTAGTCCCGTCCGGCTCTGCGCGGACGACGTGAGATTCCCAGATTTTGTCAAATAGGGTCTGAGCGGCCATGGTGACTCCTCAATGATCGGTCTCTCTCGGATGGCACCTCCGGGAGGATCCATATTATACAGAGTCCTCCCCCGGTCTGTACAAGAGCGCTTGCTATAATTCTTGCGTTGAGCAGATGGACATGGTACCACCGCCTGGTCAGCTGGTAAGGGGTCCTGTCCCCTCGGCTACACCAGAGGATTCCCTGTGACATCTCAGGCCTGGACCGACCCCCCCGTCATTGAGTGGTCGCAACTGCTCCTCAACAGTTTTCGTCGCTGGACCGGGCGTGAACTGCTCGAACGAGTGGGCGACCCCGCGTACCAGGCCCATGCCCTCTTTCTCTCCCCATTCGTCGTTGTGTCGCATGGGGCGGAAGAGGATCCCCTGCTCAACTACGGGAACCAGATGGCCTTGGACCTGTGGGAGTTGCCTTGGGATCAATTCGTGCAAACGCCCTCCCGGCTCACCGCCGAACCGATCAATCGAGCCGAACGGGAATGGATGTTGGAGCAGGCCAAAGTCCGTGGCTACCTCGACACTTATCGAGGGGTGAGAATTACCTCAACGGGTCGCCGCTTTCTCGTCGATAACGCCAGGATCTGGAATGTCGTGGACGCACAGGGGCAGAGGGTGGGACAGGCGGCGAGTTTTTCACAATGGACCTGGCTGAACTGATCAGCCTGCAAGATGCTGAAAAAGTCCGCCAGCAGGGGGGATGGACCGGTGAGTCCCTTGTGCTCGCGCAACGCGCGGCCTCAGAAGGCCCTCGTTGGACGCGCGCAGCGGGGGCCTCTCCGGTCCATCATGAAATAACGTAAACGCGCATCTTGCGTTGTGCTTTGAGGGAGAGGGTGCTTAGTTCGCTGATTCGTCCGGGAGCCGTTCGAATCGTGGGCGCGGAAGACCTTCGATTGTCACGGTTTCCAGAAACATCGCCAGAGGCCGGACCCACAGTCCCCGCTCTCCGTAGAGGGCGCGATAGACGACCAGCTCTTCTTCCGTTTCCGAATGCCGCGCCACCCCGAGCACTTCGTACTCGTGGCCCTTCTTGTAATGTCGATAGCGACCAGGCTGGACCATCCCGTCTCCGTTTCTATTCCGTACTATACGAGAACAGACGATGGAATTACAGGGCAGCAGGGTCTGGCCGTTTCGCTGAATTCGTTGGCCGGAATGGGCCGTGAAGCGGACGGGCGCCCTATTTGTCGGGCCTGTAACTGTGGGGGTGCGGAGACTCAAGAGCCAATGTGCGGGAATCAGGGCGTGAAACGTTGGTTACGTCCAGAGCTCGAGGGGGCCTCGATGGACAATGGCATGGAGAATATCGCTGGTCGTCAGAATGCCGATCGGGTGACGGGCGTTGTCGACGATGGGAATGGCGCTTACATATTCATCGAGCATGGCGCGGGCGATCTCGCGGAGCTCTGTGGTGGGGCTGGCGGACAAAACCCGAAGGCTCATCACCTGGGCGAGCGTATGCTTGGCGGAGGGCCCGGGCTGGCTGGAGGATTCCAATTCCTGCGTGTAGGGCAACAGATCGCGGTCCGATATCAGTCCGACCAGGGCTCCGTGCAGTGACGTGACGGGGAGGTGGTGGATTCCTTTGCATTTCATCACCGTCCAGGCTTCCTGCAGCGTACTGTCTGACGGCAGCCAGGTGACGGGTGCGGTCATGAGGTCCTGCGCCAGGAGGCCCTGTTTCGGCGCGGGGTCTTGGTGCACCTGTTGCTGGTAGGCCTGTTGAGCGAGGAGCGCGGCCGGGTTGGCCTCCTGTTGTTCCTGTTCTTTCGAGTGATCCCGTCGATGGTCTGCGTTGGTTTGTGACGCAGGTGCCCGCTGCGACACAGGTCGCGCAGGCTGCGTTTCGACGATGGCATTGACGGCACGTATCAGGGACATAGCTGACCTCGTAACGTCTGTATCGGAGGTTACGGTAAATACTTAAGCTCGAAGGGTTTATTACGCGATTATTCTGGACAAGAGGCCAGGATTGGGAGAGAGGCAGGGCCGGAAGGGTCCAGGCTGGAGGCCTTTTGCGGCCGATAGCAGCCAGGCGGCCCCATCGTGTATCCTGCCCGTTCTTGTGTTGTCAGGGGAATGAAGGGTGCCATTACAGGGTCAGGATTCGATGAAAAAGAGACATGACATGATCGTCATCGGGGGAGGCTCGGCTGGCTATGCCGCGGCACGGACCGCTCGTGATGCCGGCGCCGACGTAGCCATTGTGGATCAGGGGCCGCTGGGGGGCCTCTGTATTCTGCGCGGCTGTATGCCGACGAAGGCCATCTTGCGCTCCGCAGAAGTGGCGGCCCTCTTGAGGCGGGCGAAGGAGTTCGGGCTCTCCCCGGTGTCGGTCCAGGCCGACCTGTCGGCGATCGTGGATCGGAAGGATCGGCTGGTCCGCGAATTTGCGGATTACCGTATTCAGCAGCTTCATGATCCGAAATTTACGCTCTATCCATCGCGGGCAGCCTTTCGCTCACCCAGCGAAATCACCGCCGGAGATACCGTCTTGTCGGCCAGCTCGTTCATCATTGCGACGGGGTCGCGGCCTAGCGACGTTTCGATTCCCGGTTTGGCCCAAGCAGGTTATTTCACCAGCGATACGATTCTGGATCTTCGCACCCAACCGGATTCGCTGATCGTCTTGGGCGGCGGGGCGGTTGCGCTCGAGCTTGGGCAGTTCTTCGCTCGGCTCGGGACGAGGGTGACGATTCTTCAACGGAGCCGGACGCTCCTTTCTGGAATGGATGAAGCTGTCGGCCGCGCGCTAGAAGCGGCCTTGCTCGACGAGGGGATCGACGTCGTTACGGATGCGCAGTTGCTGCGGGTGACCCACGATGCAACAGGGAAGACTGTGCGGGTGACGAAAGACGGTGGCGAGCGATCCTTCGTCGGCGAAGAGATTCTCCAGGCCCTGGGCCGCCGGCCCAACATCGAAGGGCTGCAGCTCGACCTGGCGGAGGTGGCAGTCGAAGGCGGGCGGATTGTGGTCGATGAGACCCTGCGCACGTCGCAAGCCCATATCTATGCCGTGGGTGACGCGAACGAGATCTCGCCCATCGTGCATCTCGCCATTCAGCAGGGCGAGACTGCGGCCTATAACGCGATGCATCCGAACGGGCCGGCAAAAGAACTCGACCATCGTCTCGATGCCGAGGTGGTTTTTACGGACCCTCAAGTCGCCGTCGTGGGACTGAACGAATCCGCATGTCGCGCCCAAGGCATTCCGTACCTGACGGCCTCCTATCCCTTTGCCGACCACGGGAAGTCCCTCTGTCTCGGTGCCACCCACGGCTTTGTAAAACTGCTCTGTGCGCCACAGACGGGCGAACTTCTGGGCGCGCAGATTGTCGGCCCGGAGGCGGGTGAACTGATCCATGAACTGATCGCGGTCATGTATTACCATGGGACTGCGGCGGACCTTGTGCGTATGCCGCACTACCATCCCACGCTGGCGGAAATCGTGACCTATCCGGCGGAGTCCATCGTCGAACAGTTGGGGACATGATGAACAGATTCTCTATGTTCGCGCTCAGCCTCCTCCTTCTCGTAGAGCCTGCGTGCCAGCAACAGACCTGGGAGTCGGCGATGACGGCGGGACAGCAGGCCGTGCAGCAAGGCAATTACGCCGATGCGGAACGGCTGTTCCTTGTGGCGACGCGCAAAGCGGAGGAGTTCGGACTGGAAGACCGGCGTGTGGCGGTCAGCCTGTCACAGCTGGCGCAGGTCTATGCAGGCCAAGGGAAGTATGTGGAGGCGGAACCGGTCTATCTGCAGGCGCTGAAAATTTACCAGGCCGTGCATGGGGAGTTGCACGCCGATGTCGCAGCCACGCTCAACAACCTCGGCGTCCTCCATCGCATGTACGGCCAGTATGCCCAGGCCGAGCCTCTGTTGACGCGGGCCCTCGCCATCAAAGAAAAACTCCTGGGCCTCGACCATCCGGACGTGGCGTTGAGCCTCGTGAATCTGGCCCAGTTGCATGTGGTGCAAGGGCAGCCGGAGAAAGCGGAGCCGCTTTATCGCCGAGCCTTGGCGATTCGGGAGCGGGTGCTGGGATCATCCCATCCGGAGGTGGCGAAGACGCTGGAGGACCTGGCCAATGTCCTGCGAAAAGTCGGGCGAGTGGACGAGGCGGCGTCGCTGGAGCTGCGCGCCAAACACATTCGCGCGACGCGGAGTTGAACCGGTTGCGTGATCCAGTGTAGCGTACCCTCATGGCGAGGCAGCGCGATCCGGTTTCTATCAATTGGCGTATGAACGGAATGGTTGCGCGATTCGTGGGGATCGTGGCGATTGCGCTGGGGTTCGTCGTCGGGATCTATGGTTTGGAAGAGACAGGAGCGCGGTGGCTGCAGACGGCGTTGGGCTTGCTGGCCACCGGCATGTTGGCGCAAGGTTACGCCCTCTATTGTTCCGTGAAGCGTATGCAAGAGATCAAGGATCAGCCCAGGCGATGAAACGAGCGTCTCAACACCTGTTTGCGGTTTGCCTGCTTCTCCTTGCTGGGACGATGTTGGCCTGCGGCGGCCCCTGGCGCGACGGCTATTTCAAAAAGGGTGTGGATCGGCTCACGCAGGACGAGGTGTTGGCGCGGTTCGGGCCGCCCCATACGGCGAAGACACCGGCGCTCGGAGGAGATTCCGTCTGGACCTATCGCGTGCCGATCGGCGACAAGGAGTTGGCCACGGTGCAACTGTTCCACTTGGGCGAAGCGGTGCAGCAAGCGGCCTCATTGATCGGAAAGAGTGGCGCCGAAGGGCCCAAGGCCATGTTGTATTGCTATCGTTATATCTTGACCTTCAATGAACAGAAGATTCTGAAGCAGTGGAAACGGGAAGAGTGTGTGCCGGGAACCCGCGACACGCTGAATGCAAACTAGCCAGCGAGGTCTTGCCCCATATGCCTGCTTGGTTGCCGCATATCGATAGTTCCGTCGTCCTCGACAGTCTCAAGTCTCTCCTCCTATTGCTCTCCCTCCTGATTTTGCGGACCTTGATCGTTCGTGCGATCGCGAAGAATCCCGCCCTCTCGATGGAAGCGAAGCGGCGAGGGGTCGTCTCGGTCCGCAATACCATCTTGTTTGCGTTGCTGGTGGGACTGGTTGTTATCTGGGCGCACGAGCTCCAGGCCTTCGCCGTGTCTCTCGTGGCGCTCGCGGCGGCGCTTGTGTTGGCGACGAAGGAACTCCTCCTTTGCTGGAGCGGGGCGGCGCTGCGCGTGGGCGGAAAAGTCTACGAGGTGGGGGATCGCATTCAAATCGCCGGGTACCGTGGCGTCGTTTTGGATCACGACATCTTTGCGACCAAGCTCCTTGAGATTGGGCCGGGCCAAGCCTCGCACCTCTATACCGGCCGCATTGCGGTTTTTCCGAACAGCCTGTTGTTCACGAATACCTTGATCAAAGAGAATCCCGGCCAGGAATATGGGCTCTATCTCCTCGTGGTTCCGCTCGGGGACAAGCATGACTGGCGGAAGGCAGAGGGGCATCTGCTGGACGCTGCGAAAGCGGAATGTTCTTCGTTTATGGAAGAGGCCGGCCGGCACATGAAGTTGCTGGAACAGACGAATCTCCTCGAAGCTCCGTCGCCGGAGCCGCGCGTGACCATCCAACTATCCGAAGCAGGGCAGATCCAGTTGGTGCTGCGATTCCCGGCGCCGGACCGTGGCCGCTCGCGGATCGAACAGGCCATTTTGCGCCGCTATCTCACCGCATCCAATTAGCAGGCTGCTGAAACGGCTCGCCAGCTTCGTTCTCGCCTCGAACGCATCCTCAACGTAGCCAGGGGCTACGCCTCCGGTGCGTTCAGCGGCTGCGGCCTTGCTGCCGGGCCGTTTGAGCAGCCTGCGGGAGCGTGTTCTTCCTTTTTAAGATATGCCGTTTCGCAAGCGGGGCCGCATCCTCTCGGCTGACCCTCGTCTCACGTTTTACGCCTAACGTTTCACGCATCAGATCGGTTAGAGCACGCCGGCGAGACGGTTGAGGCTGAGAATCGCTTGACCAAAGAACAGCTGGAACGATTGCAGATCTTGGGAGGTTACCTGACCTGGAAGGGGTCCATGGTCGCTGTACAGGAGTCCGATCGGCCGGATGCCGATGCGGATGGGGGCGAGGATGGCGGATGAGGTTTGCCAGGTCGTGAGGAACCTTGAGCCGAGGGCGCGAGGTCCGTCGGTCGAGGCCTGCGACAGCAAGAAGGGATCCTGTTGTTTCAATGCATGCAAGAACAGCGGGTGTTCCGCGCTGAGCGATCCCGTGAAACTGGCCAGGTACTGCTCCGGCACGTCGACGCCCACCACCACTCGGCCGAGCAGTTGGTCGGTATCGCCTGGATTCAACAGTGCCAGGGCCACCCGCGTGAAGCCGCCGCCGTCATGCAGCGTATTGACCAGGACGGAGAGAAGATTGTTGAGGTCTTTCGCCGCCAGCAAGGCAGTCTGGAATTGCTGGAGGGTTTCTAGCGGGTGGGTTTGGATCGGAGGAGTTGTTGCGGGTTCATCCGGTCGAGCCTTGGGCAATTCTAGGTTGACCGTTGAGGGTAACGTCATGGCGATGGGTGCTGGGGCTGACGCTTGGGAGATCACGGTCTCTGTGATACCGACGGAACGGGACAGTTGCTGGCCCTTGTCGAAGGCGCGGGTTAAGGCGTCCTGCAGGGTGCGTTCCGGCAGGGCGGTGCCCCGTTGGACGGTGCGACGAATGGGGTCAGCGGCGCCGGGATTCGGTGAGTCAGCCATGGCGGCGACGAGATGGTTGGAGCCGGTCACCAGTCCCATGAACAGCTGCTGATCGGTCTGCCACTTGGTTTTCGCTGTGGGTGCCGGGCTGCCGATGAGATCCATCAGGCCGGCTGGCAGGACCCAGGTCTTGGCCAGGGCTGTGGCAAAACGAACCCTCGACACACCGAGAATTCTCACTTCGTCGTCTTGTGTCTTTGCAGCGGCGAGTTCCTGGAACAGATCGGGCGTTTGGTACGCGATCACCAGGTCGGCGAACGAGTACAGGAGGGCGGCGCTGAACAGCTGTCCCGGTTGAGGATAGTTCATCGCCACGCCGAGTTCGGAGGCGTGGGCTGCGGCAAAGAGTGCTTTGGCGATCAAGCGGCCTAAGAGCGGCCGACGATCCGGCTGATTCTCCAGCTGCTCCATCAATTGGACGGTGGCGACGAGCGTGCGGACGGTGTCCAGGCCAAGCCAGGCCACTGCGTGGGTCACGGATGCAATAGTATGTTGCGGACTATAGGCGATCCCGTTGGCGATCTGCAGCACCTTGCAGGTCAATCCAGGGTCGCGGCGGATGACCTCGGCGAGGGCATCGGGGCTCGAGGTGTCTCCGCTGATATTGAGGACTTTCTGACAGGTCGCCCGTAATACGGGGATCGAATTGGCCTGTGGACCGAAGAGCGGGCGGAGTTGCTCGTGGATCTCGTTAATGACGTCAGAGTTGATGGTCGACGTACCGGCTTGCGTCATTCTGCCTTCCTCACAGGTCCTTCTATGCCCTGACGTCCGTTATCGGTTGGTTGAGGGGAAAGCTGAGCAGGGGTGGCCGATCTTTGGATTAGGCCCAATCAGGGCGGTGTTGCGTGTTGGTGTTCCGAACCGGTTCTTGACAGGGTTGAAAAAGGAGTGCAGGCTGTTTGCTTCTTTTGCAGGAAACAAACTGCACCCATTATTATTTCCCAGGAGGTATCCCATGCAGAAGTTGATCGTTGCCGCCTTTACCGCATTGTGCATGTTCGGAGCTGGCTCGTTGGCCATGGCTGATGAGGCCATCAAAGGCGAAGCGGGTACGATGAAATCCGATGTCGCAGCCGAAAAAGAGCCGGGGAAATCCGATTCGAAGGGCAAGAAGAAGGGCCATAAAAAGCAGATGAAGGCCAAGCGCCACGCGGCGAAGAGCAAGACGAAGGCGCAGAAAGAGGAAGCGCCGGCCGCCACCTCATCGGTTCCGGCTCCTGCCGTTGCCCCGGCCGCAGCTCCGGCTCCTGCAGCAGGACACTAAGTTCGAGCAGTTGTGCGCATGGCCCTCGGGAGGTTGTTCCTTCCGAGGGCCGTTTTATGTTGAGCTGCTCCCTCTCCGCCTTGTTCCCCCGCAGGCCTTTTGCTAGGATGCGCGGCCTGAATGTCTGTAGGACGCTGTATGAAAATCGCGACGTTTAACGTCAATTCGCTCCGCAAACGTTTGCCCATTGTGCTTGACTGGCTGGCTCAGCAGAAGCCTGATGTGCTCTGTCTTCAGGAAACCAAAGTCCAGGACAGCGAGTTTCCGCTGCTGGCCTTGGCTGAGTCAGGGTACGAAATCACCTACCGGGGAATGAAGTCGTACAACGGCGTGGCGATCTTGAGTCGGGAGAAGCCGGAGGCAGTGGCATACGGATTCGATGACGGAGGCGATTCGGAGGATGCGCGGCTCTTGCGCGTGGTGATCAAGGGGATTCCCATCGTCAATACCTATGTGCCGCAGGGTTTCGAGATCGATTCACCCAAGTATCAATACAAGCTTGGCTGGTACGATCGGCTCCGCAAGTATTTCGAAAAACATTTGTCGCCGGACAAGCCGGCCATCTGGTGCGGTGATATGAACGTGGCGCCGCGGCCGATGGACGTGCATAGTCCCGAGAAGCATCTCAAACATGTCTGTTATCACGAGGATGCGCGGCAGGCCTATGAAAAGACGTTGGCCTGGGGATTTCAGGATGTGTTCGTGAAGCTCTATCCGGACCGGCAGCAATATACGTTTTGGGATTACCGGGCGCCCGGTTCGCTGGAAGCGAATCGAGGCTGGCGCATCGACCATATTCTGGCGACGGCCCCGCTAGTCGAGCGTTGTGTCAGGGTAGAGGTGGACGTCGAGCCGCGGCGAGCGAAAGACCCCTCGGATCATACATTCTTATGGGCGGAGTTTTCGATCTAACCACGAGCGCAACGTCCACACCTGCCCCCGTTCGATCGGTTCGGCAAGCTGCCCGCCCCGACCGAACTGGTTCATGATCTCACACGAATCATCAAGCTGCGTTCAGCGTCGGCTGTTTCGCGCGCAATGGGGTCACGCGATTCTGTGCGATCAAGGGATCGAGGACCAGGCCGCAGTTAATACAGCGGAGCACGGCCACGTCCTGCGAGAAATCCGGTCGCGACTCCTTCACCATCAGCCCGTTGCATTTTTGACAGGTCACGCTGCGTTCCTCCTGCTGTCATGTATTGCCGCGTCGAGAGGTTGTCTTTGTACGAGGGCACAGTAGCATTCCAAGATTAATAGGGTGTTAACTGGCAGTTAAAACTCTCTAATGTCCATGGGTGACGACAGACACGATATTGCGGTGATCGGTGCAGGTGCCGCAGGGCTCGCTGCCTCGATTTTTACAGCAGAGGCCGCCGCGAAGGATGGTCTTTCGCTGAGGATCCTGCTGCTCGATGGGGCCAAGACCCTCGGTGCCAAGATCCTCGTCTCCGGCGGCGGACGCTGTAATGTCACGCATGATGTCGTGACCGCCACCGACTTCTTCGGCAATCGCCATATTATCAAAAATGTCTTGGCTGCTTTTCCGGTTCAGGCCACGATCGACTGGTTCGCCTCGTTGGGCGTGGACCTCAAGTGCGAAGAGACCGGCAAGCTTTTTCCTGTGACCGACAAGGCGCGGACGGTTTTGACCGCATTGATCAATCGCTGTCATGAGCTGGGTGTGGTCATTCGTCCGGACCATCGAGTGACAGAGGTTGCCTGTCTCGCCGGCTCAGAGGGCGGCTTCCTCATTCACCATACCCATGGAACCCTGTACGCGAAGAAGGTCATTTTGGCCACCGGCGGCCGCTCGCTTCCGAAAACGGGGAGTGACGGGTTCGGCTATGAGTTAGCGCGTCGCCTGGGACATCAAGTGCACGCCACCGCTCCGGCCCTCACCCCGTTAGTGTTGGACGAAGCTTTGTTTCACAAGGATCTCTCAGGCATCTCACAGGAGGTGGAGCTGACGACGACGGTGAAGGGCCAGATCGTGGATCGACGGACCGGCAGTTTGCTCTGGACCCACTTCGGGGTCAGCGGCCCGGTCGTCATGGATGCCAGCCGTTTCTGGACGGGCGCTCATGAAAAGGGCGAGGCAGTTGAGCTGTGCGTGAACTTCCTGCCGGCCCTGACCCAGGAGGCAGCCCGTCAGTGGTTCATGGAGCAAGCAGCGGGGTCGCCTCGTCGTTCGTTGACCAAGACCCTGGCGCATCTGGTTACGGAACGATTCGCCGAATCCCTCTGCCGATATCTGGGGATCAGCGGACAGACGGCCATTGCCCAACTGCCGCGGAAGGATCGGGATCGTCTGCTGGCGGCGCTCACAAAGTTCCGGCTTCCCGTGCAGCAGGATCGGGGGTGGAACTATGCGGAAGTCACGGCGGGCGGAGTGCCCCTCGAAGAAATCAGTTTCCGCACGATGGAATCGAAACTCGTGCCGGGCCTCTATCTGGTGGGCGAAATCCTCGATTGCGACGGTCGGATCGGGGGGTTCAATTTTCAATGGGCCTGGGCCACGGGATGGCTCGCGGGCAAGGCTGTTTCCGTAAGTGCAGACATTGATGGCAAGACTCGCCGATGAACAGCCCATGTCTCCCGACGAGGTGTAGGCGCAGAATCGGTGTTTTCTTGACAGAGAGGAGGCGATCATCTATCCGTGGACAAGGTGGCGGCATGTCCGAGCAGGGGAACCGGAAGGAGCAGATGATATGGGCCGCATCCTGAGCTGTCCGCGGTGCAAGAATGACAGCATCTTGCGATCGCAGCCGCAATCGCTACGGGAGCACCTGGCCTCCCTTCTCTTCGTGGCGCCATTTCGCTGTCCATCGTGTAGTCACCGCTTTCTGGCGTCCCGTCTTTGGCTAGACCATCCCACGCATCCGATCGATCGCCGCGAACACCTCCGGATTCCGGTACGACTCTATCTCTCGTTCTCCGGGGGCAAGGTCCGCGCGGAGGGAACGGTACTCGATCTTTCGATGGGCGGCTGTATCATCAAGAGTGAAACCCATGTCCATACGGACGATATCTTTTATTTGCAATTGTCGCTTGGCGAACGTGAAGCACCGCTTGAAGTGGCCGCGATGGTCCGTTCAGTGAGCGCCCGCGGCATCGCATTCAAGTTCCTTCGAGCCGCTCAAGAGGACAAGCGTCTGCTGGCCTTCGTTCAGGCCCAGGCGCCGGGTTCTCCTGAGAAATCCTCGCTCAACGCCGGTGTCGCAGCCTGAACAGGCCGGCCAGTGACTCGTAAATCGTGAAACGTGAAAGGCTTCCGAGGAAGGGCGCTCGGCCGTCCTGCGTTTTCAGCAGCCTGTTAGAGCGGAGTTTCCCAGGCAGAGTGGAGCGGATGCTCGTTGATCAGCTCCTCGTGTGCGGCGAGGTCATAGGGTTCAATGACGAGGTCCTGCTCATCGAGCGGTTCCGGGCAGGTGGGGGAGCAGAGATAGGCACAGTAGGATTCAGCCTTTTCCTTCGTGGCGAACCGGCAGAGTCCATACTCCGGCATTCCGGATGAGGGGTGCCAAAAGGCCAGCTCAATCGCGCTCCCCTGGTAGATGCCGAGGGTGCGGTGCCGGATCTGAAATCCGCCGGGCAAATGTGAAGAAGGCTCAAGCGACATTGGACGTTCTACCTTCGTATCATAATGGTGATTCTCATGATAGCATGAGCATCATCCTGCGCTAAAGACCGCGCAGGCACGTCGAAGGAGGACCACTATGAGCCGTCGCACCTCGGTATTCGCCACCATCGCCATTGCAGTTCTGTTCACAGGCCTCACGGGCTGCGGCTACAACGACCTTCAGGGATTAGACGAAGACACGAAGGCCGCCTGGAGCGAAGTGGTCAATCAGTACCAGCGGCGGGCCGATCTGATCCCGAACCTGGTGGCCACCGTCAAAGGCTATGCAGAACATGAAAAGGATACACTCGAGGGAGTGGTGCAGGCGCGCGCGCAGGCGACCGGGATTCAAGTGACGCCTGACACGTTGAAAGATCCGGCCGCCTTCGAGCAATTCCAGAAGGCGCAAGCCAATCTTACCTCGTCGTTAGGCCGTCTGATTGCTATCGCAGAGAATTATCCGAATTTGAAAGCAGACCAGAACTTCCGCGATCTCCAGAGCCAACTCGAAGGGACGGAGAATCGTATCGCCGTCGCGCGCAAGCGTTATATCGAGAAAGTGGCGGAGTACAACAAGGGCGTTCGTTATTTCCCCACAAACCTGACGGCCAAGTTCTTGCTCCACCTGGAAGAGAAGCCGAATTTCACCGTGGCGGATGAGAAGGCGGTGGCGAAGCCGCCAGAGGTGAAATTTTAGCAGGATGCTGAAAAATCCTGCCAGCGTCGTTCTCGGCTCATCGAAATCCTCAACGTACCCCTGAGGGTACGCCTCCGGTTTCGACTCGCCTGCGGCCTTGCTGGACAGGCTTTTTGAGCATCCTGCGCAGAGCTTTTCGCATCCGCTGAGCTGAGGTTTAATGTGAGGGACAATCTTCGACAGCTGATGGTTCGTTTTATTCTCGTCGGTGTTTTATCTCTAGTCTCGGCCCTCACCTCTCCGTCCTTCGCGCTCGATGTGCCGACGCTCACGGGCCGCGTTGTGGATCTTGCGCAGGTATTGCCGGCTGAAGTCGCAGCCTCGCTTACCAATGATCTTGAAGCCCACGAAACGAAGACCAGCAATCAAGTTGTCGTTCTGATTCTGCCTTCCCTTGAAGGGGAACCGATCGAATCATTTTCTCATCTCGTCAGCACTACCTGGAAGCTCGGGCAGAAGGGGACCGATAACGGCGTGCTACTGCTCATTGCCCTGCGCGAGCGCAAGGTCCGTATCGAAGTGGGTTATGGCCTCGAAGGCACCTTGACGGACCTTCGTTCTGCACACATCATTCGCCAGGAGATCGTGCCCCATTTTCGCGCAGGCGATCTGCCGGGCGGCATTGTTGCCGGAGTCCAGGCCATCCTCGGCACGATTGAGGGCACCTATAAGGCGGAAGAGGTGCTGCCGGGTCACGCGCCTGGCCAGGAGTCGACCTCGTTCGAGTATATGCTCATCGGGGTCGTGGTCGGGACCTTGGCCGGCCTCGTATTGAGTCATGGACTGCCACGGTCACGCGCGCTGCTCGGAGGCCTGCTCGCCTTCCTCATTGCCCAGGCTGCGAGCGTGGGGTTGGGGCTCGCGGCAGCTGGAGTGACGGCCTTCTTACTGTGGCTCATCCTGCAAGCGGGCCGCGGTCAGGGCGGAGGATGGGGAGAGGGGATCATGATGGGACCGGGCGGTGGGTTCGGCGACTCATTCGGTGGCGGCGGATTCAGTGGAGGGGGCGGGGGCTTCGGTGGCGGCGGCGCCTCGGGAGATTGGTGATGAAAATTTTTACAGACGCAGAGCAGGAACGGATCAGGCAAGCAGTTCGACAGGCCGAGTTGGTCACGAAGGGCGAGATTGTGCCGATGATCGTCCCGGCCTCGGCCCGATATCGCGAAGCAGGCTATCGGACGGGGCTCATGCTTGCCCTGCTCTCTCTGGCCCTGCTCCTGACGATTGAGGTCTACTGGCTGCCTTGGGGTTGGCCTGCAGGCAATGCTGGCTGGCTGTTGCTGGCGGTCGTTGCATCCTATGGACTCGGGCAATGGCTTGGCAGAGTTCCGAGGGTCATCCGTCTTGTCACGTCACGCGAGCGATTGGCACATAAAGTGGCTCTGCGTGCCGAGCAGGCTTTCTACAAACATGGGCTGCATCACACGCAAGGCCGGACGGGCGTGTTGATTTTCGTGTCGTTGTTGGAACGACGGGTGCAGGTCTTGGCGGACAAGGGCATCAACGATCACGTTCCTGCCGGCACATGGGATGGCCTGGTTAGCGGCATCACCGAGGGCATCAAAACCGGACAAGCGACCGACGCCATCTGTGTGGCGATTGCCAAGTGCGGAGTGCTCCTTGCGCAGGTCAGTCCTGCCGGCTCCGGCGACAATCCCAACGAACTGTCCGACTCCTTGATTCAGGAGCCATAATGTTCGGTTCGATAGACTGCCTGACGTGGTTCCGCTAGAATCCCGACCCATGGCCGATCCTACTGTTGTTGCTCCAGCTTCCGCGAACGTGCAGGACGAGACTCGCTCGGTGGTTAAGGCGGCTGGCTTGATCGGCCTGGCCACGTTTTCCAGCCGCATCCTCGGGTTCATCCGCGACATGGTGCTGGCAGGGCTGTTCGGCGCGACGCCCGCGGCCGATGCCTTCTTTGTCGCCTATCGCGTTCCCAACTTGCTGCGCGAGTTATTTGCGGAAGGGTCGATGTCCTCCGCCTTCATTCCGGTCTTCACGGAATATCAAACGCTCAAATCGAAACGAGACGCCTGGGAACTGGCGAGTGCCGTCTTTACCACATTGCTCACGATCGTGACCGGCATCACGATTGTGGGCATTGTCGCTGCGTCCGGAATTGTCTGGCTCCTAGCGCCGGGATTTCACGGCGATCCGGCGAAGCTGGGCATGACGACGTTGCTCACGCAGATCATGTTCCCCTATCTGATCTTTATCAGTCTGGCAGCGCTGGCGATGGGTATTTTGAATTCCATGCGCGCCTTCGCGGCGCCGGCTTTCTCGCCGGTGTTTTTCAACATTGTGATCATCGGCTGCGCATTTTTTCTGTCGCCAGTGATGTCGGAGCCGATCCTTGGCGTGGCCATCGGGGTCGTGGCGGGAGGAATGGCGCAGTTTGCCATGCAGCTGCCTGGCTTGAGGCGGCGCGGCATGTTGTTCGGATTCCGGTTCGCGCCAGGCCATCCGGGCGTGCGACGGATCGGCCGGCTGATGGTGCCGTCGCTCCTCGGTCTTTCCGTGACGCAGATTAATATTACCGTGAGCACGATCCTCGCCTCCTTCTTTGCCGGCGGGCCGACCTATCTGTTTTACGGCATGCGGTTGATTCAGTTTCCGCTCGGAATTTTTGGCGTGGCATTGGCCACGGCGATTTTGCCGACCCTCTCGGCGCAGGCGGCGCGCGGGGCCCTGGATGAATTGCGGACGACGGTGGGCTTTGGCCTGCGTATGATCCTCTTTATCATCCTGCCGGCGATGTTGGGCCTGATCCTCCTGCGTCAGCCGATCGTCCATCTGTTCTTCGAGCATGGGACCTTTACCTCGCACGATACGGCCGAGACATCCTTGGCGGTGCTTTGTTATGCAGTCGGCCTCTGGGCCTTCGGCAGCGTTCGCATCATCGTTTCGGCCTTCTACTCCCTACAAGATACGCGCACGCCGGCCATCTCCGCGGCGATCGCCGTGGTCTCCAACCTCATCTTCTCGTTGCTGCTGATGTCCTCTCTTGGCGCGGCAGGCCTGGCCCTGGCCACAGCCTTGGCGGCGATGGTGAATGGAGGCATCCTGGTCGCGGTGTTGCACCGCCGGTTGGGCGGCATCGAGTGGGGCTCCGTGGGACGATCGTCATTGCGCGTACTCTTCGCATCCGTGCCCTTGGTCCTGATCTGTGCCTGGGTGGCAGCGGCGCAGATCTGGACGCAGCCAGGTGAATGGTCGGCGAAGTCGGCGATGCTCTTTGTTGCCATCGGATTGAGCGTGAGCGGCTATCTGGTCGTCCATGCCTTGCTGCGGTCTGAAGAACTTGGTTTGGTCTGGGGCATGGTGCGAAAAAAAATGGGTCGAGTCATCGGCCGCTGAGGTTGCATATGAGCCGGGCGATCATCTTTAAATCACGATGGGGTTGGATGGCTTTGTCCGAAACGGCAAAGGGGATCGATTCCCTGGTGTTGCCGAAGGCCTCGCGCCTGGCCGCGCTGTCCGAGTTGCAGTCTGGCTCGATCGAACTGCCGGCCGGCCAGGCCTCGCCGCGATTGCGTGAGGCGCGGACGCAACTGACCGATTATCTGGCGGGAACACGAACATCGTTCGATCTGCCGCTGGACCTTTCACGAGGGACGACTTTTCAACGGAAGGTCTGGCGAGTTCTCCAGCGTATCTCTTGCGGCCAGCTGCGGTCCTATCAATGGGTGGCCCTTCGCGTAGGGGGCAGACAGTATGCCCGCGCCGTCGGCAATGCCGTGGGGGCGAATCCGATGCCGATCCTGGTTCCTTGCCATCGAATCGTGGCGCAGGATCAGTCGCTCGGAGGATTCTCGGGAGGCTTGTCCACGAAACGAAAATTGCTCACCCTCGAAGGAACCCTGGCGCAGCTGAGACCGGCAAAAACTGATCGACGCTCAAGTCTGTCTCGCGAAGACCGATAGAAGGATCAGAGGGCAGATATCGTCAGATAGACCAACATCTGCTATATTGAGGTGAAACGTTTTCGAAGATGCGAGAGGTGGAAATGGGAACGCAAGTTTCGCCACGGCATCCGCTTCGTCAGTTGTTCGGCGCCCTGACCGAGAAGAGCTTTACGGAGCATCTCGGGTGGCCCGACCCCAACGTCACCAGCTACGTCTCCAACCTGCTCGTCGATTTTACCCATACTGACCAGCTTTATAAAATCAGAAACCAGGAAGACCGACCGGTCGATACGGTGGTGGACCTCTTGTTTGAATCGGAAGTCTTGCTAGGGGCCCAGTCGATGGAGCGTGAGCGGGACGTGCATCAGCATATCGGCGATTTCACGCTCTTCATGGCGGGGCTGTTCCCGGAATATCTGCGCCGCCTCAAGACGAGCGGGCTGATCTACCATAAGGATTTTCTCGTGGACTACATGAAGACGGGCAAGCGCTCCTACGGGATTGTCGCGCAAATGGCGGACAGCCCGTCAGGGGAAGAAACGCCTCTGTTCCGGACACTCTCCGATAACTTCGAGCTCTGCGTCACCGGGCTGGGGTTCGTGCGGTCCGATCTGGACCGGATGAGAGATCCGGCGTACCGTCAGGTTCGGGATATTCTCCTCAATTGACCAAGCCCTCTCCTCTCATTCTTGCCCACGGAGGCGCCGGCCGCAAACGGATGACGCCGGCGCAGGCCAGCTGTTTGGCCGATGCCCTCGTCATCGGCTATGCCATTCTTGAGCAGGGAGGTCCTGCCGCCATTGCCGTCGAATGCACGATCGGTCTCCTGGAACAATCTGGTCTATTCAATGCGGGGCAGGGCGCGCATCGCCAGCTGGACGGAGTGCAACGGATGGACGCCTCGATCATGGAGGGCGCCCGCCTCAAAGCCGGAGCCGTCGCGTCGATCGAAGGGATCCTGCATCCGATTACGGCAGCCCGCCTGGTCATGGAAGACACGAACCATGTCTTGCTCGTAGGCCCACCGGCCACGGCGTTCGCACATCATTGTAAACTTGAACCCCTGTCGAAGGGGCGCTCGCTTCGCCGGAGTGCCGGTCGGGCCCCTGCTTCACCGGCTGCCGCGCAGACGATGGAACTCTATCGCGCAATGGTGAAATCGCAGCGGACAGAGAAGGACCAGCATGGAACCGTGGGCGCGGTTGCGTTGGATCGGGCCGGGACGGTGGCGGCAGGAGCCTCGACCGGGGGCGTCGATTCGATGTTGCCAGGGCGGGTCGGTGACAGTCCGCTCATTGGCTGCGGCGTCTATGCCGACAATCAGAGCGGCGCTGTGTCGATGACCGGCATCGGCGAAGGCATCATCCGCCTTGTGCTCGCCAAAACCATCTGCGATCGTTTGGCGACGGGGGCCAGCCCAACGGTTGCTGTCCGACAGGTGCTGCGCCTGTTGGCGTCTCGGATCAAGGGGTCTGCCGGAGCTTTAGTCCTCTCGCCGGACGGGCGATTTGCCATCAGGCATGTGACGCCCCATATGGCAGCAGGCTGGTGGAACGGGATTGGCTCGCCGAAAGTTCGAGGACAATTTCCATAAAATATTCGCGCCAACCGAGCTGCTCCTGTGCGGTTGCAGCAGGTAGACCGTCGTGGCCGTTACGGAACTGGATGGGCGTGCTTCCGAGTGATCAGGCTCAGGATGCGATCGTGCCTGCGAGTCAGGGCCATGGTTTTTCTGATCGGATCGTATCGGCGCGGCGAGGGCAGGATAGCGGCCAGCCAGGCTGCCTCATCGGCCGTCAGGTCCTGCGAGGACTTCTGGAAGTGATGGCGGGCTGCCGCTTCAGCGCCGTAGACGCCCTGTCCCCATTCGGCGACGTTGAGATAGAGCTCGAGGATCCGCGCCTTCGTGAGTTGATGTTCGAGTGAACGTGTGATGAGGGCTTCCCGCGCTTTTCGAAACAGGGACCGTTCGGACGAGAGATAGAGATTTTTGGCCAGCTGTTGGGTAATGGTGCTTCCGCCCCGCTTCAGTTCGCCCGCTTCGAGGTTGTACTTGGCGGCCTCCTTGATGCCCTCCCAGTCGAATCCTTCATGCGTGAAGAACGAGGCATCTTCCGCCGCCACGACCGCCTGCCGGAGGTGCGGGGAGATCTGCGCGAGGGGCACCCAGACCCAATGGCGTCCGATCGTGAGACCTTGCGCCTCGGCCTGGGCCTGGCGCGCGGTCATCAGGGCCGTCACGGGCGGATTCGTCGCGCGCAAGGACGAGACATCGGGCATGGTGAGCAGCCACACGAAGAGGAGCGTGCCGATCGGGAGGCCGAGGCCGATGATCAGGAAGGCCTTCACGCGGGAGCGGGAGTGGGTGGTTGACTTCCGCATTAGAGGCTGCGTATCACAGAGATGATGTGTGGCTGTGTCAATAACATGGTGTCTGATCGGTGAATGGGTAGGGCATGAAAATTCTCACGGCAGAGTTTATCAGAAGTTGTGCGGGGCCAGAACAGTTTCTGCAGGGCGATCTTCCGGAAGTCGCCTTCATCGGGCGGTCGAACGTCGGCAAGTCCTCGCTCATCAATTCGCTCTTGCAGCGCAGGGGGCTGGCCAAGGTGAGCCGCACGCCGGGCAAGACCCGCCTGGTTAATCTTTTTCGCATTACCAGTGACGATCCAGGATTGGCGCGATTCGTGTTGGTGGATTTGCCGGGTTATGGCTATGCGAGGGTCTCGAAATCGCTGCGGGCGGAATGGGCGCCGCTGATTGAACAGTATCTCGACGGCAGCGAACAGTTGTGCGCGGTGGTGGTCCTGGTGGAAAGCCGGGTGGTGAGCGAGCAGGATCGGGAGACGATTGCCTGGTTGTTGTCCGTCGGACGTCCGCCCATCGTGGTGGCGACGAAAGTCGATAAGCTGAAAATGAGCGAGCGAGTTAAGGCGCTGCGCCGACTGCACGAAGGGCTGGGATTGACCGAGGAGGCTATTCCTTACTCGTCGACGACGGGCGAG
Source organism: Nitrospirota bacterium (assembly GCA_026387665.1). Classification (NCBI taxonomy): domain Bacteria; kingdom Pseudomonadati; phylum Nitrospirota; species Nitrospirota bacterium. The sequence continues at coordinate 247,373 of JAPLLG010000013.1, forward strand.
GGGCGGGACCGGTTGTGGGCGGCCCTGAAGGAGCGGATTCGAACTTGATCTCGATATAGGCTTTGTTCTTGAGCTCTGCCAGCCACGATTGAAAGACGTCTTCGCTTTTCTGCTGAAAAACGAGTCCCTGGATTTCAACGCGGACTTCCTCGTACGGCCGAAACTGTTTGGGTTGTTTGTCTTCCAGGCGAACGATATGGAGCCCCTCGGAGGTTTCGATCGTATCCGAGATGCCGCCTGGCACGAGCTTCGCGATGGCTCGTTCGATGCCCGGCAAGAGTTCTCCCTGCCGCACCAAGCCCAGGCGCCCTCCGCGCGAGGCGTTCGGCCCGTCTGAAAAACGCAACGCCAGATCTTCGAAGGGCTCCCCCCGTTTGAGCAGGGCCGTGATCTCGGCCGCTTTGGCTTTGGCGTCGGCCGTATCGTCAGGCGACCGGGGCTTGAGGAGAATCTGGCTGAGGGTGTACTCCTCCGGGAGCGCGAACCGGTCATGGTGTTCCTGGAAGTAGCGTTTCATGTCGGAGTCCGCGACCATCACCCCGCTCCGCACTTCCCGGTCGACGACCTTGAGCAGGATCAGCTGTTCCCGGACATTTTTCAGGTTGGCCGGATTCGTCTCGTCGATCGTTTCCCCCTGCTGCTTCATCTGCTGAAGCGCCTGCCGGACCTCCTGGTCGGAGACCTCGACCCCTTTGGCCTTGGCTTCCTGGAGCTGGAGTTTGCGCTCGATCATCGAGGTCAGCGCCATATATTCCACCGTCCTGAGCCGGTGTGCGAGGGCTTCGCCGCGATATTCCTTCTGAATCCGTTCCCGTTCCGGGGCCAGTTCACGCTTCATATCGGACTGCATGATGAGGTCCGAGTTGACGATCGCGACGATCCGGTCTTGTACCTGCGCGGCTGAAAGCAGGGAGATTGGTGCGAGCAGCGACAGCGCGCAGAGGACCGCGCAGTGTAGTCGGGACGGGGGCATCGTGATGAAGGGACGGTGCATGATCATGGCTCTGAGTTTTGCGCCAGGCTGCCGATGAGGGTTCGAGGGATTGTACACGAATTGTGGATGGCTTGAGGAGTGTGAGTCAGGGGAGTGTCCGCTGCCGGATCAGCGGGTGCCGACGTCGTCGGCGACATAGCGTGAGGCATCGGCCAGGCGGACGATCGCTTTCGCACGGATGTCCACGAGCGCGTCGTCAAACCGTTTTCGGCGTTTTTCGTTGAGCAGTTCCTGCCGGAGGCGTTCCCGAATGGCTAAGTCCGCCTGGATCATTTCTTTGTCGAGGGCCGTGACCATGACGAGGTAATAGCCGGCCTCCGCCTTGATCGGCGCACTGACCGTTCCTGGCTTGAGGGTTTGCAAGACCGCGTCGACCTCTGGGAGGACTAAATTCTTGTGGTAGGGGCCGAGATCGCCTCCTTTGGATTTCGTTTTGTTGTCGAGGGAATAGCGCTGCGCAAATTTGGCAAAGTCTCCGCCCCGGTTGATCTGCGCTTCGACATCCTTCGCGGCGGGGAGGCTGGGGAGCAGCATTTGGGACACTTGCACCTTCAAGGCGGTCAGGAGTTCGTGGGCATGCTTCGCGTAAAAGGCGTCCAATTCTTCGTCCGAGAGTTCGATCTTGGTTTTGACCAGGCTTCTGAGGAGCTCGTCGAGAATCAGTTGTTCCCGATAGCGCTGGGTCCGATCCCGGACGACGTCGTTTTGATCAATCCCTTGCTTGCGCGCTTCCTGCATCAGCAGTTCGCGGGTGATGAGCTCGTCGAGAAAACGGCGCTTTCCCCCTTCTTTCTCATACCGGGACCTGGTGGCGTCGGACAGTTCTTCCCAGCGGGCTTCGAATTCGTTCTGCGTGATCTGCCGGCCGTTGACGAGGGCGACCACGCCTTCTTCCGGCGGCGGTGTGCAGCCGGTAAGCGATAGGAGGCTCCCTCCGATGGCGCAAGACAGCACAGCGAGAAAACGGAGGGTGGCGAAGTTTCTGGAAACGTTGGATGGTCGAGTCATAAGTCTATGAAACCTTGTTAGCGAGATGATTGCGGAGACATCGTTGTGTTGGTATCACAGACTCCCAGGCTTTGCAAGGTTGCGGTGAGTTCTTGAAAGATGGAAGGCCAGTCCTGATGCGGCATTTGGAGTTCAAATGCGAGGGGCGAGAGGAAGCAAATCCGTTTCTTGTACCGGTCCATCAGCTTGTGAATCGCCTGGCTGGCGACCCGGCTCTTGGCGTCGAGCGTGACGACGACGGAGTGAGTTTTGAGTTCGATGGCAGCCAGGCGCAAGGCCTTGGCCTGGAGCCGCACCTGCATGACTTCGAACAGCCGTTCGACGGAGTCCGGGGCCATCCCGTACCGGTCTTGCATTTCGCCATGCAGCAAGGCGAGGTCTCCGACCTGGGCGCAGGAGGAGAGGCGTTTATAAAACGAGAGGCGCTGGTGGGGATCGGCAATATATTCATCCGGGATGAAGGCGGAGATATTGAGCCGGAGCACCGGTTCCGGTTCTTCTTCCACCACCTGGCCCTTGAGGCGCTGGACGGCCTGCTCCACCATCTGCATGTAGAGATCGAGTCCGATCGCGGCGATATGTCCCGATTGTTGTTTCCCCAGGAGGTTGCCGGCGCCGCGGATTTCCATGTCCGCCGCGGCGATGCGGAAGCCGGCCCCCAGTTCGGTAAATTGCTGAATGGCGGTGAGGCGCTTCTGGGCATCTTCGCTCAGTTGTCCCTCGTCCGGCACCAGGAAGTAGGCGTAGGCTTGATCGCCGCTCCGGCCCACGCGCCCGCGCAGCTGGTACAACTGCGCGAGGCCGAACATGTCGGCGCGATTGATGATGATCGTGTTGGCTGTGGGGACATCGATGCCCGATTGGATAATGGCCGAGGCGATCAGAATATCCGCCTCCCGGCGAAAGAATTTCAGCATGACCGCTTCGAGCGGTTTGGCGTTCATCTGCCCATGGGCCATCACGATGCGCGCATCCGGCACCAGTTGGTGGAGCCAGGCGCCCGTCTTCTCCATGGTTTCGACCCGGTTATGGACGAAGTAGATCTGCCCGCCCCGCCCGAGCTCACGCAAGATCGCTTCCCTGACGAGTTTGTCGCTGGATCGGACGACCTGGGTGCGAATGGCCAGGCGGCCGGCCGGAGGCGTCTCGATGATCGAGAGGTCGCGCACGCTGGCCATGGCCATCTGCAAGGTGCGCGGAATGGGAGTGGCGGTGAGGGTCAAGACATCGATGTGGGTGCGGAGTTGTTTTAATCGTTCCTTATGTTTGACGCCGAACCACTGTTCCTCATCGATGATCACGAGCCCCAGGTCCCGGAAGACCACATCCTTCTGGATGAGCCGGTGGGTGCCGATCACTACATCCACGTCGCCGCTGGCCACATCTTTGAGAATGGCTTTGGCCTCTTTCGGCGATTGGAAGCGGGAGAGGAGGGCCACGCGAGCCGGGAAGGGCGCGAACCGTTCTGAGAAGTTGTCGTAATGTTGGTGAGCCAAGAGAGTCGTGGGGACGAGCACGGCCACCTGGCGATTGGCTTCCACCGCCTTGAAAGCGGCCCGCATGGCCACTTCCGTTTTGCCATATCCCACGTCGCCGCAGACGAGGCGGTCCATCGGTTTGTTGGACTCCATGTCGCGGGTAATGTCTTCGATCGCCTTGAGTTGATCCGCCGTTTCTTCGTATTCAAAGGCGGCCTCGAACTCGTGGTACATGGTGCTGTCGAACCCGTAGGCATTGCGCGTCACGAGTTCTCGGTTGGCGTAGAGATCGACCAGCTCGTGGGCCATCTCCTCAATGTCTTTCTTCACCCGCGCGGTCGTTTTGGCCCAATTGGTGCCGCCCAGCCGTTCCAGGCGAGGCCCATGGCCCTCCGCTCCGCTATAGCGCTGCACATGGCTGAGCTTCTCCAGCGGGACGTAGAGCTTATCGCCGCCGGCGAATTCCAGGATCAAGTAATCGCTGTCGAAATCCTGCACGGAGAGGCGTTTCAGCCCTTGATAGCGGGCGATGCCATGTTGGACATGGACGACATAGTCGCCCACGTTGAGATCTTCCAGGGAGGAAAGGAACGTGGCGGCTTTGCTCTTGGCCTGTGGCTTGTGGCGCGCGCCTTTGGCGAAGAGCTCTTCTTCCGTCAGCACCGCCAGGCGTAAGTCCGGGGCAAGGAATCCCGCAGACAGATCGCCATGTAAGACGTAAAACGGGGCTTTCGTTTTACTCGAGGCGGTCCAGGTTCCCGTGGCCCATTCCATCGCCGGGACATCGTGTTCGCGCAAGAGCGCCAGCAAGCGAGCCACTTGGCCCTGACTTCTCGCGACGAGGACCACGCGGCAGTTCTCACGCAGGCGATCCATGATGGCGAGGGTCTGGCTGAAGGGCATCCCGCGGGCGCCGAGGCCGGCGCTGGCCGGGGCCTGGGCCGGAAAGGCCTGCACCGGATTCCAGGAGGCATCGCTTTCGGTGAGCGGTTCCAGCGCGAGGGTGGGCCAGCCCTGCGTGTGCTCCATCAGTTCCGGCCAGGCGAGAAACAGCCGTTCCGGTGACGGGTAGGGGACGACGGTCTCCCGATCGGCATGGCGGAGGTAGCCGTCGTCGATTTTGCTCCAGAGGTCTGCGCAGGCCCCGCTCAAGGCAGCAGGCTGATCCAGGACCAATACTGGTTGTTCGGTAAAATAATCGAAGAGGGTCTCCATGGCAGGGTAGAGATTCGGCGCGCGCCATTCTGCATCAGCCGGAATGGGGGCGAGGGCATCCGGCGAATCCTCTGCCCGCAGATATTCCCGGGCTGGCAGGACCACCGCGCGATCCAGTTTCGCGGTAGATTTTTGTGTGGCGGGATCGAAGAGGCGGAGCGAGTCGATCGTTTCACCGAGAAATTCGACACGCATCGGCTCGGCATAGGCGGTTGAGAAAATATCCACAATGCCGCCTCGAATGCTGAACTCGCCGGGGATTTCCACCACCGAGACCCGGCGGTAGCCGAGGCGCAAGAGCCTGCTGGTGAGGACCTCCCGCTCGATCGTGCCGCCTCGTTTAAATTGCAGGGTGGTGCCGGTGAAAGCCGCGACGGGCAACAGCCGTTGCATCAGGGCCGCGATGGAGGTGACCAGGCAGGTCTGGGGAGCGGTGCGGATGTGATGCAGGGTATTCATCCGGCGCGCGATCAGACTGACATGGGGGGCGCTGCCTTCGTAAGGCAGGGTTTCCCATCTCGGGAAGAGGGCGAGGGGCGCCGTCGACAGGCCGACGAGGTCATGGGAAAAATGCAGATCGTCGAAGAGCCGTTCGGCTGCCTCATCCGATCCTGTGACAATGAGCCAGGACCGGTTGCCCAGTTTGCCTGACTGAGGCTGCATGAGTGTGGTGAGGGCGAGGCCGGAAGTGGAGCCGTGCAAGCCGGTGACAGAGGGACGGCCCGCCTTGTCTGCCAATGATGCAGCGACAGGCACGAACCACTGGGATGCTGTAGGAGGATGGATAATGTCGGACACTGATACGGCTTATGTGGTGGTTGCGCGAATACGTTGGATTAATGATGTAGTGGACATGCCGGGGACCAAGGGAATAGTACGGACGACTCCGCCGCGCGCTTCGACGATCTCGCGCCCGACGATCTGTTCCACCGCCCAATCTCCGCCTTTGACAAGAATATCCGGCTGCAGGGCGGCGATCAGGTCCTGGGGGTCCGGTTCATTGAACAGGATAACATAATCGACTGAGCCGAGCGCCGCGACGACTTCAGCCCGCTGAGTGTCCGGGACGATCGGCCTATCCGGCGCCTTATTCAAACTTTTGACAGATTCGTCGCTGTTGACGGCCACGACCAGCAGGTCGCCCAGGTCTTTCGCGGCTTGGAGGTAGCGTGTATGGCCCACATGCATGAGATCGAAGCAGCCGTTCGTGAACACAATGCGGTTGCCGGCCTGCCGGTGAGACTGCAGCAGCGAGGCGAGTTCCTGTCGTTGTTTAACCTTGGAAAGCATCAGATGCCTCTCCTCATTTGAGAGAGGCATCATAGGGGGATGCAGCGGCTGAATCAATGCCCGACCGCCTCTCTCCAGGCCCCTCCCTCGTTTCCGGCTGTGTATCTGGCCCTCCCCGGTCAGGGGCCTGACCGCAGCACCCACGAATGCGAGACGATGCTGCCTCCGCGACCTGACGACGTATCCTGAGGGCGGAGACCTACGTCATTCTCAGGAGCCACGTGGGCTAAAGTTCCTTCAAAAACAAGCCGATTGAGATATGAGGTTCTAGGAGGTACGGGATCTGTCCGAGTGGAAACCATTCGGGGGAAGACCGTCTCGCCGGCCTGCCAACAGCATAGTTGACGTCGATGTACGGAACCTATGCAGGGATAGTGGATACTTGTGTTTCTTCCCTTCCCATTTGACAAGTCAAAGAGGTTCCTGATGGGCCGGAGGCCCTATCGAGGACAATTCTTACTGATCGTGCTCGTCACGGTGGTCCCGCTATTCGTGGGCGGATTTGGATTAGCGTTTCTCGAACAGCGGTTCATCTCGACGACCGGAGAAGCCGTCGCGGTGGTTGCCGCCGACATCGCCGATAGCATCGATCTGCTCTTGCTGGAACGGTACGGCGATATTCAGGTTCTCGCGGACATCGTGCCTTCTAAGGCCAAAAGGGAGGACGGAGATGCCGGGCTCTTTACGATGTTCAAGCGCGCCTATCCCCTCTACCTCTGGGTCGGCGTGGCCAATGCGGAAGGGCGGATTGTTGACGCGTCAGATCCGTCGACCGTGAACATGGAGATGAGAGGCGAGGGCTGGTTTCAGGAAGCCAAAAGGACTGGATCGATTTACGTTGGCGACGTGCGTCGAGACCTCCTCACCGGGGGAAATGACGCGATTTCGTTCAGCAAGCCGTTATTCGCACGGTCCGTTCATGGCCAACCGGGTGCGTTCCTCGGCGTCGTCACGACGCGGATTGGGATTCCGGCGTTGGAGGAAATTACGACGAGAACGATCCAGACCTTTGAAGAAGGGCGGAAGGTTTGGCGGACGGTGGAATATCAAGTGTTGCGGAACGACGGCCACGCATTCATCGATTCAGATCTCTCGCATAAGGGCGATGTCAATCTCAAGCAGATGGGGCTGCCGTCCGCGGAGCTGGGCGTCGCAGGGCAATCAGGTTATATCGAGGAAGACCATCGGCGGCGGCATGTGCCGGTGCTGACGGGGTATGCGCGGACGAAGGGACATGGCGAGTTTGCCGGGCTTGGCTGGACCGTTCTGATTCGTGTCGACCGGAGCGAAGTCGTCGATCCGATCCATGGCCTGCTCTGGAAAGTCGGGCTGACGGGAGGACTCGTCGTCTTGCCGCTCGTCGCGATGCTCCTCTGGACGGCCCGGCGCGTACAGCGGGAGTGGGGCCATGCGCAACAGGAGAAGGAACAGGCCCTCGCGCATGAACAGCATCTGCAAGCCATTGTCACGACGATTCCTGAGTGTGTGCTGCTGGTGAGCCGGGAAGGAGTGGTGCGCGACGCGAATCACGCGGCGTGCGTCTTATTTGATGTGCGGGACAGGACTGAGCTGATCGGCAAGCCGATTTCCCCGTTCATCTATCGCGAGGACCGTCCCGCGTTCCAGGTGATGCATCAGAGTGTCTGGAACGGCGAGCCAGGGGTCCTGCAATGTCAGGTGTCTCCGCTGCCGAACGTGCAACGCTGGGTGGAGGTCACAGCCTCCTGTCTTCGCGACGGTCGAGGAGCTGTGCAGGAGGCCTTGTATGTTCTGCGTGATATCACCGAGCACAAGCGAGCCGAATGGCGGATTTTGGGCCAGCATGAGGTGACGCTTGTCCTTGCCGAATCCGACTCACTGTGCGAGGCGGCGCCCGGACTCCTTCGTGCGATCGGGACCGGTCTCGATTGGTCGGTCGGTGCGCTGTGGGAGATGGATCCCAAGGTCGGCGCGCTCCGATGTACGGAAACGTGGCAATGCACGTCTGAGACCCTGTCGGATTTTCTCGATAAAAGCCGCGAGGTGAGTTTGGCACCAGGCGTCGGTCTTCCCGGGCGGGTCTGGACAAGCGGCGAGGTTCTGTGGATTGCAGATGTGAGGGACGACGTAAATTTCCCTCGGTCGGCCCTGGCGGTTCGCAATAGTCTGTGTGCGGCAGTGGCGTTCCCGATTCTGCTCGATGGCGAGATTCTGGGTGTGATGGAGTTCTTCAGCTCCACGGTCCGGCATTCTGACAACGGCACGCTGAGTGCGATGGGCGCGTTCGGCATCCAGATTGGCGCGTTCGTGCGTCGCAAGCGGACCCAGGAGCAGGAGGCGGGCTTCGGGCATATCCTCGACGACATGCTGAACGAGATTTATCTGTTTGACGCCGGGACCCTCTGTTTTCTGCATGTGAATCGGGGGGCGCAGGCCAACCTCGGGTATAGCGCGGACGAGTTGCTCAGGCTCACACCGTTGGATCTCATGCCGGAGTTCACCAGCCAATCCTTCGCCACCCTCATCCAATTTTTACACCGCGGCGAACGGCAATCCCTCCAGTTCAATACCGTGCACCGGCGTAAGGACGCGTCGACATACCCGATTCGAGTGCACTTGCAATGTAGCTTGTTTCACGGCCGTCCGACCTTTGTGGCCATCGTGTTGGATATTACGGAGCAGTGCCGGGCACAGCAGCGGAGGGCGACTCAGTATGCCGTAACGCGGGCGTTGGCCGGTGCCTTGACGGTCGAGCAGGCCATGCTGGGCGTGATGCAGGTGATTTGCGGCAGTTTAAATTGGGACCTGGGCATTTTGTGGAAGGTTGATTGCCAGCGAGAGGTGCTGCAGTTTAGCCATCTCTGGAGGAAGTCTCAAAATCTGTTCCCCAATATCGTGTCGGCCAGCCAACGAGCGACCTTTGCGTCCGAGGTCGAACTTCCTGGGCGTGTCTGGGCGACCGGGGAAGTGTGGTGGATTTCCGATATCTCCACGGAAACGACGTTCCGGCGCCATGCCGCAGCGGAGCAAGATGGACTGTGCGGTTCCTACGCGTTTCCGATCAGGCTCCGAGGAAGTGTCTACGGCGTGCTGGAGTTCTTCAGCCGTGAGTCGCAGCCGCAGGAATCGGATCTCTTCCCCATGCTAGCCGAGGTGGGTAGTCAGATCGGGCTCTTTATCGAGCGGATTGAGGCAGAATCGGCGCTCCGCGAGAATGAGGCGCGGACTAGGCAGATGATCGACACGGCGCTGGACGCGGTTATTACGATGAATGCCGAAGGGCTGATCGTGGAATGGAATAGGCAGGCGGAGGTGCTGTTCGGCTGGTCTCGCCAGGAGGCCGTGGGTCGAAACCTGGCGACCACGATCATTCCTGAAGCCTATCGAGCCGCGCACGAGGAAGGACTCAAACAGTATGTCGAGATGGGTCAGGACGCCGTCTTGAATAAACTACTGGAGGTGACCGCAGTGCATCGTGACGGTCGCGTGTTTCCAGTGGAAGTTGCGATCGCTCCCCTCCGGCTCGAAGGAGGACTCACCTTCAGCGCGTTTCTCCGCGACATCTCCGCGCGCAAACAAGCCGAGAAATCCCTGACGGCTTATGCGCAGGAGCTCGAGAAGACCAATCAGGATCTCGATATCGCACTTGCGCAGGCCAAGGCTGCCACGGAAGCCAAGTCTACGTTTCTTGCGACCATGAGCCATGAAATCAGGACGCCGATGAACGGCGTGATCGGCATGACCGGCTTGTTGCTCGAGACCGGCCTCACCCAGGAGCAGCAGGGGTACGCGGAAACAGTCCGCACCAGCGGGGAACATCTCCTGACGATCATTAACGACATTCTCGATTTCTCGAAAATCGAAGCTGGCAAACTCACCTTGGAGATCATCGACTTCGATCTCCGCCACGCCATGGAGGAATGCCTCGACCTGTTCAGCGAACAGGCTTCAGCCAAGGGGATCAACCTGGTCTGTTTGTTTCACGCCGAGGTGCCGACGGCCTTGCGCGGAGATCCTGGCCGGATCCGCCAGATCGTCACGAATCTGATCGGCAACGCGATCAAGTTCACCAAGCAAGGCGATGTCGTGCTGCATGTGAGCCTGGTCGAGGAGCGGGGTGAGCAGGTCCAGGTTCGATTCGAGGTTGCCGATTCGGGTATCGGCATCGCGCCTGACACCTGCGCGAATCTGTTCCAGTCGTTCAGCCAAGCGGATGCATCCATGGCACGCAAGTATGGAGGCACCGGGCTGGGTTTAGCTATTTCGAGGCGCCTCGTCGAGATGATGGAGGGCACGATCGGGGTGGAGAGCAAGCCGGGCGAGGGGAGCCGCTTCTGGTTTGCGGTCTCTCTGGAGCAACAGCCCATGGCACATCGGGCGCCACAGGTTGAGCGCACCGATCTGCGAGGCCTCCATGCGTTGGTAGTGAATGATAAGGAGATTAACCGGCGTGTGCTCGAACTGTATCTCAAGAAATGGGAGCTTCAGGGCACGTTCGCCGAGAGTGGGGAGTTCGCGTTACAGCTGTTGCGCAAGAGTGTCGCGCGCGGCAAGCCCTATGACGTGGTGATTTTAGATTTGGACATGGTGGCGATGGACGGACTTCACCTCGCCCAGGCGATCAATAAAGACCGGATCCTGAAAGGCACTCATACGGTGTTGTTAAGTGCCACCGGGCGGCGAGGCGACGCGAAGGCGGCGGTGGCGGCCGGCGTGGCGGGGTATTTAACGAAGCCGGTGCGGGAGGCTCACCTCTATGATTGTTTAACCGCCGTCACGGGGAGGCCTCGGCGCCAGCAGGGAGCCGACGGCGAACGATCAGCCGCGCCACTAGGCCATGGGTTGGTGACGCGCCACAGCTTGGCCGAAGCGAAAAGGAAAACCGGCATTCGGTTGCTGTTGGCCGAAGACAACATCATCAACCAGAAAGTGGCTGTCCACATGCTGGAAAAGATGGGCTACCATGTGGACGTGGTCGCCAATGGTGCGGAGGCGATCGAAGCGACAAACCGTATCGCCTATTCAGCAGTGTTGATGGACTGTCAGATGCCTGAGATGGATGGCTTTGACGCGACGAGTGTGATCCGCCAACGGGAGGCGGCACTCGCGAAGAGTGACGAGCCGATCAACGGACAACAGCCCACGCAGCATGTGCCGATTATCGCCATGACCGCCAACTCGATGAAGGGCGATCGGGAGCGGTGCCTGGAAGCCGGAATGGATGAGTATATTTCGAAACCGGTCAAATCCCAGGATCTCGCCAGCATACTCACGCGACTGCTTAAAAATATTGAACCTGCACCACAGCAGGCGGCCCATCCGTCATTGGCCAGGAAAATGGCCAGTTGAGCCCTTGTCTGCCGATGGAGAATTGACTAGACTGCTGGCCTACTCAGAGGGTTGAACCATGGCCGACAGTCCGGATGAGCGAAACGGGAGAGCCTACAGTCTCTATACGTCCATCAGGCGCTATTTCGAACCGCTCCGGCAACATTGGGAGAAGTTATCTGCTGAGGAGCAGGGCGTCGTCATCCAGGAAGTGGAGGCGTTTTTGAATTCGGTTCGCCCGCCCGACAGTTCAGGCCCTAGCTGAGCCTGTCTACTCTTCCGGAATCCCCCCGAGCCGGACCATTCGACTGCCATATCGTTCGATCAATCCATCCAAGGCTGCGACAGCCTGAGTCTGGCGCTGTGCAAAGAGGGATTCGGTCGCAGGTAGGAGGCCTGACAGTGACAGGCCCACCAGCCGGTAGTCTGTGTGAGGAATGGCCAGGCGGTGGAGCGCCGCTCGGATGGCTGGCCACATCGCAGGATCGTAATTGAGCGGTTGCTGGAACTGCTGCTGTCGAGTGGTGACCCGGAACGTTGTATCTTTAAGTTTGACGGTGAAGGACCCAGCCGCCAGACCCTGCACGCGCAGATCATGCGTCAAGGTGCCAAGAAAACTTTTGATCGTCTGCTCCAGGACTGCCAAGTCGCGGCTGTCCCGCTCGAACGTCGTTTCACGACCGAGACTTTTGGATTCCCGATCGACCACGACCGGATCGTGATCGATGCCCCGCGCCACCTCCTGCCAGGCGATCAGACGGTTGCCCCATTGCTGCCGAAGAAATGGCTCATGCTGCGGATCGAGCAGGTCGCCAACGCAATGGATACCGAGCCCCTGCAACATGGCCGCGGATTTCGGTCCGATACCAGGCAAGTCGCGCACCGGACGAATCGCCAGAAAGGCTGCTTCGGTGCCCGGCTCGATCACCGCCAGCCCGTCCGGCTTGTGGACATCCGCTGCGACCTTCGCCACAGTTTTTCCGCTGGCGAGCGCGACCGTGCAATGGAGTCCCGTGGCGTCGAAGATCGCGTCCTTCACGCATCGGCCCAGACGTGAGGGGTCGGGATAGAGAGATTGCATGTCCGTGGTCTCTGCGTAGAACTCGTCGATGCTGGTCCATTCGACGACAGGGAGTAGACGGTCGATGACGGCCTGCATCTGTTCATGAAGTCGTTGATAGAGAGGTCGGTCCGGAGGAACGAGGATGAGCTGGGGGCAGAGCCGTTTGGCTTCGCCGGTCGGCATGGCGGAGCGGATGCCGAACGAACGGGCTTCGTAACTCGCCGCCGCGATAATGCCTCGCGGGGAGGATCCTCCGACTGCCACCGGTTTGTCCGCAAGGCTGGGATCTGCCAGGACCGCCGCGGAGGCGAACATGGCATCGATGTCTCCGAACAGGATCTGGCGAGACCAGCGCATCGATGGCTCCTCCAGTCAGCGCTTATACCGGAAAGGATAATTGGCCGGGTGGCAAGGATGTCGGAGACGGTTCGTGCTGGAGCTGGCCTACTGACTCCAATTCCTGCAGGGAGCCCCGACAGATGCCGCAATGGTGCCGGCGCGGCTGAATCGTCCGTCGTTGACGCCGGTACAGTTGGCCGCATTGCCGGCAGCGCCAGGCAAATCGCGTGAGCGCGAGCACTTCCTTCTGCAACGAATGGTAGATGGTGATCGCCAGGGTTCCATCCCGATTCATCTCGGTCATCTTGCGGAGAAAATCAGGCCCGTGATTCGGCCGCCGTTTCAGACTGTCGTATTGCCACTGATGAATCATTTCATGCGCCAGGGTATTTACGATTTCCTGTTCGCCATATTCGCTCGCGTGGGTGGCTTGGTGGAGCAAGGGGAGGGAGAGGCGAATCTCGCGTGTGGTCGGCGGGCGAAGACCCTCCTGATCCAGCCGGGGTCTTGGTCCTCGACGGCTGATGAACATGCCGACGGAGGAGGTCAGGCGGCGGCTCCAAACGAGATCGATCGGAGGCAGCAGGTCTGCGAAGTAGCGGCCATTCAGCTCGTTCCACATTTGAGTGAGATGCTGAGTGGTGACGGGAGGGGCTTGGCGTGGAGCCATAGGAGGGGGTTACCCCAATTCTTCGTGGATGGCCGCGGCTAGCAAGGGCACCATGATTTCGTGGTGGCCGATCAGGGAATAGCCCTTTCCGCCCTTCTGGGTCGGCCGCCGCACCACGTTGGTGAGGGGGCGGTAGTGGGCCATGAAGTCCATGTTCACGGTCGTAATGTTGGTCAGCTCATGCCCGAGGTTCCGTCCCAGCGACACGGCCTTGAGAAAGACCTCCGGTAAAATGACGGCGGAGCCGAGGTTGAGATAGACGCCTCCCTCCATCCCGGACACGACAGCCGCCAGCCGCCGAAAGTCCAGTAACGACGTTGCGCCGATGGAGGCTCCGTCCGCGGCAGGATGCATATGGATGATGTCGGTGCCGATGGCGACATGCACAGTCACGGGAATGCCGAGTTTCGCGCCGGTCGCCAGGATGCTCGTCTCGCGATGGGGGAATTGCCCCTGGCGCCGATTGATGTAGTGGCCGACGGATTCGCCGAGTCCCTCGCGATCGTGAGCCCCGCGGACGATCGCCTCGTTCAGCATGCGGCCGGTTTCTTCCGCCATCCCGAAACGGCCCTCGTCGATTTCCGCATCGACTTCTTCGGACGTATGGCCCATGAGCGCCAGTTCGAAATCATGAATGATCCCGGCGCCGTTCATGGCTACAGCCGAGACGATGCCTTGCTGCATGAGGTCCACGAGGATCGGACTCAATCCGACTTTGATGACGTGGGCGCCGATGCCGACGATGACCGGCTTGCCTCTGCGATGGGCCTTCGCGACGGCTTTGGCGACGGCGCGCAAGGTTTTGACGCCGAGGATATCCGGCAGCGAGCGATAGAATTGGCTGAAGCTGCCCTCTCGCTTCCAGGGTTTGGCAAAATCGGAGATGCGGACTTTGCTATGCCGTTTTCTAAGCGGATAGGTCGTGAGGTCCGTCACGTTGATCGGGGCGATCAGGCGAGGGGCTGTGACAGGGGGCCGCTGCCGGTCAGGAGACTTTGCCAAGGAGTTGCTCCTCGATGAGTTCACAGAGAACGTGGCCGAGCGTGATGTGACTTTCCTGAATGCGGGCTGTGACCGCCGAGGGCACGACAAAGGGATGGTCCACCATGCCGGCCAGCTTTCCGCCGGTCCCGCCGGTCCAGCCGACAGTGATGAGGCCGCAAGCCTTCGCCGCTTCCACGCCTTTCAAGATGTTGGGGGAGTTGCCGCTGGTGCTGATGGCGATGGCGACGTCGCCCTTCTGGCCATGGGCGCGGACCTGCCGGGCAAAAAGTTCGTCGTACCCGTAATCGTTGGCGATGCAGGTGATGGCGGCAATGTCGGTGGCCAGGGCGATGGCTGGGAGCGGCGCCCGCTCGCGCTTATAGCGCCCGACGAATTCGGCGGCGAGATGGGCCGCATCCGTGGCGCTGCCTCCGTTGCCGAACAATAACACTTTGCGTCCCTCACGAAAGGCCGTGACCATCAGTGTTGCGACCTGCACGATGCGATCGGCATGGTCGCGCGCGAACTGTTGCTTGACGGTGGCGCTTTCGGCAAAGGCGCTGAGGACAATATCTTTCATGAGGCGATTCTAGGCAACCAGCCGTCACCTGTCAAACCTGGCTGCCGAAGGCTTTTGCGCCGCCCTATGGTATAGTCCGCGCGAAATGGCGCAAGACCAACCAGTCAAAGCTCTCGTGATCGCGCTCACCGACGATGCGGCGGCGGCGATTTATTCGATTAATCGTCTGCAGCCCGATTCCCTCTGCTTCGTATTGCCGGCCTGGGCGAAAGCGCTGGTGGAGTCTGACGTCCAGCCGAAGATCGCACAGATGCCCAGGCGATGGGATTGGATCGTGCTGGAGGAGACGGGCGAGTTCGTCGGCTGTTATCGGGCGCTGGCGCAAGCGCTTCCGGAGATGTTGCGGACCTGGGACGTGCAGCCGGGCGAGTTGGTCGTCGATATAACCGGGGCCACTCCTGCCATGGCCGGCGCTCTGACCTTGGCCACTCTGTCTCATAGTTCGCGGATCGTCTCGCTCGTGCCGGCACGAGAGGGGCAGGAAGATGATCGGATCGATATCGCGGGGAAGCCGTTCCTCTGGACGCAGGGGAATCCCTGGGACAAAGCGGCCTCTGTCTCGCGCCGCGAGGGTTGCGACCTGTTCAATCGGGGACTATTTGCCGCTGCGGCGAAACTGTTCCGCGAGGTCGAAGCCAGGGTGAGCGGCGGGCAGAAGCCCCTCTACCGGGCCTTTGCTGACCTGGCTGATGGCTACGATCTGTGGGAGCGGTTTCACTACCGTCAGGCTTGGGAGAAGCTGAAGACTGCCGTGAAGGCGTTTGACATGGCGTTGGTCTGGGGTGGACCGCAAGGGCTTAAAGCGGTTCTGCCGTTGGTTAAAGCGAATGCGGGATTTTTGGAAAGACTCGTCCTCGATCCTGCTCCCGTGAAAGATCTGCAGGCGCTGGATCTGCTGGCCTATGCTGGTCGGCGACTGCATGGCACGCACGATTCGGAGGCCGCCATGGTTTCGTTGATTCGCGCGCTCGAAGCCTTCGCCCAACGGCAACTGTTCAAACAATACACAATCAAAACCTGGGACGTGCAGCCGGAGCAATTGCCGCAGGCGCTGCAAGAAACCTGTCGGTCCTGTTGGTTGGAAGACCTCGACGGCAAGTACAAGCTGCCTATGCAGGCGCAGTTCCGCACGCTGGCCGGGCTAGGCGATCAGATGGGCCAAGCCTTTCTCCGAGAGTGGCCAACGATGAAACCGTTGCTCGACGCAGCCAACCAGGCCATCCTCGGTCATGGCTTCGAGCCGGTCAAATCCGAGCGAGTGCAGCAGTTGTACGATGTTGTTGTCAGGCTAGCCGGGGTGAGTGAAACCTCGTTGCCAAAGTTTCCGGTGCTGAACCTCTGAAGAGCTTATGGCGTATGGCCGATAGCGTATAGCAGGAGCAAAGACAAACTAAGATGGCGTTCCGATTTGAAACGTTGGAGATTTGGCAGATGGCCAAGGAGTATGCAACAAGGGTCTATGCCGCTACCGCGAAGTTTCCGAGACATGAAGACTATGGATTGAAGTCCCAGCTGAATCGGGCAGTAAACTCGATCGCACTCAATATCGCGGAGGGCACAGCCAAGAACAGCAATAAAGCGTTCGACTACCACCTGGAGATTGCGTTGGGATCGACCTTCGAAGTGGTGGCTGGGGCGTTTCTTGCTAAGGATCGAGCGTACATCTCAGAGGTTGAGCGCAGTGCCTTATATGAGGATGGTCAGCGACTTGCGAAAAGCATTAATGCATTCAGGAATACGCTGTCGATATCTTGACGCCCGGCTTCTTGTTTTGGCTTTGATTCTTGTCCGTACCATTAGCCATACGCCATAAGCTTTTATTCGGCCATCAGCTCTTATGGAAATTAGGATCTACTACGAAGACACCGACTGCGGCGGGGTGGTGTATTACGCCAACTACCTCAAATATTTTGAGCGCGCGCGGACGCAGTATCTTGAAGAGCGGGGGTTGTCGGTAGCCGGGCTTATAAAGGATGGCACGGTGTTCGTGGTGGTGCATGCGGAAGTCGATTACCGATCTCCCGCCCGCTACGGCGAGACGTTGGTGATCGAGACGGTCGTTTCCGATGTGACGGCAGCTTCGTTCACGTTTTCGCATGTGATTAGAGAGCGGGAAAGTCAGCGGGTGGTTGTCGAAGGGGCGGCAAGGCTGGCGACAACGGATGGCAATGGCAAGGTAAAGCGCCTCGACAAGGAGATGGTCGCCGCGCTACAGTCTGGGCCCACAAGGAGTCACTAAATGGATAAGCTCGGAACTTGGCTCGCCATCACCGGCGTCGCGATCGGCTTCATGGTCCTCGGCTGGCTGCTGTTTTCAGACAACCCGTCTGACAAGAACAAGAAAAGGCCCTAATTTATCTGCACGCGGTCCGTCCTGCCTCCACGGAATTGAGCTCACTGGCTCGTGTTTCCGCTCCTCTCGTCTTATTCCCTGATTTCTTCCTCCAGCAGTGCCCCTGCCGCCGTCGTCTTTAGATTCGTGGCAATCTGTTTGTTAGGGTACGCGTATGGGAGCAAACCAGAGCACTAGAATAATTTTCCATAGGTATGGGAGTAATAGTAGAGCCGCTGTACTTATGAGTGAGAGTGCTAGGATGAATATCAGCCAAAATCGATTGCGGGAGAACCAGGTTCTCGGAGTATGGTGAATGTGCCGGTACTGGCCTCGCTTGATCGGGACCACCACCGACGAACGAGCGATGCGCTCGACCGTACTGGACAATGGCAGCGTCGCCGGTCTGGATGAGCCCTCCGTTTCAGCACGTTGCAGCCCCGTGGGTGACGGTAACGGTTCCTTCCCGAGCCGCAATTGTCGTCGGACGATGTTGCTGAGTTCCGGTTGCCCATCAAGACCGAGCATGAGGAGGTCATCCAGCGTCAGGATCGACACCAGCTTGCCCGCTTCGTCGACGATCGGCAAACGACGGATGCCATGATGGCTCATGAGCGCGATGGCAATGCCGACTTCCTCGTTTTGAGACACCGTCACAGGCGGGGCCGACATGATGTCCCGTACCAGCACGGTCTTGCCATCCAATCCTGCCGCCATGATCCGGGCGACAAGATCACGGTCCGTCAAGATCCCGACCGGTTTCCCCTCTTCCACCACGATCACATCGCCCACCCCTTGCGTTACCATGAGGGTGGCCACATCGTCGGCCAAAGCGTCCAGCGTGACCGTGTAGACCGTCATCGTCAACCCTTGGTCATCAATACTCATGTCTGAATCCATTTTGGAGTGCCTGACAAGAACAAGCGGTTAGGCGTCACGCTACTGCAAAGCCTCTAGCAGGCTGCGGAAAAACTCGGTGTATGCGAACAGCATGGCTAAAATACTCCGAGTGGCACCGTGGCCTGAACAACCACAGGATGCTCAAAAAGGCCGTTCAGCAAGGCCGCAGCGAGCGAAGAGGCGAGGCGTACGGGTTGGTACGTTGAGCCTCTTCGTGAAGCGAGAACGTCGCTGGCGGACTTTTTCAGCATCCTGCTAAGGGAGGCGCACCCAATTGTAGGTGACGATCTTTCCCGGAGGAAGGTCGAAGGATCGCGTGCCGGACAGCGTGAATGAACTGCCAACGGGTACGGTTCGAGGGGCGTCAAGCACTGCCGTTGGTCGCTGATCGTCGATCACGATGACCTCCGCAACGTTGGGCACAGACTGGTTGCCGGCGTCGTCGACGACGATGAGCTGAAATCTGTGGCGCCCAGGAGGTAAGGGGGCGGTTGGGGTGACCGTGACTTCAACTGTAGGGGCTTGGGTGCTAATAGGCTGGCCGGGAATGAATGTAGCCATAAGGCGCTCCTTTGCTAGTGGGTCGCGAATACGATGTTACGAGTCGTAAGACGCGGGATAATATTCTTGCGGTATCCTGCCAGGATTGGCCATCGAAGTCCAAGGTGTTTTGGTGCTGGTGAGACGATTAAGAATGGGGCTTCGCGAAGCCATCCATCCGGAGTCTCTCCGCGACATTCTGCCCATCCACAAAGACCTCGGCCACGAGGCGATTGTAGACATCTCGGCCTTGCGGGACGATGTGAACCAGCCCGTTGCGCAGCAACTCTTGCAGTCGCAGCTTGGCGGCCGGTCCGCCCGGCTCGCTCATTTCGGGTGTGTCGATGCCCTTGAGCCTGATTCGCTCGGCCCCATAGTGAAAGGTGTCGCCATCAACCACGTAGATTTGTCGCCCGTCGACCGTGCGCTCTGTTCCGCCGAGTCGCGCGAAGGTTTGCCGCCGGAGCAGCGATTGGAAGCTTCGGCTGTTGGATCGGCGCAATCCGTTGCGCCTCTTGTGAGGGTGGAGTCCTTTTTCGCGGTGAGGCCGGTGGGGACGGATGGCGCTTCCTTCTTGCGGGGCTGGCTTCCAGCAGAGACCGCAGGAGGAGCGGGCAGGAAGGGCATCGGGCGATAACGGAGCAGTGGGTAGGGAGGAGGGCTGTGCTGTGGTTGACTGAGTCAGCCCTTCAGAAGGCAGCGCCAATACGCACGACAGGGTCCAGAGGGTGACGAGCAGATATCTTTTCGAGATTCCGCCAAGGATGCTGGATATTTGTCGTAAGCATTCCATACAATGGACCGAGCAGCAGGGTTCGTGCCAGATTTATTGACAATGAAGAAATTCGCATGCTGTTATAGACAACAAGAGCATATGGCCTATGGCGTATAGCGGGAGCGATGTGGTCAGGAAGAGGTTTCGGATCTCTTGCTATTAGCCATAAGCTATTTGCTCTTCAATGGTTTACGATTTACGGAGGCTTCTATGGATATGATGGGACGTGTGGGGCTGATCGAGGTGCCGATTTTGATCGCGCCGGATCAAAAGGTCTGGATGGATCGGATGATTAAGGAAGGCAAGATTGCCATTCCTCCGGGCGGGACGCTGGAAAAGGGTTCGCTCTATTCGATGTTCGTCCGCATGCTTTTGCATAACGCGATGGAAGAGCAGAAGCGGCAGGAAGTGCTGGATATGGAGGACGAGGACGACGAATAGGGAAGCTGTTGAAAACGCCCGCCAGCTTCGTTCTCGCCTTGAAAGCATCCTCAACGTAGCCAGGGGCTACGCCTCCGGTGCGTTCATCGGCTGCGGCCTTGCTGGACGGTCGTTTTGAACAACTTCCTGGGTTGCGCCTCGCAGGGAACCCATTTCGAGCATCCTGCGGGGCTCAGCATCTGTATCGAGACCGATCCGCCGAGTATCTTCCTCGACATAGCAGGACAGAGCGTATAGCGCATGGCTTATAGCAGGAGTTGAGGAGAGAGTGAGCCTGCAAGTCATCTGGCTATATGCCATATGCTATTAGCCATTAGCTCTTTGGCGCCGGCTCTATGTTAGAGGCTCTTGAATGCGGTGTGCGCGGCTTTGATCGTTTTTTCGATGTCGCTGGTTGAGTGAGCGGTCGAGAGGAAGGCTGCTTCGAATTGTGAGGGGGCCAGGTAGATTCCCTGTTCCAGCATCTTGTGGAAGAACTGCCCGTAGCGCTTCGTGTCGGAGAGTTTCGCGGTATTCCAATCCACCACTGCGCCTGAGGTAAAGAAGGCGCCCAGCATCGAGCCGACTCTGGTTTGCGTGAGCGGGATGCCGGCTTTCTTGGCCGCTTCCCCGATCCCTTCGGCCAGGGCTGCCGACTTTTCTTCCAGCTTCTTGTAGACCCCGCGGACCTTGAGCTGCTTGAGGGTTTCAATGCCGGCGGAGACGGCCAGCGGATTGCCCGACAGAGTTCCCGCCTGGTAGACCGGCCCGGAAGGCGCGATCAGGTCCATGATCTCTTTCCGTCCTCCGTAGGCGCCGACCGGCAAACCTCCGCCGATGATTTTCCCCAGCACTGTCAGGTCCGGCGTAATGCCGTAGAGCGTTTGCGCGCCGCCGTAGGTGACGCGGAAGCCGGAGATCACTTCGTCGAAAATGAGGAGGATGCCGTTTTCCGCCGTGAGCCTCCGGAGTGTCCGGAGAAAGTCCTGAGCCGGCGGCACGACGCCCATGTTTCCTGCGATCGGCTCGATAATGATGCAGGCCAACGTGTTTCGCTGTTCTTTGATGATCTGCTGGACCGCCCGGATGTCGTTGTAGGGGACGGTCAAGGTGTGCTTCGCAAAGTCGGCCGGGACTCCCAGCGAATCGGGGATTCCCAAAGTGGCCAGGCCGGAGCCGGCTTTCGCCAGCAAGTAATCGCTGTGACCGTGGTAGCACCCGTCGAATTTGAGGATGTTGTCGCGCTTCGTAAAACCGCGGGCCACGCGAATCGCGCTCATGACCGCTTCGGTGCCGGAACTGACCAGCCGGACCTTTTCCATCGAGGGGAAGGCCTGGTTGATCATGCGGGCGAGCGTGACTTCCAGTTCGGTCGGCGCGCCGTAACTCGTGCCGTTCGCTGCGGCCTTCTTGATGGCGCGGATGATGGCCGGGGCTGCATGGCCCAAAATCATCGGGCCCCATGACAGGATATAGTCGATGTAGCTGTTTCCGTCGACGTCGTAGAGGCGGGCGCCTTTGGCTCGTTTGATAAACCGGGGCTGGCCTCCGACGGACCGGAAGGCGCGGACCGGACTATTTACGCCACCAGGGATCAGCTGCTGCGCGTCGGCGAATAATTTAGCGGAACGAGTCGTTTTCATAATGGGGGCGCACAGTACCATGCAGAGGGTTGTCGGTCAAGAAACCATAGCGGCAGGCTGCTCAAAAAATCCACCACTGTCGTTCTCGCCTCGAACGCATCCTCAACGTAGCCAGGGGCTACGCCTCCGGTGTATTCATCGGCTGCGGCCTTGCTGGTGGATTTTTTGAGCATCTTGCTAAGCTCGCCTTGAGGAGGCTTTACGTGGTGCGCTAGGCTCTGTGCTGATCTCGCTCAGCTCCCAGCGGGCGCGTTTGGATTTTTCCCGCTCCGATATGGCGAACAGTACGTGGAAGGGTGTCGCACGTCGCGCACCCATGCCCGCCTGCCCGCTTCCCCAGGCCTCTCCCGCGTCGCTCAAGACCTCCAGAAAGGTTTCATACTCGTCTTCGTCGTCCGGCAACACCTGCGCTGCATCGGTGAGGAGCAAGATGTAGCCCTTGGCCGGTAGCCACTCCAGGTCGGCCAGGCATTCTTCCAGGGCATCCCAGTTGTGGCCGAAGTAGTCAGGGAAATCCAAGGCGCGGGCAAATTCGGTCAAGAGGCCGGCGGTGGTTTGACACTTGGCTCCCTTGATAATTTTCAACTTATAACCGTCCGGCACATGTATGAGCGACTCAGCCCGCTGTCCGGCCTTCACGATCAGCAGCGAAGACCAAGGCGCTTTAGTTGACTGTAGATAAGCAGGCAAGGTGAGTTTGGGGGTCATGGTGTTGTATCCAACGGAGTGAATGTTCGATAGTGATCGCCGCTGTAGTAGGCCCTGCCCGTATCTTGTTCGACGACGATCCGTTCCGCATCCCGCGAGCGGCCTCGTATTTTCGGATTCACATCGTACTCGTGATAGTGGCCCGGTGGAAGGCGATGCTCGCGATTGTGAAACTCACGCCCTCCAATATAGCCTGGCAGGGGGTCGCCATGCCTGGCCTGGAGTTGCGCCAGGAGGTCCTGCGCCTTCTGAGGCGCGGTTGTCGTGGGAGCTGCCGACTCCGCTGCCTCCGCCCGTTCGATGAGCCAGGTGGGCGAGGCCAGCAGGCTCCAGAGGATCAGGAGGCTGACGATCCACCGTCGATTCATGGTGCGATCCTTTACCGGGCAACATCCGAGTCGAATTAGAGTGAACGACCGTAGCACGGGGTTTTGAAGTGGGTCAACGTGCGACGAGCAGACAGGCAGAGAGGCTTTGCGGCGCCGGAACCCGTTTGCTAGAATGAGGCACGCGATCGTTATCAGGCGCACGAACCGTGAGTTCCATGAGAGCATGTGCAGTCCGCAGCCTGTCCATTGGTGATCTCTTCTTCCATGCGAAAAGCAAAAATTGTATGCACGATTGGTCCGGCCAGCGCCGAGCCCTCCATCCTCGAACAGCTGATTACGAGCGGGATGAATGTGGCCCGGCTCAACTTCTCCCATGGCACGCACGAGTCGCACCGAACGGCGATTGCATCGATCCGCGCTGTTGCGGAGCGCCTGCAGCTGCCGGTTGCGATCTTGCAGGATTTGCAGGGGCCTCGAATCAGGGTGGGCGCGCTCGACGGAGATGGAGTCGACGTGCTGGCAGCACAGAGGATCAGGCTCGTCGGAGGCATGTTGCGGTCGGGCGGCCAGATCGGCAGCCAGATCGTGGCTCCTTCGAATCTCACGGAGATCCTGGTCGTCTATCCGCAGCTGGCGCGCGACGTGCGGACTGGGGCCAGAATCTTGATCGACGACGGACTGATCGAATTGCTCGTGACATCGGTGACTGGCGGGGCAGTCGAGTGTCAGGTCAAGACCGGCGGGCGGATCAGGTCCCACAAGGGAATCAACTTGCCAGGCACCACGATCAGCGCGCCCACGCTGACGGAGAAGGACCGGAAGGATATTCGTTTTGGCGTCGCGGAAGGCGTGGACTATATGGCCCTCTCGTTCGTGCGGGGGTCGGAAGATGTGCAGGCGGCGCGGCGTCTGGTGGCGGAGTGCGGCGGCGACCAGCCGATTATCGCCAAGATCGAGCGAGCTGAAGCCATTGCGTCGCTCGATTCCTTGTTGGAGGAAGCGGACGGGGTCATGATTGCGCGGGGCGATCTGGGCGTGGAGATGGGGCCGGAAGTCGTGCCGATCCTCCAGAAGCGGATTATTATAAAGGCGAATCAGCATCGCCGGTTGGTCATTACGGCGACGCAAATGCTCGAGTCGATGACGCAGCATCCCAGCCCGACCAGGGCGGAAGCTTCCGATGTGGCCAACGCAATTTTCGATGGCACCGATGCGGTCATGCTCTCGGCGGAAACAGCCCGCGGGCAATATCCGGTCGAATCGGTGCAGGTGATGGACCGGATTGTGCGTGTGGCGGAAGGCGAGACCCTGTTTCTGAACCTCGGCCCGGGCAAACGGCCGTCCGGCCATGAGCATCGCGCGATTCCTGAGGCGATGTGCGAAGCAGCCGCATCGGCGGCAGCCGCGACAGAGGCGGCTGTGATCGCCACGTTCAGCGAGTCCGGCACAACGGCCCGGCTGCTCTCGAAACAACGGCCTGCCGCCCCCATTGTAGCCTTCACGCCGCACGAGCCCGTGCGTCGGCGGATGGCGCTCTACTGGGGCGTGCTGCCCAGGCTGATGGCCAGAGTCCAGGATCCAGACGATCGCGTCCGCGCGGTCGAGCAACGATTACTGGAGGAAACGTTGGCAAAAACGGGTGATTGCGTCGTTCTGTTATCCGGGACTGTGACGGGACAATTGGGAGGCACGAATGCCATGAAGCTCCATAGGATTGTGTCATGAGCCGCCGCATGTTCGGTCGGTTGGCCGCGTTCCTGGCTCTGATCGGCTGGCTCTCCGCCGCGAGTATCGTCTCGGCGCAGAGCGGTTCCATCGACCATTCTCCAGCCGAGGTGGTGAAACGGTATCTGACGCTCGACTACAAGGGAGCCCGGCTCGATGCCATGTCGGTCGATACGGTTGCGACCTACAGGAATTGGCATGACGAGCCGACGTGGGGGCAGGTCGTCGTGATTCGGAGCTTTACGGTGGCGGAGCATTACCGTCAATGGGAGGTGATCGATCGATTCGAACTGATCATCCCGGTCACCTTTCAGATTCTCGGTTCGGTGAATCTGGAAACCGCCAGCTTCACCCAGGAGGTGCGGATGGAAGAGGTGCGGGTTCGCGTGAAAGCCGTCAACAATCGATGGAGAATTATTGAGCCGATGCTGCCGCCTCACGTGGGGCAGAAGCGGATGGTGAATGTCGTGCGTGAAGCGTGGATGAAGGAAACCGACCAGGCGAAGCGAGACCTGCTCGATTCGTTGCGGGATGAGTTACGAAAGGCCAAATGATGGGAAAGACGTCAGTCGAGCTGTTGATTTTCGATCTGGACGGGACGCTGATCGAGTCCAAGTGGGATATTGCCGCGTCGGTGAACCTCACGTTAGCTGAGCTGGGACTGCCGGAGCGGCCACTTGAAGAAATCTTCGGGTTTGTGGGCGACGGAGTGAAGCAACTGTTGCGCCTGTCAGTCGGCGAGAGCACTCGGGTCACCTACGACGAGGTCTTGCGGGTATTCCGGGGCCAATACCTGGCCCATTGCCTCGATCGCACCACGTTCTACCCAGGTATCGGAGAAATGCTGACGCATTTTGCCGCCAAACGGAAGGCCGTGGCCACCAATAAGGCGATCGAGTACACGAATGTGATTCTCCAAGGGTTGGGGGCAGATCATTTTGAGTATGTCGTCGGAGGCGATCATGGATTCGGATTAAAGCCGGAGCCTGGCATGCTGTTGCATGTGATGAAAGAATTGAATGTCTCGCCCGAACGCACCGTGCTCATTGGGGACAGCACCAACGACATCAACGGCGGGCATAACGCCGGGATTCGTGTCTGTGCGGTCGGCTATGGCATGGGGAATCGCACCAAGATGGCGGCCTGTCAACCGGACTGGTTTATCGAACGGCCGGAAGAATTAATGGAGCTCTTTATATGAGGATTCACATCCCACGCTTCATAGTGTTGCTCGTCGTGCTCAGTCTGAGTTTCAACCTCGATTTGCTCCATGCCGGGTCGCCCAGCCTGGCGGATCGTGTGGTGGAACAGAAGCTGGCGAACGGCCTGACCGTGCTTATGGTCGAGCGGCATCAGACGCCGGTGGTCTCCCTCAACATGACCTTCCGGGTCGGAGGAGTGAACGAGCAGATCGGCCAGACAGGTCTGGCGCACCTCTATGAACATATGGCCTTCAAGGGCACGAGGACGGTGGGGACGAAGAGTTACGAGAAAGAACGGCCGATCCTCGAAGAGTTGTTTCGCGTGGGAACTGAGTTGGAGCAGCGGCAACGGGACCTGGCCAAGAGGAATCAGGAGAAACCGGCCAGCTCCGAAGCGCGCGCCGCCGTCGAGCGCCTCCAGAAACGATTCACGGAGTTACAAGAACAAGCGGGACAGTTCGTGGCGGGCAATGAGATGGCCTTGCTCTACCAACGGCACGGGGGAGTCGGACTCAATGCTTCGACCGGCAAGGACCTGACTCGCTACATGATCAGTCTCCCGGCGAATCGCCTGCCCCTGTGGGCTTCGCTGGAAGCCGATCGCATGGCGCATCCGGTCCTTCGCGAATTCTATAAAGAGCGAGGTGTGGTGATGGAGGAGCGGCGGTTGCGGAACGACGACAGCGCGAACGGCCTGTTGTTCGAAACCTTCACCTCAGCCGCCTTCCGCGCCCATCAATATGGCATCCCGACGATCGGCTGGGAGTCGGATATTTTGTCGCTCACGCCGGCCGACACAGAAGCCTTCTTCAAAGCCCATTACGGTCCCGACAATGCGACGATCGCCATCGTGGGCGATATCAATCCGAAGGAGGTCATGGCCCTGATCGAGCAGACGTTCGGCAAGATCCCGGCTGCGCCCCCGCAGCCTCAGATTGTGACGGTCGAGCCGCCGCAACGGGGAGAGCGCCGCGTGGAAGTGGAATTCGATGCTGAACCCTCAGTGGCCATCGGGTTCCACAAGCCGGCCTTGGGCCATCCAGACGACTATGTGTTTGACGTGATCGACGCGGTGCTGACGGAGGGCCTTACCTCCCGGCTCTATGCGAATCTGGTCCGCGACCAGCGGATCGCCGCCTCGATCAATTCCGATTCGAACTATCCCGGGGTCCGCTCCCCGAATCTGTTCGTGTTTAGCGCCACGCCGCTCGCACCCCATACGACGGCGGAAGTTGAAGCGGCCATCTATGCCGAGCTCGAACGGCTCAAGACGGAACCGGTCTCCGCCAAGGAATTAGAAAAGGTGCTGAACAATCTCGACGCGGATTTGGTACGAGCGCTCCGGTCCAATGGGGGTCTCGCCTCTCAGTTGGCCCTCTATCAGACGGTGGCGGAAGATTGGCGCTATGCGCTGAAGGCCCGGGACAAAATTGCCGCGGTGACGCCGGGGGATATTCAGCGGGTGGCGGCTGAATATTTCACGAAGACGAACCGAACGGTGGCGACATTGGTGAAGAAGGTTGGCGAAAAGAAAGTTGCGACGGCGCCGAAGCATGAGGTGGCGCGATGACAAACGTGAAAGGTGAAACGTTCAACGTGAAACGGAGATGCTTGATTCTGGTCGCGATGGTCATGGCCCTCACGGTTCCGGTGCTGAGTGCTTGTGCCGGAAACCTGGCGTTGGGCGATCCCAGACAAATGACCTTCAAGCCGGTTGAGTTTACTCCGCCTGAACCGGATCGTGTGGTGCTTGAGAACGGGATGGTTGTCTATCTTCTGGAGGACCATGAGCTGCCTTTGATCAGCATTACCGCGACCATGAAAACGGGAGGCTGGCTCGATCCTGCCGATAAGGTCGGCCTGGCGTCGTTGACCGGTTCCCTCATGAGGACCGGCGGAGGAGGCGGTTTGTCGGCGGAGCGAGTGGATGAAGAACTCGAACAGTTCGCCGGGGATGTCGGCATTTCGATCGGCCGCCAATCTGGTTCCGCCTCGCTCGATGTCCTTAGTAAAGATCTGAAGCGGGGGCTTCAGATTTTTGCGGGACTGATCCGGACGCCGGCGTTTGAGTCAGCGCGGGTTGAATTGGCCAAGCTTCAGTCCATCGAAGGAATTCGCCGCAGGCAGGATAATCCCAGTTCAATCGTCAGCCGTGAGTTCGTGAAGCTCCTCTATGGAGCGGAGCACCCGACGGCGCGTGAAAGCAGCGTCGAGTCCATCACCCGCATTACCAGAGAGGATCTGATCGCCTTCCATCGGAAGACCATCCATCCGAACGGTATGATGTTGGGAGTGACGGGAGACTTCGACAAGTCCGCGATGGTGGCCCTCTTGCGCGAAACATTCGGCGATTGGAAGCCGGGCGAGGTTCTGGCCTTGACGATTGCCGATGCGCCCCAGAATCAGACGGGGAAGCCAGTTGTCCGGTTCGTGAACAAGGATACCTCGCAAACGCATCTCCGCGTCGGGCATCTGTCGATCAAGGAAAGCGATCCGGACTATGTGTCCCTTGCGATTGCAAACGATATCCTGGGGGGCAGCTCCTTTCGCAGCCGCCTCTTCAACGATGTGCGGACCAAGCGGGGCCTGGCCTATTCGGTCGGCAGCCGTTTGAATACCGGGGTGCATGATCAAGGGGTCTGGCTGATGAGGGCAGAGACGAAGCTCCCCTCGACGCAAGAGGTCATTGCCCGGTTCATTGCGAACATGGAACGGATGAGAACCGAGCTGGTGACGGACAGCGAGTTGGCAGAAGCGAAAGAGGCCTATGTGAATTCGTTTGTCTTCTCCTTTGCCAGTTCGTCGGCGATCGTGGGGCGGCTGGTTGAGCTGGAATATGACGGGCTTCCCCATGACTTTCTCCAGCAATTGCGGACGCGGGTCGTGGCTTTGACGAAGGAAGAAATTCTGGCGGCGGCGAAGAAGCATTTCAATCCTGAGCGATTGACCATCGTGGCAGTCGGGGCGGGGGAGGCCTTGCCGAAGTTGCTGGGGGGATTCGGGGAGGTCCAAGAAGTGAAGGTGGCTCCGTAGCGCTAATAAGAGGGGACGAGTGGTGCGATCAGCCTGACCGTCCTCGCACCCCGCCCGGTGTAGGAGGGGAGGGGTAGCCCATTAGTCTCCTTTGCTCGCGCAACGCGCGGCCTGAGAAGGCCCTCGTTGGACGCGCGCAGTGGGAGATCAGCGGACCACCCTCCCTAGGGAATGAAAGCCTTCGGAGCTGATGGCTGAGAGCTGACTGCTGAAAGCTAACCTATGCCCCTTGAAGACGATTTCTGCGACATCATTAAGAAAGCCCGCATTGGGCAGGCTTGGTCCGTGGAGAAGGTGGCTCGCTTCACCGGCCTTTCGGGGGCCTCTGTCACTGCGCTTGAACGGGGCGATCAGCCTCGTGACAAGGCAGAAGTGCGCGCCCTCGCTGCTACGTTAAAGCTTCGTCTTGCTCCCTTGGAACAGATCGTTTTTGCGCAGTGGGTTCCCCAACTGACTCCCTCGATCCCGGAGATCGAAACCATCCGGGGCGACATCAACGGCTATGGGGTCAACGGCTATATTGTGCATGATTCAGGCGAGGCGCTCCTCGTCGATACGGCCTACAACGCGTCTGTCATGATCGCTTGGCTTGAATCCCATCGAGTCAGGCTGACCGGCATCTGTCTGACGCACGGCCATGCGGACCATGCGGAAGGGATTCAGCAGCTTCTGGCGCGATGGCCTGTGTCGGTCTATCTGGGGGCTGAGGATGTCGATCTCCTGCGCTGGAAGCCCTCAGAGGGCCTCGTTGCGCCACAGGATGGCCGCGCCATTCCGGTCGGACGTCTCACGGTCCATTGTCTTACTACGCCAGGCCATACGCAGGGCGGCATCTGTTATCGGATGGATTGCGGGCCACGGCCTGTCTGTTTTGTCGGCGACACCCTCTTTGCCGGATCGATCGGAAAATCTGTCCCGCATAGCCTTTTCCCGACCCATCTGGATTCCGTGAGACAGCGCCTGTTGAAACTGCCGCACGATTGTATCCTTTTGCCAGGTCATGGGCCGGCCACGACGGTGCGCGAAGAGCTCGACCATAATCCTTTCGCCTTAGATCACTGAGACAAGCGGTATGAGTTTCGATCAACGCCACGACGAGCAGCCAATCCGCAACGGAGAACTGCCGATTATTGTGGAGGGACCGCCCGAGGAGCTGGGCGATTTTCCGGAAGAGGACGAGTTCGAGGAGACGCCCTTTTCGAAATGGACCCTCCCTATCTGCCTCTTTGTGGCGACGGTCTTCACCACCCTGTGGGCCGGGGCCTATCAGGCCTACAACGGACCGATCAGCGGACCGGTGGACTTTTTGCTGGAGCATCCCGAGCTGCTCGGTCGCGGGATTCCCTTCGCCGCCACGCTGCTGCTGATTTTAATGACCCATGAGTGCGGGCATTATGTGCTCTCCCGCATCCATCGCGTGCCGGCCTCTCTCCCCCTGTTCATCCCAGGTCCTCCCTATTTCATCGGCACGTTCGGCGCGATCATTCGGCTGCGAGGACCAATCTTGAACCGGCGCGCCCTCTTCGATATCGGCGTGGCCGGTCCGCTGGCAGGGTTTGTCGTGGCGGTGGTGGCGCTGGTCATAGGGCTGAATCTCTCGACGGTCGTCGATCGGACCGCGACTGTTGGATTGCAGTTGGGCGAACCTCTGCTGTTACAGTTCATCTCCTGGCTGGTCGTCGGTTCCCTTCCGCTTCAAGCAGACATCGTCTTACATCCTATTGGGTTCGCCGCCTGGTTCGGCCTGTTTGTGACGTCGCTGAATCTCATTCCCATCGGCCAACTCGACGGAGGCCATGTGGCCTATGCCCTGTGGGGCTCACGCCAACGGACGTTGGCCTTTGCCATGGTGCCGCTGTTGATTGTGCTGGGACTCGCGGGCTGGCATGGCTGGCTCCTCTGGGCCTTCATGGCGGGACTCTGGGGCTTCGGACATCCGCCTGTGTGCGACCCCCATGTGCCGCTGGGCCGGGGGCGGGTTTTGGTTGGATGGATTGCGCTGGCGGTGTTTGTTCTTACGTTTGCGCCTGTCCCCTTCTCCTTCCACTAGCGGCTGCTGAAACAGACGCGCCAGCTTCGTTCTCGCATCGTTCAGACCCTCAACGTACCGCTACGGGTACGCCTCGGGTCCTCACTCGCTGCGGCCTTGCTGACGGTCTGTTTGAGCAGCCTTCACACAGATGGCATTCAATAGCGTTGAGCAATCCGGATAATTTCTTGTCCGATTGCGCGCATGGTCCTACCATGTGTCATGGCATCCACCACCATTCCCACGATCCTTTGCCCCAAGTGTCAGGCCGAGCGGTTGGACAGTGCGACCGAGTGCCTGAGGTGCGGGATCATCTTTGCGAAGTATCGGCCGCTTGCTCCGCTGCAGCCGATGCATCGGGATCGTTCTCGTTGGATGGCCTTTGCCAAAGAGTGGTTGGTGGATGCGGATCAGTCTGCCGATTCGATGACCTTCGCCGTCCGGGCTGTCCTGTTTTTACTGCTGCTCTGGTGGGGCAAAACGTTCATCTTCACGCCGCTTGAAATCAATTACACGGGGGAATCATTTTTTCACCTGATCAATCTGCCGTTTCACGAGGCGGGCCATCTTCTCTTTATGCCGTTGGGACGATTCATGATGATTCTGGGCGGGAGCCTTAGTCAGGTCCTGATGCCGCTCGTCTGTCTGGCGACCTTTCTCGTGAAGACACGCGATCCCTTCGGCGCGTCTGTGGCCCTCTGGTGGACGGCGGAAAGTCTCATGGATCTCGCCCCCTATATCAACGATGCGAGGGCGCTGGATTTGATGCTGCTGGGCGGAGTGACAGGAAAAGAAACGGACGGGCACGATTGGAACAATATTCTGACCATGATGGGATGGCTGGAGTATGACCATCGCCTGGCCCACCTCACCTACAATATTGGTATTGTCCTGATGCTGGCTTCGTTCGCCTGGGGTGGACTGTTGCTCTGGAAGCAATATTGCCGGCTCTCGCCGTAACCTGCTTGCGCGACCCTAGAAACTCTCTTACGATAGACTTTCACTGGCTCAGGAGGCTCCTCATGCGAAGCCTATTGGTAATTCGTATTTGTCTCATCATGGTCGGCATGGCCGTGACTAGCCAGGCCCTTGCAGCCGACTCCAGCGCCTCCTCTCGATTTACCCTGCTGCTGAACGGAGCAGCAGTCAAAGACAACAGCACCGGTTTGATCTGGGAACAGGAGCCGGATCGGGAGCACGATGTGTGGGGTTCATCCGTGGCCCGTTGTGCGACAAAAGAGGTGGGAGGGAAGAAGGGCTGGCGCGCACCCTCGGTGGATGAACTCAAGACCTTGATCGATGGATCCCAACATGATCCGGCTTTGCCGGCAGGCCATCCCTTCTCCAACATCAAGTCGGAGATCTATTGGACGGCGACGCCCCACCCGACCGACGATATGGTGGCCTGGCAGATTAGTTTTTTTAGCGGCGAGCCTGTGACAGACCAGAAATCCGGAACCAGGCGTCTTTGGTGCCTCCTGGGTTCGTCGGGCGAGTAACGAGACGGTCAGCGTTCTCTGCCGATTCTTGCGACATCGTCGCGCAGCTTCTTCATCAGTTGGGTTAGCGCCTGTCGTCGCGCTTCGGTGACCTGGTCTTGATCTTCGATCCGTGCGCTGGGACCGACGACCTTCGATGTTCCCTGCGCCTCTTCCTCCGCCAGTTTGGTTCCTCGCCGGACATCCCATACAGTACTTCGCACGAGACAGAGCGCGTCGCTGTGGGTGCCGTCTGCGTAGTAGGACCCGAGCATCGTCCAATAGAGCAATGTCCCCTTGTAGTTGTTGTAGCGATCGACGGCTGCGGCGCCGTTCACGATGAGCAGGAGATCGACACCGTACCGCAGGGCTGATTCCCGTAGCTGCGCCCATTGGTTTCCCTTGATTGAAGAGAGATGGAGGAAGGATGTGCCGCTGATGAGGCCCTCTCGTTGCAATCCGTTGGTCCAGGACAGGAGGGATTCCCGATCGGCATCAGTCCATTCGAATTTATGGTGAAGGAATCCGGTCGGCATGACATAGAGCCCCAACTTCGGCGGTCCTTGCCTGAGGGAGGGGGCCGCCGTCTGTTCTGATAGTGGAGCACCGACAAGCTGAGCCTCTTCGTCCTTCAGTATCTGCTGGAGCGAATCAATGGGCTGCGTCCGATTGCTTGCGCAACCGGTTGGGAGGATAAACAGCGCGAGCAAAATATAGGGGTGGAGCCTCATGTCGGTAACATCCTTCCGTAGATTTTGCAGAGCCCTTTGCGTGAAGGCCTCAGCGTAATGGTTCTGCTAGCAGGCTGTGAGAAAACTCGGTTGATACGGAATATGGTCAAAATATTCCGCACGGTGCTGGGGCCAGAATCACCTCAGGATGCTCAAAAAGGCCGTTCCAGCAAGGCCGCAGCGAGTGAAGGCCCGAGGCGTACCCGTAGCGGTACGTTGAGGGTCTGAACGATGCGAGAACGACGCTGGCGGACTTTTTCAGCATCCTGCTAGGGCTTTACTTCATCGAGGAGGGGCGTGATTTTGTCTGCCACAGCCTGCACCACACCCTCTCGTTCCCCTGCCACTTTAAGCCCTCGGAAACTCAAGTAGTAGCCGCCGTGGCTTGGCGCTTGGATGGTCGCCTGGAGTTCGATACGCGTGCCTTCTTCCACGTCTGGATCTTTGACCGTCGGGATGCCGCAGCGGCCAAACGAGGCGACATTGATCGAGGCGGTCTCATCTTCCAGGTAAAACAGGTAGGCGCCGTAACAGGTGGAGCCGGCCGGCAAGGTATAGGGATCAAGGGGCTGTACGTCCCGCACGGTTCCTTGCAGCGTCACCTGCCGGAGGTGGAAGCGGCTTGGTTCGTCCAGGATCTCGCGAATAGGAATAGGATCGGCTGCCAAGGCAAGGACAGGCGAAACGGCCCAGCCAAGGCAGAGCGCGATGAAGAGGGAAACTGGTTTTCTGTATCTGGCGAACCTTTCGATGGTCATAGGCTGGCATTCTACCATTCCTGCTTTCGTGAGCAATGTGCGAAGCGGAAGACGGTCTCTTTCGCCTCGGCGGCACAGCCAGTATAATCTGCGGCTACTTTCAGGGAGTTGTGAAAAATTTATTGTACACGGATGATTCAAGGGTCGGCAGATCTTGGACAACGGGAACTTATTGCGCAGGATGATCAAAAAGTTCGTTCAGCAAGGCCGCAGCGAGTGAAGGCCCGAGTCGTACCCGTAGCGGTACGTTGAGGGTCTGAACGATGCGAGAACGAAGCTGACGGACTTTTTCAGCATCCTGCCAGGAGGACTGACTATGAGCGTGAACGAACGAAGACTCGGTACTTACGTAACAGAGATTCGTCGGCGGTATGAAGATCTGCTGGGTCAGATGGTGGAGATTCCTTCAATTAGCATGGATCCGGCCAAGGCTCCGGATATGAGGAGCATGGCGGATGTCGCGCGGCAGGTCCTCACGGACTTGGGGGCCGAAGCCCAGATCGTGGAGACCGGCGGCGCGCCGATCGTGTCCGGTGGCTGGATGACTGGAGCCCAGCATCCGACGGTCACCATCTATAACCACATGGACGTGCAGCCGGCGCAGGAGCCTGAATGGAAGCAGGCGCCCTTTGCCTTCAAGAACGAGAACGGGCTCTACCACGGCCGTGGCGCGACGGACGACAAGGGGCCGGCGCTGTCGGCTCTGTTCGGCGCTCGGTACGCGCTTGAGCAGGGAGTGCCGATCAACATCCGGTTTCTCTGGGAGTTAGAAGAGGAAATCGGCAGTCCGAATTTTGCGGCCGGATTGAAGAGCCGGGCGGCGATTCCTCGACCGGACTCAGTCGTGGTGTCGGACACGATCTGGCTCGCCAAAGGCAAGCCAGCCATGCCCTATGGACTGCGGGGTCTGCTAGGCGCGAGGCTCACGCTACGCACGGGAACAAAAGACGCCCATTCCGGCGTGACCGGAGGCGCCGCGCGGAATCCACTGGCGGAGCTGATGGAAATGGCGCATGCCTGTGTCGATGCCAAGAGTGGCAAGGTAAAGATCCCCGGTTTCTATCACGATGTGATTGAGCCGACCAAAGCGGAGATTAAGAGTTTCCTCGCGTCAGGTTTTCAAGTGAAGAGCTTCAAGCAGGCCTATGGATTTCAGACGTTGCGCACCAACGATCCCGCCGAGATCATGCGCCGGATCTGGGCCGCACCGACATTCGAGGTGCATGGTTTGACCGGCGGCTATCACGGGCCTGGCGTGAAGACAGTCGTGCCGGGCCATGGTGAACTCAAAGTCAGTATGCGATTGGTGCCGAATCAAACTCCTGAGAAGGCCTTTGCCTTGCTCAAGAAATATGTGGCCAAGATCAATCCGGATGTAAAGGTGGAGAAGGAGGGCATGTTGCACCCCTTCAAGGGCAGTTTCGACGGGCCCTATGTCGATTGTGTGAAGCGGGCGGCAAAGGCGGGCTTTGGAAAAGAACCGGCTTTCATCCGCGAGGGAGGTTCGATCGGCGCAGTGGTCACGATGCAGAAGGCCTGGAAGGTGCCGATCCTGTTTATGGGCTTGAGTCTGCCGGAGCATGGGTACCATGCTCCCAACGAATACTTCGACTGGGGCCAGGCCTCCAGCGGGATGAAGGCCTTCGCGCATTACTTTGAGGAATTGGCGAAGATGGGGAAGGGGTAGAGCAGCCTGGTCGTCCTCCTGCTCGCGGAACAGAGGAGGGGATGGAGCCTGATGATCTTCTGTGCTCGCGCAACGCGCGGTCGCGGACTCCCCTCGTTGGACGCGCGCAGTGGAAGATCAATCAGCCCCCATCCCTGAGAGATAACGAGCGAGCTTGGAGGGAGCATTTATTTCGCTCGATGCGCGCACTCGAGGATCAATCAGGCTACCCTGTGAAGAGAGACACGATCAACAGGGGGAAAGGGTTCAGGAATGTGCCCCTCAATGCGCGGAGTGAAGGCCGGCCCGGCCACTCCTCATGAAGCGAGTCAGGAGGTGGATGCGCGCGGTAGGGATCGAAGCTGAGCTGGAATGACAACCCGACCCTTCGTCGTTACGTAGGCAGATCCGTAACTCCTCCGCGCTGAACAACGTTCACAATAGTCATGGCCTTGAGAATTAGACTGGCAGACGTGCAGAGTTGACTGTGCGATCACTACTTGGCACAGGAACAAAGAATCATTCCGACTTAATCTTCAGTGAAATAATCTGAGTCGATCCGCTTTACATCGAAAGTTGCTGTCGTGGTCGTCCCCAATCCGTAATCGATCATCAATTCAGCAAGCATCCGTCCATCAATCAGAATGACCTTGGGGTCGATGGTCTCAACATAATTTTTGGCGTCATCGGAGAACCTGCTCGTGGTTATGAACACACCTTTCTTTGCTCGTTTGCCATGAAGTGCCCCGACAAATTTTTGGACTTCAGGTCGTCCAACAGTCCCTTCCCAACGCTTCGCTTGAAGATACACCAGATCGAGCCCGAGGCGATCTTCTTTGATAATGCCGTCGATTCCTTCATCCCCTGAGCCACCAATAGATCTCCCTGCATCAGCGCGCGACCCTCCATACCCCATTGCAACCATCAGATCCACGACAAGCCGTTCAAAGAACTGGGGCGTATTGCTCGCAATGCGCTGAACGATCTGACCAGCAAGATCGCCTCTAATGCTGTCATAAGATTTCTGAAGCGTTTCCTCTGGCGTCTCCTTCGCGGGCTCTGGATCTGGCTCTTCACCCTTGGTTGATTTTGCTTTATGGAACTCAAGAAACTCAGGGTACTGATTGAGGATTCTAACGTCTATTCGCTTGTGACCTACCTTGTGAAGGTCCATGCCTCGTTGAGTAACGCGAAACATACTGCGCCGTGGAGACTCCAAGACTTTTGCTTGGATCAAAAAACTCTTCGCCCAGGCGACTCGATTTTCAAACTTCGTCTGAAGCCCGCTTGGAAGAAGTTCTTTCAAGTCTGCTTCTGGCAACGCCATAACTTTGGCGATCACCTCACGAGCTTCCTGGATTGAGTGTTCCTTCCCGTCTGCGGCAAGATCAAGCAAAGGCTTGAAGAAGCTTTGAAAATCTGGAACAGCCATTGAGTGATTCCTTCCCTGGAACGAAAAGAGACTTTTGACCAAGCTACTTTCTAGTGAAGCTTCGGCAGTTTGCTCCTGTTTATGGGGGAGTTCAAATAAAACTTGGAGCGGTTTCGCGGCACCTTGTGGGGCTGGACTGGTCGCTACGGATGATTGCGAAGAGTCTGCGGCATGGCTTCTGCCAACGTGGCGCGGGGGTTGTGGGAAAGACGGGACTGCGACGGACTTGACTCACGGAACGTCAAACTGCCAGCGCCCGCGTCGATCTGGAAGTCTCAGCGCTGCATTGAGGTGATCGAGGAAAACGGGCCGGGGAATTTCTACTGCTCCTAAGCGCATGACATGGGGCGAGGCTTGCTGGCAGTCGAAGATTTGGAATCTCCAGGCGCGGAGTTGGCGGATGAGAGAGACGAGCGCCACTTTCGAGGCGTCGGTCGCTCTGGAGAACATCGACTCGCCGAAGAAGGCTCCGCCGATTGCCACTCCGTAGAGCCCGCCGACCAGCTTTTCTTCCTGCCAGGTTTCAATTGAATGGGCATGGCCGAGCTCATGCAGCTTCGTGTAGGCCTCGATCATTGCTGGCGTGATCCAAGTCCCTCCTTCCGGATATTGCGTGCGCGGCCCGGCACACTCCATCATCACGTCGCGGAAGCAGGTATCGAGGGTGACGGTGAAATGACCGCGGCGAATCGTCTTGTCTAAGCTGCGCGGGACGTGGAGTTTGTCCGGGAAGAGCACGGCTCGCGGGTCGGGCGACCACCAGAGGATAGGCTGATCTTCTTCGTACCAGGGAAAGATGCCGTGGGGGTAGGCTTCGAGCAGCCGTTCCGGTCGCAGGTCGCCTCCGACGGCGAGCAGGCCTTCCGGCGAGGCCTGCTCAACTGGAGGAAAGCATAATTCGCGGGGGTTGCGGCTCAGCCTGAACATACATCTAAAGAGTAGGCCAAGCCGGGAGAAAAGGCCACAGGCGAGGGAACCGGCTCGCTAGCCTTTCGTTGGCTCCGTGGCGGCGAGCAACGGCTGAAATATCGGATCCGCATCCAGGACTGCTTTCAACGATTCCGCTCCGATGAAGAAATTCCAGATGTCAGGATTCTGACCAGGAATTTCGGCGAACCATTTCTTGGCTTCCGTCAGCCGTTCCAAGAGCTCCCGATTGTTCCGGTTCGGGGTGAAGAGCAAACTGTAGGCTTTGGTGTATTCGGCCATGAATTTGTCGAGCGGCAGGTCGGCCACCGCGAGGGCTTCGTCGGCATCCTGATAGGCGATCCGAATGTCTGCATCGTCGAAGATCCGGTTCCAGGCGACTTTGTTGATGCGGGACCAGGCCAGTTGGAGCAGGGCTTCGGCTCTGCCTGCTCTGCGATCAGGCGAGATAGCTTTGACCAGGGCCTGGCCCGTTTCGATCGAAGCTTCTTGATCGTTGTTCCAGCGCAAGGCCACGCCTAACCGGAATTGGTTATCCAGTTGCTCCGGATGGATCGCAGCCAAGGCTCGCATAGCCGAGATCATGCGGTAGAGGTAGTCGGCGGTCGTCGGTTTGTCGAATCCGCCCATCTCCATCCCCAGCGACAGATCGATGCGCGTCGATTGGGCGTAGATGTTCCAGAAATGCTCGTTCACCACCAGGGCCAGCGCCGGATCCTTCACGATGAGTTTGTGGAAGGGGATGGCTTCGCGCAGGACGACGGCATAGAGGTGCCGGCTCAACACCATGAGGGCTTCGGTCTGATTGGGGTCGATGATGAGCACGCGATTCAACATGGCGACGCGGTCACGCAGCTCCGGAAAGGTAGCGGCGCGGGCTGCTGCGGCGGTCAGGAGACCCGGGACATCCGTCGGTCCCCACCAGACCAGCGAGTCGGGGAGGACGCGGCTCGCTTCCGTGACGAAGGGAATCTTCTCCCTGATGCCGCTACCGGCGATGGCTCCGCTGGTGACGGGAAGGTTTACGACTGCCGTATCGTTGGCGAAGCCCTGTTTCTTCAGCCCGGAGAGGACGACCCACTGGAGGGTGACTTCTTTGAGCGCCCGTCTGGTCCGCTTAATCGTATTGGTCCACTTGACGGAGCCGGCTGCGTAGGTCAAGGGCGCGGTCAGGGGATCCTGGTAGCGGACGGTCAATTTGACCAGGGTGGTCGGCACCGCCACGATCGGGCCGTTCGGTTTGAGACGAAACGAGGCGGAGGGAAGTGGCGTGCTTCCGGCCATGTGAATATGGAATCCGGTTCCCGGAGGCGTCTGACCCAGTGAGTCGGCCACGAAGGCCGAGGCGGGGTAGCGGTTCAGCTCTTCACTGAAAAAGACCAGGGCGCCGTTACTAGGCCACAAGACCTCCATCCCCACATCGCTCCTGACGAGGGTGGAGGCATGAGCCTCTTGCACACGCTGCCAGCAAGAGTCGTAGTGGCTATCAAGGTCGGCACTGTTACTCTTGCTGCCGCTGGCGGCCACGAGGGGATATTGGCAGGCGAAGTCGAGCCGGCCGACGCCTGCTTTATCTCCTGCTCCCATCGCTTCGGCATATCGTTGAGCCATCGTTTCGGCGGAGGTGACAACATGTTTGGATTTTTTCTGAGCGGCGAATGTCGGCGAAGCTTCGATCAGGGTCATCGCGGCGACCATCGACAGGGTTCCGGAAAGAAACAGGGTGGTGAACCAGCCTCGGTGGAGAATCTGCAGGCGTCTCATATCGTACAGGCTCCTAACTATGAAGGACGAGAAGAGGTCGGTACTGTACCATGCTGCTTTGAGGATCTGAAAGAGGCAGGCGGAGGCGGGCCGCGAAGGGCGGATCGAGCAGGGCACCGATTTCCCGGTTATTCGACGACAATTACCGCGCGCATGTCATGGCCTGGCATGTCGCATCGGTAGGGGAACGTTCCTACGCCGGCTGGCGTGAACTGAATCTCCGCCAGTCCGTCAGGCGGGATGATGACCCGGATGAGCCCGTCGGGGCCGAATTCCGGGGCTCCGTTGCCGCCCACGTTCAGGTTGATGCCGAGGAAGAGTTCCTTGGCCACCACGGCATGCAGCTCCGTATCGTGATTGCGGAATCGCAGCGCTGTCTTGCGTCCGGCATGGAGGACAACGCGGTCCGGGATGAACGTCCGTCCATGAATCTCGACGGTGATCGATTCCACGTCGAGGTCGCCGGAAAGCGCAGAGGTAGGAACAGCCAGCAGCCAGGCCAGGCCTATGAGCCAGACTATTCCTCTCACTTGGCGGTGGCCTTCTTGAGGATGGCGCGGCGCAGGGCAATCCGGTCGGTCGACTTCAAGGGGGGGACCGGGCGGTGTCGGCAGAGGATGACGGTTTGCCGGAGGGAGAGGATGAAGACCTCGCAATTCGGACAGGCGCCGAGATGGCTGCGTATTTCCCGGCAAATGTCGGAGGGGAGTTCGTTGTCGATATAGGCAGAGAGTTGCCGGAGAAGCTTCAGGCAATGGCCTTGCCCTGGCTTATGGCGGGGAGAGGATGGCGTGGCCTGTTTCTTTTTTGGCGTCGCGGCCTTTTTCTTGGTCATGAGCGCAAGCCTCCCGACTTGTGGTCATTCTCATCGATGATGCCGCGGGCGCTGAGTTCCCGCCGGACAAAGAGGCGCGCGCGATGCAGTCGTGATTTCACCGCGCGCTCGTTGAGGCCCATGATCGTGCCGACTTCCTTGGCGCTTACCCCTTCCATGTCGCGGAGGATCAGGACCATGCGATATTTTTTCGGCAGTTTGTCGATCGCCTGGTCGAGGGCCTGCCGGAGCTCCTTGTTCTGCAGCGCCTCTTCGGGACTGAGTCCTTCCGTCGGGATCTGGAGGCGAAACTCTCCTTCCGATGTGGGCACAAATTCATCGAGCGAGAGTTCGTGTTCGGGCTCTCCTTTTCGTTTGCGCCGCATCCGCATGCAGGCGCGTGACGCAATGGTGTAGAGCCAGGTCGAGATCCGCGCTTCCCCGCGAAAATTTTTGAGTCCCCGGTAGGCATTGAGAAAGGTCTCCTGTACGAGATCTTTTGCCGCCTCCGTTTCTCCGCACAGGCGATGGGCGTAACGGTAAATCAGATCGACGTGGTCTCGATACAGCGTATCAAATTCGTCAGGCCCTTGCGCAGGGAGGGGTTGAGAGCGATTTTTGAGAGCCGTGGCCATGGGTGGCGCGAAGTCTAGGGGCTTGATTGAGGCCTGTCAAGCCAACTTGGCAGGATGCTGAAAAAGGCCGCCAGCATGCGTGCGACGCGCGAGAGATGCGCGAAAGGCGCGATCCGAAGTTCAAAGTTCGTGGTTCGAAGTTTCGAAAATCTCGAACTTCGGACCTCGAACCTTCGCCTGCCTCGCTTAGCCACCCTGCAAAGCGGTGACTCAGGATCGGCAGGGCCGCTCTGCGTAAAGGCTGAGGGTCAGCGGACTGGCGAGGCGCCGGCTCGTGAAATCGGCGCTTTCGTTGCTGGGAGCGTGATGGTGACCTGCTCATGGTCGATGCGTACAGTCAACGGCTGGCCCACCTTCACCGGAGGAATTCCAATCTTTGAATTGAGCATCACCAGGCCGATGGGGGTGCGGAGCAGGACGAAATTGGATTTGAGCTTGGTGACGGTTCCCGACAGGAAGAGCTGCACGTCGGCGCCGGCCGGCGGGATCTGGCTGACTTGCAGGTCGAATTGCAGATCGTGCACCCCGCGGATGGTATTCGTGTCATCGACTTCGACGGTCAGCGGATCCCCTTCCTCGTAGTCCGTGAGGCGCTCTTCCGCTGTGCCGATATGGACGGTCTGGTCGCCATCGGGCCCCCACCACAGTAACGTATTGGGTTCATCGGTCCCGGACGTCAGGGGCCCGCTGAGGTAGCGATGGACCAGCGATCCGTCGGTCCTCTTGCGGATCTCGACGATCGTATGACGTCCATGTACCCACAGGCGCACCTCGTGCGAGGCTTTGATATCTTTCAATGTCGTTTTGGAGCTGAGGGACAATAGTCCGATCGGGGTCCTGAGGAAGACGATCCCGGTTTTGGTTCGCCAGACCGATCCCCGTAATCGGATGGAGGGGGCAGCCTGATCCTGGTCGAGGGCCGCAGGGCTTTCGATGACCGGGGGGGCTGGCACCTTGGCCGTGAACGGCAACTCCGCCGCCGAAACGGGGCTCACGAGGAGGAACGCGAGGACTGTAGCGCGAATAATCACCTTGTGCGAATAACATGATGTCTCAGGGGAGTCAAGGTGAAAGCCCTGACCGTAGATGCCGGATCGTGCGGCGTTTATGAATTGGCTTGCGTGATGTCGGCGG
This sequence comes from Nitrospirota bacterium, assembly GCA_026387665.1. Lineage (NCBI taxonomy): Bacteria > Pseudomonadati > Nitrospirota > Nitrospirota bacterium. Next base: position 289,276 of record JAPLLG010000013.1, read on the forward strand.
GCGGTTGATCCGGCGATTCTGGCGGTGCGGGGCTGCCGGCTGCGAGGGGCGAAGGGCGCAGGGGGGCGAGGGTCAGGATGACTCGAAACTCCTGGTTGGTGGAGTTCATCACACCGAATCCTCTGAGCAGAAGAGGTGGCGTCACCATATGGCAGGTGCGGCGCATCTCGAATTCTTCCCAGCTCTGGGTTTCGACGCGAGGTTGAAGCTGCGCCAGCACGTCGTGGCAAAACTCTGTGAGGATGGGCGGGATGGGTTCGGATGCGAGCCCATGGTACTCACCGAACAGCGCGATCAATTTCCGCGCTGGTCCATTCATATGCAGCATGCGCGCGGAGGAGGAGAATACGATCATGCCCGAGTCAGGTAATGGCAGAACTGGTTGGGACGCAGAGACTCCGTGGGGAGCCGTCTCTTCCGGCCCTGAGGCGCCATTTTGCGGGGAGTCGTCGTGGCTCTGCGAAGATGATCGTGGCACGCGCATCCTTTCTGGAAATGCTTCTACACGGTGCAAGAGTTACACCCCTGGCGGGGGACAGGAAGCGCGACCATCCTGCGAGGACCGATCACAACGTGCCGTCTTAAACTAGATGGCGCACAAAGAGGGTGTGATGGTGGCGGAAATTGGCCAGTTATTTCTTGCGAACGAGTAAGCGAATCGGGGTGCCCTCGAACCCATATTCCTCGCGGATCTGATTTTCGAGAAAGCGGAGGTAACTGGGGGTGATATTGTCCGGGTGACCGACAAACAACGCAAAGACCGGTGGTTGTATCGCGACCTGGGTCATGAAGGCGGATTTGGTAATCTTCGTCGGTTTGCCCTTCCGCACCGGGAGGGGATGGGTGGTGAGAATTTCCTGCAGGAACTTGTTCAACGCACCGGTCGGGATTCGTTTGGAAAAGGCCGCGTAGACCCGATCGATAGTCGGAAAGAGCTGGCCCAGCGAATCGGGGTGCGCGGCTGATGCGAAGAGGACCGGCGCCCAGGTCAGGAAGGGAAAGCGCCGTTTGAGTTCCAGTTCGACTTCCTGGCGAGCCTCGTGATCGCCTTCACGGAGGTCCCATTTATTGACGATGAGGAAGCAGGCCCGGCCTTGCTTGATGATGACGCCGGCGATTTTGGTGTCCTGCTCGGTCACGCCTTCCGTGGCGTCGAGCAATAAGATTCCAAGATCGGACCGGCCGATGGCCAGGTGCGATCGGACGACGCTATAGCCTTCAATTCCCCGGTCGATCTTTCCGCGCCGCCTGATGCCGGCTGTATCCGTGAAGAGATAGGTCCGCCCCTTATGGATGGCGATCGAATCGATGGAATCCCTGGTGGTGCCAGGCACATCGCTGACCACCACCCGGTCTTCTCCGAGCACGGCATTGACCAGCGTGGACTTGCCGACATTCGGTCGTCCCACAACGGCGATGCGGGGGATCGTCGATTTTTCAGGGTTCTCATCCGGGACCGGGAGGAGCGGATAGATTGCATCCAGGAGGTCGGAGACGCCGATCCCATGTTCTGCAGAGATCGGATAGAGCGTCTCTGTGCCCAATTGATAGAAATCCGCCACGAGCGGTTCAACCTTGGGCGTGTCGATCTTATTGATCACCACGAACAAGGGCTTCGTCGTGCCGCGCAAGAGACGGACGACGGCATGGTCCGGGGTCGTGAGCCCAGTCCGGCCGTCCATCAGCAGGATCAAAATGTCCGCTTCGGCAATGGCGAGCTCCGACTGACGCTTGATGAGGATCAACATGCTTTCCGAGGCGGTCGGGTCCAGGCCCCCCGTATCGACCAGGCGGTAGGGACGATTCCGATAGGTGGCGTCGGCGTAGTTGCGATCCCGCGTGACACCGGGGACGTCGTCCACGATGGCCGTGCGTTTGCCGAGCATGCGATTGAAGAGCGTCGACTTGCCGACGTTGGGGCGACCGATAATGGCCACAATAGGCGGGTGAGCCGTCGTCGTGTGCAGCAGTGTCGGTGCCGGTACCGTTTCTTCCGGTACGGCCTCTTCTATGGGGATGTTTTTAGGTTTTTTCGTGCGTGGCATAGAAAAGTATAGTCCGACCGTAACATAAGATTTTTGGCAAACACAACCATCGTCAGGTACACTCACCTGAAATGACGCCATTTCACTTGAATTGGGACGACATCGACGATGTCCTGCTCGACATGGATGGCACCTTGCTGGACCGCCATTTCGACAACTTCTTTTTCGAAGAGGAGCTGCCGCGGCGCTATGCCTTGCTGCATGGGCTGACCCACGAGGGGTCACGCGATCGATTGATGGCCATGTATCGGTCGGTTGAAGGGGAGCTGGCTTGGACCGATCTAGACTATTGGACCGAGCGGGTGGGGATCGATGTGGTGGCCTTGCATAAGGAGCTGGACCATCTGGTGGGGTTTCTGCCGAGCACGGAAACGTTTCTCCGTGATCTCAAGATTCTGGGGCGGCGGGTCACGATCCTGACGAACGCCCATCAAGCGGGCGTGGACGTGAAGATCGCCAAGACCGGCCTCGACCGGCATGTGGACCGCATCGTGACGGCCTCCGAGGTGGGCTACTTGAAAATGCGGCCGGCCTATTGGCCTGCCTGCCAGCGGTTGGTGGGTTTCAATCCTGAGCGAGCGTTGTTTATCGACGACGATGAAGGTTGTCTGGCTGCCGCCAAGCAGTTCGGTATCGCGCATTTGGTCCATAGCGCGAAGTCCAGCTCTCAGCTGCCGCCGGTCCCCTCCGCATCCTTTGCCTCGGTCGAGAATTTATCGACCCTCATGAAGAGGCCGCTGTCGCAAGGATGATGCAGGAGTCGGCACAGCCGACCCCCGATACATTTCTCCGCCCAATCGCGGGACGCCCTGCATCTGGAACCGATCCAGCTGCCTGATCGTGAGTCCCGCCTGTTCGATGAGCTGGTCGATCTTCCGGTTCAGATTGCAGCCACAGCCGATTACTCGCTGGAGCGGGTTCAGGCGATCCTGCCAGGCCGCAATCCTTGCCTCCTCGCTCCTGCCATGCTCCAGAAAGAGAAACACTCCATTTGGCTTCAGGACTCGACGGACTTCCCGGAGCGCCGTCACCGGATCGGGAATGGTGCAGAGGGTCCAGGTGCTCACGACGCAGTCGAAGGTTTGATTATCGAAAGGGAGCGTTTCCGCGCTGACCTGCGTGATCTGAACGGGAAAGGCAACGGATGTACATCGTTGTGCCACCCGGTCTGGCAGGAGCGGGGCCGGGTCCACGGCATGCAACCGCGACAATGTCCCTGGGTAGTGGGGCAGGTTGAGCCCTGTGCCAAGACCGATTTCCAAGACTTCACCGTGAGCGTCCTGCAACAGCAGCCGCCGGAGTTGCTGGAACTCGTCGCCGCCCATGACCCAGTCCATCAGACGGGGGAAAATCTGTGTAACGTAGAGTCCCATAGTTTTTTCGTCGGCTGTTCGCCGTAGCATGGCGGTACGGATTCAGCGCCATTGTACTACTAAATGACAACGTCATCGGCATGGGGTGATCGCTCGTATTCTGTCCGCTCGGCCCTGCGTCGATTCTTGTTGCTCCCGCAAGTCTATGTTAGAGTCCTTCCTCTTTTTCCACACAGCTGCGGTTTACTACGGTATGAGCAAAACCTACGATCATCACGCCCTTGAAGTGAAGTGGCAGGCCTATTGGGAGGAGCACCGGACCTTCCGGGTGGCTGACGACCGGACCAAGCCAAAATTCTACTGCCTCGACATGTTTCCCTATCCCTCCGGATCGGGCCTCCACGTCGGCCACCTCGAAGGCTATACCGCGACGGATATTGTGTCCCGCTACAAGCGGATGAGGGGCTTCAATGTATTGCACCCGATGGGGTGGGACGCATTCGGGCTTCCGGCTGAGCAATATGCGGTGAAGACCGGCATTCATCCGGTCGTCACGACGGCCCAGAACATTGCCACCTTCAAGCGCCAAATGAAACGCGTCGGTCTGTCCTACGACTGGGAACGCGAGGTCAGCACGATCGATCCCGGCTATTATCGCTGGACGCAGTGGATCTTCTTGAAACTGTTCGAGCGGGGGTTGGCCTACGTGGCGGAGGTGCCGGTGAATTGGTGCCCTGCGCTGGGGACGGTGCTGGCCAACGAGGAAATTATCGATGGGAAGAGCGAGGTCGGCGGCTTCGATGTGGTGCGTAAGCCGATGCGCCAATGGGTCTTGAAGATTACGGCCTATGCCGATCGGCTCCTCGAAGATTTGAAGCTGGTCGAATGGCCCCCCAGCACCTTGGAGATGCAGAAGAATTGGATCGGCCGATCGGTCGGAGCGGAAGTCGAATTCGATTTGGCCGGCTGCCCCGGCGCAGTTCGGATCTTTACGACGAGGCCCGATACCCTGTTTGGCGCGACTTACATGGTGCTGTCTCCGGAGCATCCGCTCGTGGACGTCGTCACAACTGCCGACCGCCGCGCAGATGTTACGGCCTATCGCGATGCTGCTGCCAGAAAAAGCGACCTTCAACGGCAGGAGCTGGATAAGGACAAGACCGGGGGCTTCACCGGGGGCTATGCGGTGAATCCGGTGAACGGTGAGCGGCTGCCCATTTGGATTGCCGACTACGTCTTGATGGGTTATGGGACCGGGGCCATCATGGCTGTGCCGGCGCATGACGAGCGCGATTGGGCCTTTGCCAAGACCTACGATTTGCCGATCCGCGAAGTGATCGCAGGAGGCCAGGTTGAGCAGGAGGCTTTCGTGTCGTCCGACAAGGGGACCGTCGTCAATTCCACCACGCCGGATAAAAGTTTTTCGATCGATGGGCTGACGCCGGGCGATGCGATCCCGAAAATCACGGCCCATTTAGAATCGCAGGGCAAGGGCCGCAAGGCGGTGAACTATAAATTGCGGGACTGGTTGTTTGCCCGTCAGCGCTATTGGGGTGAGCCCTTTCCGATTGTCTGGGTGGATGGCCAGGCCCTTCCGATTCCGGAAGAGCAGCTGCCGCTGTTGTTGCCGGAGACCGATAATTTCAAGCCGTCCGGGAGCGGCGAAAGTCCGCTCGCGAATCTCACGGACTGGCTGACGACCACCGATCCGGTCAGCGGCGCGCCGGCGCGCCGTGAAACCAACACGATGCCTCAGTGGGCCGGTTCCTGCTGGTATTATCTGCGGTTTATCGATCCGAAGAATCAGCAGCAGCTCGTCGATCCGGAATTGGAGCGTTACTGGATGCCGGTGGATCTCTACATCGGCGGCAGCGAACATGCCGTGCTGCATTTGCTCTATGCGCGGTTTTGGCACAAGGTTCTGTACGATATCGGAGTGGTCAGTACGCCGGAGCCGTTCAAGAAGCTGGTGCATCAGGGGATTGTGCTGGGGGAAGACAATCAGAAGATGTCGAAGTCCCGCGGCAATGTCGTCAATCCCGACGAGATCATGGACCAGTTCGGGGCCGATGCGGTGCGGCTCTATGAGATGTTCATGGGCCCGCTGGAGGCCGTGAAGCCTTGGAGCACGAGGGGCGTGGAAGGGGTCACGCGGTTTCTCGAACGGTCCTGGCGGCTCATGGCGAACGACGAAGGCCATCTGTCGAATGCCGTGGCGGGGATTGTCCCGACTCTCGAACAGCAGCGGTTGCTCCACCAGACGATCAAGAAAGTGACGGAGGATATCGAAGGGTTGCGGTTCAATACCGCGATCGCCCAGATGATGGTCTTTACGAACGAGATGACGAAGACGGAGCTTCGTTCACGGGCTTTGCTCGAACCATTTGTGCTGCTGCTGGCTCCCTTCGCGCCTCATCTGGCTGAAGAATTGTGGGTCGTGCTGGGCCACAAGCCGAGCGTGTCTCAGCAGCCCTGGCCGATCTTCGATCCGGCCATGACCGTGAGCGACCGGTTGACCATTCCGATCCAGGTGAACGGAAAGTTGCGCGCCAAGCTTGAGGTGGGAACCGACGCCACTCGCGAGCAGGTCGAGGGGCTGGCTCGTGTGCAGGTCGCCGAGTGGCTGCAGGGGCAGGAGCCGAAGAAGATTGTGTATGTCGAAAAAAAGTTGATGAACTTCGTCGTATGAATGTCGCCGTGGTTGGCGAGAAAGGCGAGATATGCGAGACACACTGAAAACTAGAGGCGCGCGTGCCTGTTTCGCTTTCCCTGCCAGTCTTGCATTGCTCGCGGCGCTCGCCGGGTGCGGCTATCAGTTTCGTGTGGAGGGAGCCGGGCCCACCATCGGGAGCGCAGCGGCGGCATCCGCTTCCACGGTTCCGCCGCCGAGGCTGGTGGTGAGGACTTTGGAGAATAAGAGTTTCGAGCCCAACCTGGAGGCTCGTTTCACTAACTATCTGCGCCACGAGTTTTCCTCCGGCAGTGGGGCGCAGGTCGTGCCGGATACTGAGGCGGCCGATCTTGTGTTGACCGGGCAAATTATTTCGGTCGGCATTCCGACGCTCAGTTTCAGCATGACCACCACCCTCGAAAGCCGCGCCGAGGTGACGGTGTCGGTCAAGGTGGAGGAGACCAGGACGAAACGTGTCGTGTGGATGCAAACGGCCAAGGGCTCCTCGGAGTTCTATGTCACGCCGGATTTGCAGTTCAACCGCGTCCTGCAGAACCGGGCCGTGGAGCAAGCAGGCCGGTTCATTGCGGAAGATCTGGCCTCCCGTTTTCTGCTCCAGCTAGAGTCGGGGCAGTTGGAAAAGCCGGTCGCCAAGCCGGCGTCGAGCAATGCGGACACAACCGTCAAATAAATCGGATCTCTACCATGGCTTCAGCCATCTCTCCCGCACAACTCACCGCACAACTCGCGCAAGGCACGGTCGCGCCTCTGTACCTGGTTGCCGGCGAGGAAGATTTGCTGCGCGACATGGTTTTGGCTGCGCTAAAAACTTCGTTATTGGGCGAGGGCGAGAGCGACTTCAATTGCGATTTGTTTTATGGCGATGACGTGAGCGGGTCTGAGATTGTCACTTGCGCCTCGGAAGTGGCCGTGTTCGCGCCCAGACGAGTGGTGGTGGTGAAAGCGGCAGATAAGCTGCCGGCCAAGGAATGTGAGGCGATTCTTCCCTATTTGAAAGAGCCGAGTGATTCCACGACCGTGATCTTTATCGCATCGAAACTCGATGGGCGGCTGAAGTTCACCCAGGCGCTCGCGAAGTCCTCGGTGACGGTCGATTGTGCGCCCCTCAGAGAGGTGCAATGGCTTCCTTGGCTCAAGCAGGATGCGGAGCGGGTCGGGATCCGGCTCAATGACGAAGCCATTGAGTTGCTTAAAGAGGCTTGCGGAGGCTCGCTCTATTCGGTCCGGCGTGAATTGGAAAAGTTGGCGGCCTATGTCTCGCCTGGTTTGGCTGTGACCGCCGCCGATGTGGCGACGTTGCGCGGAACAGAGCCTGGCGCCTCGGTGTTTGATTTGACCTTGGCGATCGGGGCAAAAAACCGAGGACGGGTGCTGGCGATCCTGGCCAGGAATCTGGAAGCGGGGGAGGCTCCGTTACGAATTCTCGGCTCACTGGCCTGGCAATATCGGAGACTGTGGAAGGTCAAGGAAATCGCCAGGCAGGGAGGCCGCGAGGGGGAAGCAGCCAGGACGTTGCGGATGGACCCGGCCAAGGTGCGTTCGTTCCTCGATCAGTTTCCCGATGCCCATCTGCAGGAGGCGCTGGGGTTGCTCTTGGACGCTGATGCCAAACTGAAGGGTGGAAGCGGTGGACGCCCCGCGCGTATTCTTGAGGGGCTGTTGCTGCGGTTGTGCGATCGCGCACAGGCTAAGGCGCGTCCACTCTCACCAAGTCGAGGCGCCGAGGCGCCGCAACCGGTGAGAGCGAGAACCATTTCGAACGTGCGAACGATTAGCGGGAGGCAGACAAGGAATTGACGTGGAGCGTGAGGCGAGCCACCCGGCGCGAGGCCGTGTTGGGTTTCATCACACCCTTCGTCACTGCTTTGCTGAGGGCCGATGTGGCGAGACGCAAGGACACCGTCGCATCCTCGACCTTCTTCTCGGCCACGGCCGCCTGGACTTTCTTGACGAGGGTCTTGAGGGCGCCCAGCGTCGCACGGTTACGGTCGTGCCGCTTCACGGACTGGCGGGCTCGGCGAATCGTCGATTTATGTACAACCGGCATAGTAAACTCCTCTGGTAGAAAAGAAGCGCATTTGTACCATGCGGCTCCATGAAGCGTCAAGGTAAGCCATTGTGCCGCCATTCTTGAAAAGGACAAGCCTGTGTCAACCATCATTGCCCGTGACCGTCTAATCCTGGCCTTGGACGTGCCCACCAGCGACGAAGCCGACCGGCTGCTCGATCGGGCAGGGGATCAGATTGTGTTTGTGAAGGTCGGACTCGAACTCTATACCGCCGCCGGGCCGGAGATGGTCCAACGGTTGATTGCGCGAGGGAAGCGGGTGTTCCTGGATCTGAAGTTCCTCGATATTGAAGAAACGGTTCGCCGGGCTACGGCGCTGGTTGCGTCGATGGGCGTGGAGTTTTTGACGATTCATGCGAATCGGAAAGCGCTGGCCGCAGCCGTTCAAGGCCGTGGCACGTCCTCGCTGAAACTGTTGGCGGTCACGGTCTTGACTAATTTCGACAGCCACGACCTCCGTGAGATGGGCATCCAGCGGAGCGTGCAGGACTTGGTTGCGGCTCGAGCCCTCTTGGCATCAGAAGTGGGCTGCGACGGGGTCGTGGCCTCAGGCGAAGAACCGGGGGTCCTCCGTCCCAAGGTCGGTCCTCGTTTTCTCATCGTGACGCCAGGCGTGCGCCCGGCCGGCAAGGGGGTCGATGACCATGCCCGGGCGACCACGCCGACCCAGGCGATTTCGGCGGGGGCCGACTATTTGGTGATCGGCCGGCCCATCAGAGACGCCTCGGATCCTGCCGCCGCCGCTGCCGCCATTCTTGCAGAAATGCAGGCGGCCTTTGACGCGCGGGGCTGAAGGGCCAGACAGCGAGTTGCGGGTCTCCTGCTCCCTTTGCTAGAATCCCCCTTCTGCCATCGAGATCGGCTCCTCTGTTTCCTTCGTATGGTGGGTGTAGCTCAGTTGGTTAGAGCGCCGGATTGTGGATCCGGAGGTCGCGGGTTCGAAACCCGTCACTCACCCCATACCTTCTCACGATAACTGTTTGATCTACGGGGTTGTCTCTGATTTTGCCGGGAGTAAAACCATCCGGTAATACTGACCACGGAGAGAATGCTGAACCCCGAAGGGATCTGGAATGATTGGCTTTGCAGCCAAACAGTAAACTATTGTCTGAATTTATTATAACGATTTAGGCGCAGCCGTTTGTCGGACAGCAGCCAGACCTTTCCAGTCTTCCATGTCTTGATCCGGTTTTTCTGCCCGATATTTCGCATAGAGCGCAATACCTTCGGGATCTTCTAGAATATCAACTTGAACACCATTTTGGCGGAGCATTTCTTCGTTGCCTGAAGCACTTGTCACATCACCCACGACGACCCTGTTGAACTGGCGCATATAAATCAATGTTGCACACACATCACACGGGCTTAATGTCGTAAAAATTGTCGTCAGACTGAAATCGCGGCGCCCTGCATCTCGTATCGCGGATGTTTCGCCATGATTGTAAGGGTGGTTCTCCTGTACAAGCGTGTTATGCCCTTTGCCTAAAATCTGACGGGTTTGATTGCTGATAACCACGCCACCAATCGGACAGCCGCCTTCATCATATCCCTTCTGCGCCAACAGAACCGCGACACGCATGAAGTCCTTGTCTGTCAGCTTCGTGAGAAAACCTTCCTCGACTATCTGCGGCAAGCTTTTGGTTGGAAGGTGGGCAATAGTATTCAACACCTCATCTGTTACAGGCGTATCCTGAGTAATGAACGCTTTCATGCCAGTTTTTCTCCCATCTTTAAAGATTAAAGTCACTTAAGCATGAACAGTTTTGTTTTTGGAAGAAAAATATGGAAAAGAAGGATTTCCTTGACGGCAACCATGCGACTAGAGACTATTCCTATAGTCCCCCGTACTAGAAAGGATGTGCACCATGAGCGTTCATTTATCTGGAGCTCAAAAGGCGATGGTCGAACTGTTCGAGCGCCATGTGCAGGCAGAGATGGCAGGTGACCTCGAAACCACGATGGCCACCATGACCGATAATCCCCATCTTAACCATGTGCCGGTAATGACCGGGGGAGTGGGCAGTACAGGAGTTCGCGAGTTTTACCGCGACCACCTTGTTGGCAAGTTTTTCCCTCCAGATGTCACGATGGTCAACGTCTCCCGTACCGTTGGGATCGACCAGATCGTGGAAGAATTGGTCATCGGCTTTACGCACACCACGGCTATAGACTGGTTGCTGCCAGGTGTGCCGCCAACGGGCAAGAAAGTGGAGATGGCCGTAGCTGTGATTGTGGGGTTCAAGAATGGAAAGATTTCTCACGAGCACATTTATTGGGATCAGGCCGGTGTCCTAATGCAGGTGGGGTTGCTCAATCCAACACGGTTGCCAGTCAGTGGTGTTGAAAGTGCCCGCAAGGTACTGAATCCGAAGCTGCCGGCACGCGTCATTTGAGGACGATTAAGTCCAGCACGACCAAGGAGGCTTAGCCGTGATCTGCCCCCCCCATAAGCGAGGTCGGGTAACGGCATCGACTGCCATGAGAAGGGTCAAATTTGCGGCCGGCGAGCGAAGCAAGCCGCCTCTGACCTTGCCTTCGGGAAGGAAGTCACCATCCGACTTACGGTCACGACAAGTACCAGCGCACCATTGGCGATGTGATCCTCCC